>NZ_CP013197.1:959825-1279767 GCF_001886855.1 Spiroplasma citri
AAATCACAAACTAAAAAAACAAAAATTAACATAATACCAATAATCCGATAAATTAATAATTTCCGATCCGTAAAAAAATGCTTCATCTAAAAAACCTTTCTGCCTCTAATATTTGATAAATAAAATAAGTTACTAAAGTATTTTGTTAATATTTGATAATTGATAGTTTTATTTGTAAATTAATTATTTTTCCTTTTGTCGTTCTACTATAACATTAATAATTGGTAAACAACGATAACGAACTTGTGCTTGGTCAAACATCCGTTTTGCTGCTTGATTATCATCGCTACCTTCGTATTTGTCATCATCATAAATAACTTCTTTAATTCCAGCTTGAATAATAATTTTTGTACATTCTGCACAAGGAAATAAAGTTGTATAAATCCGACAGTTTTCTAAATTTGTTCGTGCACTTAAAATGGCATTCAATTCAGCATGCGCAACATAAGGATATTTTGTTTCTAAATATTTCCCTTCTCGCGATCATGGAAAAACATCATCATTTAAGCCACGGGGTAAACCATTATAACCTGTCGCAATTATTTGTCCAATTTGATTAACAACACAACTGCCAACTTGGGTATGGGGGTCTTTGCTTCGCATTGCACAAACATGCGCAACGCTTAAGAAGAAATCATCTCATGATAAATAATCATTACGTTTTTTCTCTGCTACTGTTGTCATAAATTAGAGATTCCTTCCTTCAAGTTAGAAAAAATATCATTAAGATTAGCTTGACTTTGTAACAAAAAGATTGGTCAATTTGCTTTTGGATAAAAATAATAATTATTTAACATATCTTCAATTGCGCTCTGTTCCAATAAGCCTGCGCGGTAATAACTCAATAATGCATTAATAACAGCGCTATTAAAAGGTGGAACATAACGGATTCATAATAATGCAATTGTACTAACCACTATCATTGTTACAATAATAAAAACCGGATATAATATTGTTCAATTAACACGATGTGAACGGTTAAATTCTAAGGCATAACCAAGAGCACTACCAACAAAAAAGCCAACAAAATTAATTAAATAAAATGAATAACCTAAAAAGATTGGCATTATTAATAACCAAAGCATAATAATTAAAGTTCGTTGGTTTGCAATTAGAGCCCCTAAATCTTCTTTACCATAATTATAGCTAAATAAACTTCCTCATAAAATTGCTAATAAAATTGTTGACCCACCAAAAATTCAATTTGGTAATAGGGCTGCTAAAAAGACTCCCGCTAACGGAATTCCAGCCACTAAAATGATTGATAAGCGTCAACGCCCTAAAAGAGCTTCCACATAACGAGCAACACTAAAAATCAGAAATAAATTTAAAACTACTAACAATGGATTGCTTGAAAATAAAACATATGTTCATAATCGTCATCATTGATTATTTCAAATTAATAAATCACGTGTAACCCCACCATAAACAAGTTGGGTCGCTCCTTCGCTTAAACCTTGGGTATTAAAAATTTGAGCACCAAAAAAGATTCCAACAATTGGAATAATTAATAACAAAGCAATTAAAACTCAAGTAACACCAAGGTTATTGACACTTAATTTATCACTTAGTTGTTTTAAATTTTTTGTTAATTTACTATTAGGATCTTTAATCCCATCTAAAATTTCCTCAGTTGTCATTCCAGCCATTGAAGTATCATTTTCGTTATTTTTTTGCAACATTGTAATTTTAGGATAATAAGTACTTAAACGATCAAGATAATTATTTTTATCAACAAATAATGTTACATCGCCATTATCATCTTTATAAATTTGCGAACGATTTTCAATTAAAACAATTGATAAAATAGTAAGTTTTGCGCGTTGAAATTTCTTATTTAAAAAAGTCTTTAACGTTTGCACAACTTCATCATTAATGATGAAGTCATTAAATTCACCACTAAAATCATCAATAATTTTAATAATTTGAAATTCTTTACTATCAACTTTATATAAATAAACATTATTATTGCGTGGTTTATTTTTATAAACATTGTATTTTTCTTGTTTTAAAAAATAATCAACTAGAGATAACTTATCTTTATCAAAACTCATTGTTTTCTATCCTTTCGCGCGTAATATTGCTAATCTTTGTTCAAACTCTTGTGGTAAGGCTGCTGTAATGGTCAGAGATTCTTTAGTAACTGGATGAATAAACCTTAATTGATATGCATGCAGATATTGTCCAAAACTTTCTTTTTTATCAGCGACTGTGCCATATAACGGATCACCAACAATAGGATGATTAATGTATTTTAGATGGGCTCGAATTTGATGAGTTCGTCCGCTTTCTAATTCACACTCTATATAAGTATAATCATTAAAGCGTTCAATTACAACAATATTAGTTAATGCTTTTTTAGAATTTTTTGCTGTGACTACCATTTTCTTACGGTTATTAGGGTCACGCCCAATCGGCGCGTCAATTTTTGCCCGATTTTCAATGATTTGACCATGAACAAGAGCTAAATAGCGGCGTTGTAACTGCTTTGTTTGAATTTGTTGCTGTAGTTGATGATGAACAACATCATTTTTAGCAATAATTAAAGTTCCCGTTGTTTGGCGATCAATCCGGTGCACAATTCCAGGCCGTTGTTCACCACTAGCAGTTGACCACTGCACCCCTCGTGCTAATAAAGCATTAACTAAAGTATCATTCTGGTGCCCTGGGGCTGGATGAACAACTAAATTATTTGGTTTATCAATAACCATTAAATAACTATCTTCATACAAAATTGTTAATGGGATTGCCAAGGGTGTTAATTCACTTGCTTTAGCACTTGGAAATTCAATGATAACATGGTCTCCAATTTGACTAACATAATTTGCCCGTACAACTTGCCCATTAACTTGAACTTTCTCTTGCTTAATTAATTCTTGTATTTTAGTTCGTGAAAAAGGAGTGGTATTTGTTTTAAAATAATCAGTTAAAATTTTATCAATTCGAGCTGATGATGAAACAATTAACGTAAACTTAGCCATTTGAATTCGAATGCTCTTCACGTTTGTTTCGTGCTCGTTCACGATAAAACTGAATAATTTCAATAATAATAGCAAGAATTAAGACAATAACACCAAATGTTACTCAAGTATCAGCTAAATTAAACACACTATAAGGTGGAAATAAAATTCATGCTAGAAAATCAACAACACCACCATGATTTCACATTCGGTCAATTAAATTCCCAAAGCCACCCGTCGTAATCATAATTAAACCAACGGCGGCAATTTTATTATTAATATATAAAAAAATACTAAATGCAAACAAAGTAATGAAAACTGCACCAACAATGACAAGTGGAAAATTATCAGCGTTTGTCCCAAAAACAATTCCTTTATTAACCATAAATTTAAAATTAATAAATCCATCAAGAAATTTAACTTCGGGAGCCGCTGGGTCATGTGACAATAAATGAAAAGCTAATTGCTTCGTAATAATATCTAAAATTAATAACGAAATAAAAATTGATAGGCAAACTTGGATTTTATATTTTCAAATATAATTCCGATTTTTAAAATGGTCTTTAAAATCATATCAAAATTGTTTTGTTCGTTCTTTCATTTGCTTTTGACTCCTTTTTCGTTTTATACATTATCGCACATTTTTTGCCGATAAAACATTAAAACAACGATTACAAATTTCATTATTTTGTCCATTTAACTGATTATAAATCATTCAACAACGTTGGCATTTTAGACCATCTTTTTCTTGAACTTTTAAATAACTAGTTTCATATTCCGTTAAGTTCCGATGGTCAGTAGTAAAAATAATTTCACTAACAATAAAAATTTGATATAAATCTTTAATTGTTGCTAAACTTGCATAGAGTGGTTTTAAAGCAATCGTTACTTGACACTCTAATGATTTTTTAATTTCTTTTTGTTCACGACGACGTTCTAATTCTTTGTTAACATCATCTCGTAACTTTAACACTTGGTCTCATTTTGCAACTAACTTATCATTAATTGACATTGTTAAAACAAAATTTTCTTCTAAATGAACCGAGCTTTGTTGGTGGGGATATGTAATAAAGCGGTGGCTTTCTTCAACGGTATGCGGAATAATTGGTTTTAAAACATCAACTAAAATCCGATATAAATAATATAATGTTGTTTGTACCGCACGACGACGTGGTGATTTCATTTCCTCAATATATAAAATATCTTTTGTAAAATCCAAATAAAATTTTGATAATGTTTTTGTAACAAAATTATTAATTAAAGTATAAACATTATTAAAAATAAATTCTTCATAATTTTTATTTACTTTTTGTTGAAATTCACGAGCTAAATGTAAGACATAATAATCAACTTCCGCTAATTTTGGTTGTAAATCTGTTAGTGGATTAAAATCATTTAAATTTGCTAACAAAAACCGCAATGTATTACGAATTTTTCGATAAGCTTCAGCAATTTGTTTTAAAATTTCTGAACCAATTTTAACATCATCACGATAATCAACCGAAGCTACTCACATTCGCAAAATATCAGCCCCACACTGGTCAGTAATCGATAATGGGGAGATAACATTGCCCAATGATTTACTCATTTTTCGCCCTTTTTCATCATTAGCAAACCCATGTGATAAAACAACTTGATAAGGAGCATGTCCTGTTGCAACAACCGAAGTAATTAGCGATGAATTGAATCACCCTCGAAATTGATCAATTCCTTCCAAATAAACATTAACGGAATGGGGCAAATTATATTCTTTGGTTACTGCTAAATTACTAACTCCACTATCAAATCAAACATCCATAATATCTTGTTCTTTTTGTCAATTGCGATTTTGATAAGCTGGTGGTAACAGTTGATCAGCACTTCATTCAAATCAAATGTCCGTTGTTTTTGCTTTTGCAAATAAATTAATAACATGTTCAATTAATTCTGTTGTAAATTGTGGTTGATTGTTTTCATCATAAAAGGCAATAATTGGCACACCCCATAATCTTTGTCGAGAAATACATCAATCCTGACGATTTTCAATCATTGTTTCCATTCTTTTTGCTGCTCATTGTGGATTCCATTGTACTTGTTTAATTTCACTTAATAATTCTGGTTTAATTTTTTCAATTGAAACAAATCATTGTGCTGTTGCTCGGTAAATAACTGGTTTTTTTGTTCGTCAATCAATTGGATAACGATGCTTTGTAAACTTTAATTTTAACAAAGCACCATTTTGTTCTAATCGTTGTCCAATCATTTTATTAGCATCTTCATAATAAACACCAACTAAACTATTATCTGCTACTTCAGCGGTATATTTTCCAGCATCATCTAACGGGGCAAAGATTGGAATATTATTAGCCCGCGCAATTAAATAATCATCTTCACCAAATCCGGATGCTGTATGAACAATTCCTGTTCCAGCTTCAACAGTAACATGGTGGCCAAGCACAACAAGGCTATCACGTTCATATAAAGGATGTTTTGTAATAATGCCAACTAATTTGGCACCAACCACTTCTTCCACAATTTTAACTTTTTTTCAATTTAATAATGTTTGCAGTTGGTCTAATAAAACCTTAGCAAATAAATATTTTTCATCCTCAACAAGTACTTCAACATAAACAATATCTTTGCCGACCGCTAATAATTGATTCATTGGAATTGTTCACGGTGTTGTTGTTCAAATCAAAAATTTTGTTCCTGGGTTAATTGTCTTATTTCCTGTTGTCACCGTAAAAGTTACATAAATTGATGGTGATGTTAAATCAGCATATTCAATTTCTGCCTCTGCTAAAGCTGACTCACTTGAAGGTGATCAATAAATTGGTTTTAATTGGCGATAAACTAATTTTTTTTGGACCATTGTTTGAAATAAACGTAATTGTTCTAATTCATATGCCAAATCTAATGTCACATATTTTTTCTGAAAATCACTAAATAATCCTAGCCGACTAAATTGCGTAATTTGTTTTTCAATTTGGTCTAAAGCATATTGGCGGCAAATTTGGCGAAATGCGACTGGTAGGGTTGTTTTCCGATCAACTCCACTTTTAACAACAGCAGTTTCAATTGGCAAACCATGCGTATCTCAGCCACAAATTCACGGACTATAAAATCCTTTTTGGTTATAATAACGAACAATAAAATCTTTTAAGATTTTATTTAAGGCGTGACCAACATGTAAATCTCCGTTTGCATACGGAGGCCCATCATGTAAAATAAAGGCTTGGTTGCTAACATTATGTTGGTAGCGTACTGAAACAACATTTGTTTTAAGTCATTCTAACTGAATTTGTGGTTCTTTTTCCGCCAAGTTAGCTTTCATTTCAAATAAAGTATTGGGAGTTAATAATGTATCTTTATAATTCATTCGTGTTTTTTCCTTTCTGTCATAAAAAAAGTAAGACTATAAGAGCGCCAATGCGCGGTACCATCTTACTTTATAAATATTGCAATAATATTTACCTTTTTTTCTTAATTTTAAATTGTAAAAACAAGAGATAATTATTTGTCTTTTATGATTAGCTCACATCATCCTAATCTTGCTATAATAAAACGATCAAATAACCGTGGTTTGTTTTCCTATAAGTAAATCTTACACTATTTATTTAATTTTGTTAATAATTTCTTTTTTAATCAATTCTGTAATTCGTTCACCATCGTTAATGGAAAAGGCATAAATTCGTTTATTTCTTTCTAAAAAATCATCAATTACTTTTAACACATTTTGGGGATTATGCCGATTATGATCAATGTCATCAAGTAATACCGAAATTTCTTCTTTAAAAGCATAAGAAAAATCAACTGCTTTCATAATAATGCGTCCTGCATTATGACTTGCAACTTCAAATGCTTCGCGTGACTTTTCGATATTATAACGTGAAATATGCTCTAAATGTTGCAATTCTTGTAAACGCAACATTAATTGTCGATTATCGTATGTTAATTTTTCAATAATTTCATTTTGTTCATAAATAACTGTCCGTAAATCTTTCTCTTGTCCTGCCATATTTTCCCCTACTTTTATGCAAATTTTGCAATTGTAATTCGATAATGTTGATTTTTTGATGGTAAAATTGCATTAATTTTAAAACGACGATACCGTTTTATTGATATTATAATATCACAAGAAACTTGAAAAGTCTTATTATTTACCACGGAAAAATTAACATAAACATAATTTTAATCAACATATTTTTGTGCTTGTTGTCGTGAAACATTACAAAATATTGCACTTACTACCGCATCTAGTCGTAAACTTTTTACTGTCTTTGTAAAAATAGTAAATTGGTATTCAATAACAACCGGAGCAGGATTAATCGTTCAAATTAATAAATTCTTTTGAACAATTAATGGGGCATCAACAAACACGGGAATAATTTTCTTTAAAAGACTTAAATATAAATCATTCGCTGTGATATATAAATTGCCAATGACTCGTAATTCTAATTGTAATTGGTTTAAAATAAAACCAAGCACCTGATGATGTTGAAAAAAATGCGATGTTGGTTGTTTCGCATGTAAAATAACTGCATGATCGTGGCTAGTATTAAAGCTAACTGTTGCACGAAAACCATTTGTTAATGGTTTATGAATAACATAATTAGAAATTTTTTCTTGTGCCAAGATTGCTTGTAAAATTGCAATTTGCCGTAAATCAAGAAAATCTGTGTGAATAACTTGACCGCGGCGTGCTTGTTCACATCATCCTTTAATCTTATTAATTAATTCATAATCTTGCTGATAATGTTGCAATAATTGGGTTTTATTAAGCATCTTTTTGAATTGTAAATTGGTAGGTTTTATAATCAATTTTTTGAACATCACCATCAAAAGCATACATAGCACCACTAATAAAGTCCAATAACCGTATTCGTTCTGCCTTTGGTAATTTTTCTAAATGAACAATTAATTGTCCTTTTGCCAATAATAAATCCGCCATTTTTGGAGCATCATTATAACTATCAGCAATGAAGCTAGTTGTAAAGACACTTGTATCACTACTAGTCTCCGAAGAATTTTGAATTTCGTTTTCACGCTCAAAATTCACCTTTTGAAAGGGTGTTTCTGGAGCAAGAACAGGTTTTGCTAATAGTTGATCACTATGGACGATTGGTTCGGTTGGGCTATCATTAAAATCAATTCGTGGTTGAGCGTCGTAAATACTTCGTTGTTTTTTCTTAAAAATGCTCATTATTATCAACTACGACGAACAAATGGTGGTAAATCATCATCATCATCGTCATGTTCAACTACTTGATTATTATTAACATGCTCTCGTCACGTATTAATTCGACGGTTTGCATTTGCTGTTTCACGTTCAGAATTTTCTGATAAATTAGTGAAATAACTTGGTCGTTTACGAGCAATATCTTGATCATTGTTATCATCATTAATCTTCTCAGCGTCACGAGTTGGGCGCGGTGCTGGTGCTTCATATTCTTCCATTGAAGCACGATAAGTATTATCCGGATTAGTAAAATTTTGTTCTTCATCAAACCCAGTCGCAATTACAGTTACAATCATTTCATCATCTAAATGCTCATTAACTGCTGTTCCAAAAATAATATTAACTTCGCCGCCAATTGCTTGTTTAACAATATCAACAGCGTCATTAGCATCATTTAAGGTTAAGGTATTTCCACCAGTAACATTAATAATAGCATCACGTGCACCACGGATTGACGCTTCTAATAATGGAGAAATAATTGCTTTATTAGCAGCTTCAATTGCTTTATCTTTACCTAAACCAATACCGATCCCAAATAAAGCATTCCCTTTATTTTTCATAACAGTCTTAATATCTGCAAAGTCTAAATTAATTAAGGATGGTACTGCAATTAAATCAGTAATGGTTTGAACTCCTTGGCGTAAAATATTATCGGCTTCTTTGAACGAATCTTTTAATGGGACACCCCCAATGACTTCTAATAAGCGATCATTTGAAATAATAATTAATGAATCAACATGCTTACGTAGTTCTTCCGTCCCTTGGATGGCATAACTATTGCGCGCACGACCTTCAAATGAAAATGGCGTTGTAATAATTCCAACGGTTAAAGCGCCTTGTTCTCTAGCAAGTTTGGCAATAATAGGAGCAGCCCCAGTTCCAGTTCCACCACCCATTCCAGCGGCAACAAAAACCATATCTGCCCCTTTTAAAACATCTTTAATTTCTTCTGCTGATTCAATTGCTGCTTGGCGACCAACATCAGGATTAGCACCTGCTCCTAGCCCCTTCGATGTTTCTTTACCCAATACAATTTTATTTTTTGACTTTGAAACACTAATAATCTGGGCATCAGTATTAGCAACAATAAATTCAACCCCTTGCACGCCTGCTTCAATCATACGATTAACCGCATTATTACCAGCACCACCAATACCGATCACTTTTATTGACGCGACTTGTTCATAATTATCAAAATTGTCCATAACCTTAATTCCTCCATTTTTTATATATTATACTATTTATTTAATATTTTGGTAGTATTTTTGTTGATATTGTTGTGAACCATTTAAATGCTGTTTACTTAGCGGCATAACCCCTTGTGCTGGATTAACATTACCGCCTGGTTGGTAATGCTCACCATTTTTGTCACTTCGTGGTCCTTTTTTATCACAATTATTATTTAAGTAACGAATATAACGATGATCAACCGATTGAATATTTGTTGCACTAACTTTATTTGCTAAATGTTGATAATAAATATTTCCCAATAAGCCAGTACATCATGTTTCTTTTGCTCCTAATGTTGAAGCAATATAAACAGTAACATTTTTATCTTTATTTAACGCCAACAGATTTTCTTTAAACCCACTAATTCGTAAAATTTCACCAACAACAACCATTGGATAGTTATAGCGCCCTAAGCTATTAGCTAACTTTTCACTTAATGTTTCCATTTCTTCTGTTAAAACATGATTAACAATTCGTTTTAAATCATAATGGGTAAAGTTTAATTGTGTTTGGTGTTGATGATCATATTTGCTGTAAATAATTAAATTATCTTTACTATTATTATTTAAATTAATAATTTTGTATAAATATTTTAGTGCTTGCTTATTATCACAACTTAAGACATTACGTAACCGCGTAATTATTTTTTTAATCCCACCCGGAATAATAATTTGATCGCATAAAGTTTCACGAACAAAGACATAAGCGGTAACATTATCATAATCTCAATTAATAATTGTAATACCATTTTGCAAATCAACTGGTGATGCAATATTTCACGCAAGACTAAACCCTTCTGGAAGGATACCCATAACTTCAATTTTGGCATATTTAAGGGTAGCAAAAATACTTTGAATAATTCGTTTTTTTGTTACATAAACAATTGCCTTAATACTTACTTTGTGCGCCGCCTGCCCTATTGGTGGCGCTGATAATGCTTTTTGTTCATTCAAAATGTAACGATATGGTCTAATAAAAAAAGTAGTTTCATCATCTAATAAAGGAACTTCTTTTGCTAATGTAATTAATGAATCAATATCATTTCTTGTAATTAGACGATCATGTGTTAAATTTAGCATTTTGGTTGAAGTTTTAATTGTCATATTATTAGCTGGAATACTAATTGCCACTCGTTCAATCACAATTCCTAATTGTCGATTTGCATTTTTAATTAAATTAACTAATTCTTTAGCCACATTTTTTTCATCAATAATGATACCATTATCACAAAAATGATATTCAAGATGTCTTTTATAAAGTACTTTAATTTGTGATTCAGTATAAACACCAACCATAAAACTAAAACTATAATTTTTAATTACTAACACAGCATATACTTCTTTTAACTTATATTCCACTTCGTTCACCTACTCCTTTTAAAATTTTAGAATATTATTTCACCCGTTCTAATATTCTTAATTTAGCACTTGTACTCCGATGATTTCTTGCTTGTTCAGTTCCCGAAGGTACGATTGCTTTTTTGATAATAATCTGATAATTACTTTCAAAATGTGATATTACTGGTAATTGTTGATTTATTTCATAATTAGGATCTTTTGTTAAACTCTGAAAATATTTTTTAACAATACGATCTTCTAATGAATGAAATGAAATAACAACTAAGCGACCATGCACTGCTAATAAAGTTGTTGCTTGTAGTAATGATTCTTGTAAAACAAATAACTCTTGATTTACTTCAATCCGTAATGCTTGAAAAACTCGTTTTGCCGGATGTTTCGCTTTTTTTAAAATTTTTTGTGGCAAGCTTTTTTTAATGATTTCAACAAGATGGAAAGTAGTAACAATTTCTTGTGTATTACGAGCAATAACAATGTTTTTTGCAATTACTTTTGCAAATGGTTCTTCACCATAATCCTGAAAAAGTTTTGCTAAAGCTTCTTGTGAATAAGTATTAACAATGATTTTTGCGGTTAATTCTTGCTTTTGATTCATCCGCATGTCTAATAGACTATCATAACGATAACTAAAACCACGGTTATCATCATCTAATTGTGGCGATGATACTCCGAGGTCATATAAAATCCCATTAACTGCTTTAACTTGTCGTACTTGTAATTCAGCAGCTAAATTAACAAAATTATTTTTAATAATTTCATAATTATGATATTTACTTTCCTGCAAAATTTGTTTAGAAGCAATAATTGCTGCTTCATCTTGTTCAAAACAATATAGCTTTCCATTTGGAAGATGTTTTAAAATTTCAAGACTATGTCCAGCTCGCCCTAAGGTACAATCAACATAAATCCCATTGTTTAGAATATTTAAACCGGCAATTGCTTCTTGTAATAAGACTGTTTGATGTTTAAATTCCATACATTAAATTTTTTCCTCAAAATTTTTTGCCGCTTCTTCGATTCTTGGCGCTTGTTCAATATATACTTCTCAAACTTTTGGATCTCATAATTCTAAGTGGTCATTGTTTCCAATAATAACAACATCTTTTACAATATTTGTTTTATTTTGTAAAATGGACGAGATTTTAATTCGTCCAGCATTATCGAAAGTAGTTTCATCCGACATTGACATAATTTTTCGTGTCAAAGCCCGTCCTTCGGCTCTGGCTTGTCCAGTTGAAGCAACTTTTTCTGTTCACTTTAACCATTCAGCTTCATTACGAACATCAATACAACCATCAAAACCAAGAGAAATAAAGACTTTATCATCTTTAAACTGTTCTCTCATTTTAGAAGGAATTGTTAATCGTCCTTTATCATCTAATGTATGATTGTAAGTTCCTAATAATGCCATTTTGCCCCATTCTCCCCCACTTTCATACATATTGTATTATACTATTTCCCATATTGCAACACTTTTCCTAAAAAATTTTTTACAAAAAAATAATCCTACTAATAAGTCAATAATTAAAGGATTTTTTAAAATGTAAATTGTAAAGAGAACAAAAATAATGGTCCACAACTAAGATATATAATCAAAAAAAAAAAAAAAAAGAATCTCCTGATCCCTTCCCATAATTAGTTATTATAACCTAATCAACTCTAATAACTTCTTTATCCTTATAATATCCACATTCACGACAAACTCTATGTGGCTTAATTAATGCTCCACAATTCTTACATGCTATCAAAGTTGCTCCAACTAATTTAAAATGTGTTCGGCGTTTTCTTTTTGCCTGCTTGGATGTTTTTCGAAATGGTACCGCCATTATTTCTCCTCCTTTGTTGTTTTAACTAATTTTTCGTGTAACTGTTCTCATCGTGAATCCGCTTGAGCTGCTTGATACGCTGCAAATTCTTCTTCCGAAAAAACTTGCCAAGTTGAATCACCACTAATTATTTTATCACTATTTTTAGATAAATTAATAGGAATATTCATAATTATTTCATCTCACGCATAATTCATTATATCAAAATTTTGCTCATTTAAGTAATTAATATCACTTTTTTTAAAAAATTTAAAACTATATTTATCATTTCATTCTAAATTAACTGGAACAGAAAAATGTTCTAATGTCTGAGCATCCTCAACAACAATTTCACCAATAATTGTTGCAATAATATTAATCGCATTAAGATCTGGGTGATAATTAATAATTCCCTTAATGGTAATATCTTTGATTCCTCTAATATTAACCGAATAATCTAGTAATTCTGGACTAATATTTAATGGTATATCAACGATAACTTGTGGTTGTTTAATAAAATCTGTTTCTGTATAAATCATTTTGTTCCCTCATTATTGACTTTTTCTGTCAAATTTCAATAATCTTGCCATAATAAAACTTTTGTTAAATTATTCATTAATATAATATAATATAATATAATTATACATTTATTTTTATAAAATATAAATGTGCTGTAAAAATGAGGAGCCAAAATGAAAATTATAACATATGACAAAGAAAACCAATTAACTGATTTACAGATTCAATTAATTGAAAAATTAAATAATGACATTCAAAGTGTTCTAGAATTAACTATTAACGAATTAGCAGATAACCTTTTCATCAATACTTCAACCTTAAGTCGGTTAATTAAAAAATTGGGGTTTGAAAATTATAGTAAATTTAAAGTATGAGTTGCTGGAAAGTATAATAATATCAAAAAATTCGATATTCAAGAAAATGAGACAACTCTCCATAATATTATTGATAATATTTATAAACTAAACACTTATGCCTTAGATGAAACTTACCGAAATTTAAAAGTTAATCAATTAGAAAAAATCATTGATACAATTCATGATAGTGAACGAATTGTTATTTGGGGAATTAGTCGCCACACTTTAATTTGCGAAAATTTAAATTTACACTTAAATGTTTTAAAATATAATTCAACTTATCTTGTTAATTATTATGCCACAATTCAATTAATTGAAACTCTTAGTGAAAATGATTTATTAATTTTAATTTCAAAAAGTTTACAAGATGCTGAATATCATTTTCTAATTGATATTGCAACAAAACGAAATGTTAAAATTATTTTATTAACTATTAACAAAGAATATAAAGGACCACCTAATTTGCAAAAACTAACCTTAGAAAATACTGAAATTTTAAATTTTTATGTTGATAATCCCCATTATGTTTCGCGGTTAATGCTAATTAATATTGTTTTTGGGATGTTAATTGCAAAATATCATCCTACTCATAATGAAGAATACAAAGATTATTATACAGCCATTGATGAATGACATGAATATGTTAAAAAACTAAAATAACTAGTGAACATCTGCTTCAAAAGATGTTCTTTTTTATATGATAAATAAAATGCTGCCTAATTAAAAGGATTAAGCTTGTTTACGATAAATTATTAACTTAATCCTCAATAAATGTTCTTTTCTAACGAATTTGTAATTGTAATTTCTTCAAATTCATTTTAATTTGTTCAAATTGTTGGTTAATATCTGCTTCAGTTAACTGTTTTGTCATATCATTAAACGTAAAACTAATTGTTAAAGCAACATAGTTAGGCATTTCTTTATGATCAAAATACTGGTCAATAACTTCTATCGCAACAACATTTTTTACACCAGTTAAAATCTTTTTCTTAATTTGCTCATAGGTTACTGTGGCGGGTACCCAAATTGAGATGTCACGATTACTTGCGCTAAATTTAGAAAGCGGTGTAAAAAATGTTTGTTTTTTCTGCGGATAATTAAAAATTACCTCAAAATTAATTTCGCCAAAATAAGTTGCACTTTTTAGATTAACTTCTTTCTGATATGCAGGATGAATCAGACCAATAATTGCTAATAATTGTTTTCCTAAAAAAACATGACTAGTTTGATAAGGGTGGTAAACCTTATTTTTTGGTGCTTGTTGATATGATAATTCATTAATATCAATTTGTTCACTTTGTACATAAGCTTCCAATAAGCTTTTAATATAATAATATGAATTAGAAAGATTATCTCCTGTTATTTTATTTTGAACAATTTCTACTTGGCTTACAAAGGCCCCATGATAATAACTTTTCTCATTTGCATAAATTTTTTCAACAGTAAATAATTTAACATTTTTTTGATTTCGAGCATTATTATATCCGACACTATTTAATAAACTATTTGTTAAACTTAAGCGCATTACCGCATGTTCTTCTGATAAGGGAGATAATAATTGATATGGTTTTTGATAATTAAAAAAATTAAAATTAGTAATTTCCTCTTGTTTAACTAATGCATATGTTTTTGCCTGATAAAAACCATTATTTAAAAAGAAAGTTTCAAAATTTTTAATTGTTTTTTCAGCGGGACGTTTAGCTTTAACTAGATTTGGTAAAACTGGCGGTTTAGCAATAATGTTATTATAACCAAATAGCCGCACAATTTCTTCAATTAAATCAACTTTTTGGAAAATATCAGTACGGGTTACTGGTGGTGTCACAAACAATTGTTCGCCTTCTTCTTTAAATTGGAAAGCTAATGGTTCTAATAAAGCTTTAATTTCTAATAAGGTAAAAGAATGACCAATAAATTGATTAATCTCAAGTAAGGTAATGCTAATTGGTTCAACTGTTTTCTTATATTCTTTAATAAAATTTAAAACTGATAACTCTGCCAAAAAACCATTAATTTTTAATAAGTACAAATAACGTGATAATCCTAACCCAACAGTAGCATAACTAAGCGGTTTAATATAACGATGCAAATTAATATTACTAATGCCAACTTTTCGTTGTTGTTGACGCATTACAATATGATTTAAATGGAGTGCTAACACTGTTATTTCCGTTGTTGTAGCACTAATAGCATAAGCCGGATTAACACGAATCCCAATTAATTCAACAAATTCATTCCCCTCAACAACAACTAAATCACCTTTTTTAATATTAAAAGTTTTATTTTCATAATCATCAGTAATTTTTAAAGGGTTTTTAATTTTATTAAAATCATAAAGCAATAATGGTTGGCCTGTCTCAAGCGTTGCTTTAATTGCTAAATCGCCAAATGGATCTGCTATATTTGATTGATATTCATTAATTTTTAACCAAATTCGATCTGATAATTTTAGCGGACTTTTTTCTGGTGTTAATTTAACAACATTAACGCTAATTGCTGATTCAACTGCTGATGTTGCAATTACTACTTTTAATGGATTTTGATATTCTTTTAAATTTTCTGTTGATTCTAACTCTAACGGAAATAATTCTCGTTTAAAATAGCGAGCTAATTCACGAGCTAACTCGTAAGCACTTAAACAATCACTTCGATTTAATGTTAAATCAATCTCAAATAAATAATCAGTTAAACCAATTTTAGTTAAAATATCTTCAGCACCAATCATATCATATGAAACTTCTTTTTCATTAAAAGTTAAAATAATTTCATCTTGTTCGGCTGCTGTTAAATATTTTTCATCAATTCCTAATTCACTTAATGAACACATCATTCCTTCCGAAGCATATTCTTTAATTTCACATTTTGCAATTTTTGTTCCATTTGCTAAGACTGCTCCTGGACGAGCAACAACAACATATCCGTTTTCAGCTGGGTTACTAGCTCCACAAACAATTGGATCAACTAATTCTTGGCCTGTATCAACGAGACAAAACTTTAAATGCGTATCAGGAATTTCATTAACCACTTGAATTCGGCCACAAACAATATTGCTATTACAATCAAAATTATGCGTACGTTCTACTTCAAAACCTAAACTATTTAAAGCAGCAGCAATATCAGCATTACTAATATCAGTAAAATCAATATATTTATTTAATCATCTTCTTGTAATAATCATTTTAAACCTCCTAATCAAATTTCTTAAATTGTTCTAAAAAGCGAATGTCATTCGTATAAAAACGACGAATATCATCAATCCCATATTTTAACATCGCAATTCGTTCAATTCCAATCCCAAAAGCAAAGCCAGTTAATGTTGGATCTTGACCACATGCTTCATAAACAAGCGGATTAATCATCCCAGACCCCATAATCTCAATTCATCCAGTTTGCTTGCAAATTGAACAACCTTTACCTTGACAATTAACACAAGTAACATCAACTTCAACTGACGGTTCTGTAAATGGAAAAAAACTTGGCCGTAAACGGATTTGCGTCGCTTCACCAAACATTCTTTGGCAAAAGTATTGAATTGTTCATTTTAAATTAGCAAAAGTAATATTTGGAGCAACTAAAAATCCATCAATTTGCATAAATTGGTGTGAATGCGTAGCATCATCATCATCCCGACGATAAGTATTTCCGGTTGAAATCATCGCAATAATTTCGTTTTTACTTTTCATCTGCGAAATTGCACGGGCTGTCATATTGGTACAATGTGTTCGTAATAATGTATTTTTAGACAAATAAAATGTATCTTGCATATCACGAGCGGGATGCCCTAATGGTAAATTTAAGCGTTGAAAATTATATTCATCATCATCAACTTCAGTTCCAAACACAATATCATATCCTAATTCTTGGAATAATTGAGAAATTTCATCAATAACTTGGTTTAAAGGATGCTTTGTTGCTAACACTAAATTATATCCTGGTAACGACAAATCAATTTTTTCTTGTTCAATTGTTGCTAATAATAAAGCATTTTCTAATTCTGTCTTTTTAGTTTGACATAATACGGTTAATTCCTCTTTAATTTGATTTGCTTTTTGTCCAATTGTTAAACGTTCTTGATGCGTTAAATCTTTCATTTTTTTCAATAAATCATTCAACATTGCTTTTTTTCCCAAATATTTTAATTGAAGCGTATTAACTTCCGCTACTGTTTTTGCTGCTTTAATTTTTTTTGTTGCTTGATTAAATAATAACTCTAATTCTTTTTCCATTGCTTGGTCCTTTCTTGTTGAAGTCTAATTAAGTTAGAAAAATCCTTGTCTATATTAAAAAATATAAACAAGGAGCAATTTCTTACGGTACCATCTTTTTTTACTAATAAATAGTCTTAATTACAGTTAACGAATCATTAATATCAATAATCCGGCTGGGATTAGCAGCTCTCATTAGGTGAATTCCTTAATATCTCACCAGTTATTTGCACCATCCATAACCTCTCTGACGATAAGCGTATTAATTACTATTCCTAAATCAACGATTTAATCTGAAATTTTATAATTTTATTATAACCTATTTTACTCAGTTAATTCATTTAGTTTCTGTTTTTTTACTAAATGCATAGATAATAGTCATGCTAAAACTAAAATAATCCCAATAATAGTTCCAACTTTTAATGGTGTTTGTCAATTTAATGGCAAATTAATAACAAATCTAAACTGTTCTAAAATAATATTAACAGCAAAATGCCAAATTAGTAAGGAAATAAAATATGCAAAAAACAAGGTAAATAAAACACCAAGAACATAATTACCAATCACAATAAAGTTTACTTGCCGTGGTTTATATCCTAAGGCTCGCATTGTTAAAATAACTTGGCTAGCTTCATCAATTACTGAAGAAGTAATAACTGATAAAATAATGAAAATAATAATTCCATTTAATATTTGTAAAATCAACAATGAATCATTTAAGATCCATAAGCCTGCTGATGCTAATAATTTTTGCAAGGTAATTAATTCAACATTATTTGGACCAGTAAAAATACTAATATCACTACCATCACTAGTTATTGTTGTCATAATTTTTCCTAAATTATCGGTAATATTATGATTAAAAATGTTAATTGTTAAGTTTTGCAACGAAATTTTATAATCCTGTTTCCCCATTAGTAAATCTTTTGGATTAATCTTATCATAAATTATTTTTTCCTTCGAAATTACACCATCATAAAAATCACCTGGTACTGGTTTTCCGTTAAAATCATAAAATAAAAATCGAATAGTATTAGCATTAATAAAAACATTACTTCGTGTTGTATCATTTTTATTAATTCCTTTAACAACAATTGATAAATTATAAGTAGATCTTACATTTTTAACTGTAAATTCAAACGTGTCATTAATTTTTAAATTATTTAATTTAGCTATTTTTTCTGAAATAATTGCAGGAATTTGTGTTCTTGTTAATGGTGCCACAAACAATTGAGTCATGACGGTCTCATTAACATCTTTCATTTGGTAAAACTCTGCTCAAGTATCTGGTTCAATCCCTTTTAAATTAAGATCACTAATGACTGCTGCTTCACGATTACTTGGAGTTACAGCTAAATTAAGAACTGGCAATTCTGTTTGAGGATTGTAATACAATGTATTAAAACTAACAACTGTCTTAACATGGGTTTGGTCAATTAGATTACTTAAATTAATAATGTTTTTCCCTCAATCTGGTAAATTTTTTCCTGTAATATTTTTTATATCTTTAACAACTTGAATTAAATCAGTCAAATAAACTGATTGATAAATTGGCTGATAAAGGAGGAGTTTTCTTCATAATTCTATATCCATCGGATTTTGATGAATAGCCGTTGCTAATTCATTAAATTTTGCTAATGAAACCGCTTGTGTTTGTTCAACATCACTTGTTGGTAACACTTGAAAATGATTATTATTTATTAATTTTAATTTTTCTTCTCCTGCTGGAGTTCTATAACTTGTTGCCATTGTTAATAAACTTGGAAATTGGAATCGATGGTCAACATCTTTTTGATAAACATTACTAAACGAATAAACAATTTGACTAAAAATATCAGATGCATTAAATTGAATGATAAAGAGTAATGAAGAAATAAAGAAAATAAACATTACAATTATTCATTTTCAAAATCCTTTTAAAGTAAATGCCAATTGAATTCGAAACAAGAAACTTGTTTTACTAAAAATTTTTTTAATGCCAATTATTAAACCATAAAAATGCATTTTTCCTGCACCATTAATTAATACTAAACTTGGTTTTTTTAAATAACTCATTGTAAATAAAAATGATAAAGTAGTAAAAAAGACTGGAATAACTAAAAACAAAATTAGCATAAATCATCAAGAAACATAAATTAGTTTAAATGGAATTAATAATCCTGTTGTATATAATGTATTAACATATAACTGAATAGGAATACTGATACAATATCCTAATATAATACCAAATAGCATCGTAACAAAAAACTTTGTTGAAAAAATTCATGATAATTCAGTTGTTTGATAACCAAAAGCTTTAAAAATTCCAATTTGCCGACGAGTTTTATTCATCTCTTTTTTCATTGTATAATTAATAAAAATAAAACCTAAAAATAAAAGCACAAAACCAATGGCACTATATAAAATAATTTGAATGTTAATATTTTGTGTTTGCATTGCAATATAATTATTTTCATATGGAATTAAAGTTGCTGTTGGATTAATATATCCTTGAGCTAAATTTTCTTTTAAAGTTAAAATTGCATTTGATGAATTTAACTTAATTAAAATTTTTTGACTTGGTTTTAAAGTAATAGTTCCTAATTCACCACGGACATTTGCATCTTGAAATTGAGTGTAAAATCGCTCAGTTGTAAATAAAACACCATATTTCCGAATATCATTACTATTATTAATTTTTAAATTTGTCTGCTTAATAAAATTATCTAAATTATTTCCAATCCCAACAATTTTTAAATTAAATTTTGGGTTATTTGGAATGACTGAAAAAATATCTCCAATCTTTAACTTATTTTGCTCCGCAAATAAACTACTAACAACTGCTTCATCATTTGTTATTGGTAACCGTCCTTGATATAACTTCAATTGGTTAAAATTAACTGGTGCTGTTTGTTCTAAATTTTGTACTACTGCAGGAGTAATCTTTAAAGTATAATTTGAACTAGTTTCTTGTTTAAATGAAATCGTTTCAAAAACACCAACAGAATATTCTGGCAAAGTTTTTTGTGCTAATAACCGTGTCACCATTTCTTTTGGTTGATTTCAATTATATTTTTGAAAATAAAGATAGGCAATTGGATTAACACCATCAATGTTTTGATACATTCCTCGGTATTGAGCAACTTCAAATAACTTAGCCATAATTTGACTTGTTGAGCAAAATTGTTGTAATGATGGTAGACTATCACAAACACTTTTTGTTGTTGTTCACCAACTACTGTTTTCATTTAAAATTGCTTGAGGAACTCCGGTAACACTAATCTCTTGCTTATTTTTATCAATAAACTTATTATGCAAATAATAATCTTCCATAAAATTAGGTTTATAATCTTCAACACTAAAAAAACCATAATCTCATTGCTCAGAGGTATAAATTAAATCATTATATTTTATTTTATATTGTAATGCCCCTGATAAAATTCCGGCAATTGTTGCAATAATAATGATAATAAAAAGAATTAAGCCTCCTGCTTCAATTCAATTTTTAAAATATGCTTTTAAATAACTTTTTAAAATTTGGCGCATTCTTATTCTCCTTCTTTCATTTTAAACAATTATATCAAATTCAAAAGTTATAAAAATAACTAAAATAACTACTTTTTAAAATTAATAGAATCTTCATTTCCAATAAGTTCTGCTAAAACAAAACCAATTTGGTCAATAATGTCTGTTGGCAAAACTGGTTTTTTGTATTGTGAAATTTCATCCCCAGCTAGCCCATGTAAATATGTTCCAACGATTGCTGCTTCAAATAATTCATAACCCCGACCAACTAAACTGGCAATTAAACCAGTTAAAGTATCGACTGTATAAATTATTTAAGGGTATTTAATATATTTTAAGAAATTATGGAATAAATAATCCATCTACTTAATTTAAAGATACCATATTTAATTTTATTGTCAACAAATTTTTATATTTTTTTAAATTTAATCACAACAAAAAATGCATTTTTATTAAAATTATTTAATTTAAAAATAAAATTAATAAAGATATAAATTTTGTTGTTGAGTTTTATTAAAATTATTATATAAAATACTAATATTTTCTGGTGGTTGTTCTAATTGATTAAAAATATCAATTTTATTTGTATATTCCTGCATAATAGCGTTCATTTTGTTTTTTAAGGTTTTTTCATTATAAGTTGCTTTTTTAACAAATCTCCCTTTAATATGTGATATATCGCCTTCAACATGACAACCAATATTATTTCACAATGTCTGATTTTTAATACCCTCTTCATTATTTTTAATTAGTTTTTTTGTTTTATTAAAATAATCTAATTTAGATTCAGGAATAAATGGTTTGCTATCTTTTAAACACTGTAATAATTCCTCATATTTTCCATTATAAAAATAATCAACAGCTTTATTAAAAATTTCTTTAATTTCTGCGTTTTTGCTTTGAAAAGGAAATAACTTTTCAAATCTGCTTTTAAGATGAAATTTATCTATTGTATAATGAACTTTGTTATTAGGAAAGCGATCTGCAATATCTTTTTTAACACCTTTAATTCAATTTGCTCCATCACCTAAAATCATAATTTCAGTATCATTTTGAATATTATAATTATTTATAATTAAAAGTATTAATTTAACAACAAAAGGTCTTAATTTTGTTTTTTTAGTAATATAATTTGGAATATTATCCATTTCATAAACGCCCAACTTATTTGCAATTACTGGTCTTTTTTCAGTTGATTTTATTTGATCATAGCCAGTATGAACGGTAGACAATAGGATGTGTTTTTTTATTTTTTCATTTTGGTTCCACATTTTTATATAAGTACCATCAATTTGAATATATAAAGTATGAGGGACATTTATTTTAATATTTGTTTTATTAATATAATATTTGTCGTTTGTTGTTGCATTTTTTATAGTATTTGAAATTGACATTAAACTGATTCCTGCTTTTTCTAATGTACCAGAAATGTCGCAATATTTTTTATCTTTACTCAAAAATGACAATATTCTTTCTTTGACATCATTTCCCATTCTTTGTCATTTTTTAATTCCTAAAATTATATCTAAAATAAAAACATACTCTGTTTTTCCCGTCTTTGGATTAGTTCAACAATATCTTCTTCTTTTAAATTTTATTTTCCCCTTTAAAGTAATTAATGTTTTTGTTCTAATTTCTTTTACTCTAAAATCTTTAAAATTATCATCTTCTTGATAATTTTGAAAAATAAAATCATCTCATTTTTCTAATCTATATGCAATTTCTCTAATAGCATATTTTTCTAAATCGTTATATATTTCATTAAAAAAGTTTTTTCCATTAATAATACTATTAATATCCATTTTAAAGTTGTTTCCTTTCCTGATTTAAAAATAAATCATCACACACATTAAAATAAACACCTAAAAAAAGCAAGTTATTTTTAACTTGTTTTTCCAATATTTAATTTTTTTAATATTATTTAATACAATTTTGATACTTTTTTGATAACAAAAATATTATATCTTAATTTAAAATAAAAAAACAAGATTTTTAATCTTGCTTATAATAATTTTCGTTAAAATAAATTTTTAAATAATATTTAAAATCAGAATCATCATCACTAAAACAAAAAAGACATTCTTTACAATTATAATAATTTTTATAACAAATGTAGCAACATGGGCTATTACATACAATACATTCATATCCTTTTTTTGCTTTTCTATAACACAACCCTCTTGCACCAGTAAATTGACATTTTTCATCGTTAACATGTTTATTATATTTTTCTCAAAATATTTCTTTAAAAAATTCATTTTCTTTTTTTATTTGTTCTTCACTTTTTGGATTATATTTTAAAAAATATTCAAAAGAAGATCTTATTTCTGCTGCAATTTTTTCAAATTCAGTTTCAAATTCAATTTTAGATTCTTTTTCCACTTTTTCCTCCACTTGTTCTTTTTTTCTTTTGATAACATATTATCAAAAAAATAAATTTTTATCATTATTCTTTGTATATATTTATATTCATTATATAATTTTTATATAAATAAAATATTAAGAAAGGACTGACTTTTTATGAAAAAAAGATTAAGTTTTTTAGGAGCAATTACATTATTAGGAACAAGCACAACAAGTTTAGTTGCTTGTAATAATATACCACAATATAACGAAGATGAATTACAACAACTAAAACAAGAAAACCAAATATGTACAAATTGCAAAGAAATAAAAGAAAACTTAGAATGAATAGCACCACAAGAAAAACCATTTAATCAAGTTGATAATAAATGATATTATGTAGTTTGTCGCGGCAATGAAAATGATGTTTGAGAAATTGTTAAATTTAATAATAATGAATTTCCAAAACAAAAAATACATTATAAAGGTAAAGAAAAAATAACAATTAATTATGGAAATTTTAGTGGCTTTCAAAGATTAAAAGATTTGTATTTTATTTCTAGAGATTCATTGACAATTAAATATTGGTCTGAAGACAGTGGAAAATATTTTAAAGCAGTTTATCGTTGAAATGGCGGAGAAGAAAATTTACCTGATTTAGTTGTTAATAATGATGGTAATGTAAAAGTTAATGGCGAATAAAAAAACAATTTAGTAAAAATTGCTTTTTTAATTTATTTAATTTTCTTTTTCATCATCTTTTTTAATTATGTCATTAATATTATCTTCTTTATTTTCACCTAGCAAAATACATTCATTATTAATTTTTTCTTTTAATTTTAGCATTAGTTTATTAATTTCAGTGAATAAAATTGGCAATCCCAATGTTAAACCGTGAACTATTCAATATGCTAATCGTAGAAAAAATAACTTAGTCTTTTTCTTTTTCATTTTTATTACCATCCTTGTTTTTTTGTCTGATATTTATTTTGTTGTTATTAGCAAGTTTGTTATTTATGATTGTAATAACATCTAATTTCGTATTAATATTATTAATTTCAATTTTAATATCGTTTATTTTTTCTTTTAATTCTTTATTTTCATCTCTAATTTTTTGTTGTTTTTTACTCAAAATAGTTGCTGTTATGCCAGTTGTCCCACCAGTAAAAAGTGATATAACCAAAACAATAATTTCTAAAATAGTTTCACTCATTTTTTATTCTCCTTATTATCAAATTAATGGTTCTCAACTTCCAAATGCTCTTAAACCAATAGCGGCCGTTGTCACAATACCACGCTGTGCTTTTTCTCATGTTTTAAAATCTTTTCATACCCAAAATTTAATCATCCCACCATCATATGTTAATATTGGTGATCATTCTTCGCCACCATTTCAACGATAAACTGCTTTAAAATATTTTCCACTGTCTTCAGACCAATATTTAATTGTCAATGAATCTCTAGAAATAAAATACAAATCTTTTAATCTTTGAAAGCCACTAAAATTTCCATAATTAATTGTTATTTTTTCTTTACCTTTATAATGTATTTTTTGTTTTGGAAATTCATTATTATTAAATTTAACAATTTCTCAAACATCATTTTCATTGCCGCGACAAACAACATAATATCACTTATTATCAACGGTATTAAATGGTTTATCATCTGGTGTCACTTCTTTTAATCTGCTTTTGATATATTTAAAACTACTTTCTATTTTGTATGGCATTTCTCTAATTCTTTTGTCTAGTTGTGCTGTTTTTTGATTCATTTTTTCCATTTCTTTATTTCATTTTTTATTGTGTTCTTCTATTTTTTCTCGGGCATATTCGCAAAAATTAATAAAATTGTTGGGGTTTTTGATTGATTGATAACGAATGGGAACGCGTGCGGTATATTCTCAATTAAAGGATTTTATTTTTTCTCCTTTTAGGGGTAAATTAAAACTAAGAATAGGGAATTCATAAATTCCGTCTTTATGTCTTGTGTTTAAGTTATCTTGGGTTAATCTTCCTTTGTCTGTTCATACAAAATATTCGCTGGCACATTTATTTTGATAAATTGCTTGGTATTTAAAATCATTTACTTGATTAATGTTATCGATTATGGCGGTTGCTATTGTTTTTGAATTATCGTTTCAAGTCATGGCACTTTTAATATTTTTTCATGGTTTGTTTTCTTCTTCCTTGGTTTTTTCAAAATAGAATTTATTGTCAATTCCGCTTGGTTCAACTTCGTCAATTTTAGTGTTAATGGGGCATTGTTCTAATAATTCTGTTAATTTTTCAATTTGTTCGCTTTTGTTTTCACCTAAACTTTCAATAAATTTTTTATTAATATATTGGTAGTTTTCATCTGGGTTGTCTATATCGGGGATTGGATATACTAATGGTGCTTTTGACATATCTATTTTAATTGTTAAAAATATTGTTGTTGTTGTTTCTGCTTGGTTTTTTGCATAGGGAATTAAGTCGTTGATATCGTTTGTGGTGTTGTTTTCTACTTTAATCATTCTTCCGCAAATGCTTAAATAAAAAAATGGTATTTCTTTGTTTCCTTTTTTTGTTTTTATTTTTACTTGAATTCCGTTGTCTTCATATTTGAATTCTGCTTCTAATTTTTCTTGTTCGCCAAATCCGTAAAATAAAAAACCAGTTGAATTGTTATCACATAGTTTTAACATTTCTTCGTTATAATTATCGCTATTGCCTAATAAGTTTATAGCGTTTTTATTGCTTAATTCTTTATTAGCATAGTAGGGGATTGTTTGGTTTCTTAACAAAAAATCATAGTATATTGCTTGGTCGCGGTCTGTTAAATAATCTTCTGTATTGTCAAATGTTATAAATCTAAATGCCATTTTTTTACCTCTCTTTTATAAATATTTTTTTTCTAATTTGTTAGATGTTTTATCTCATTCACTATGTAATGCGTTATTAGCAATCATGTTTTTATTCATTGTTTCTTCAAAGTTGTTAAAATTATTGTTTAGATCGTTGTTTAGTTTTGTGTGTGGTTTTAAGTCTTCTCAATATTTTTGATTTTCTTTTATATTGTAAATTGTGTTATTTTGTAATTGATAAGTAAATAATTCAATATCATAGCTTCATTCTTCATTTTTAATATCTTCTCATGATAAATTGCCTTCATTTAATAATTCGTTTGTTAGTATTTTAATTTCGTTCTTTTTTGTTCTCAAATTAATATTAAAAATAATTTTTTTAATTGAATTTCTATTGGTTGCTTGTAATTCATATTCTGTATCTTCTTCAATTTCAATAATTCGCCCATAAATTAATATATATGTATGATTAAAAACAACTTTATTTCCAAGGTGTCTTTTTATTAATTTTTTTTCTTCGTTTAAAAAAATAATATTTTTATCTTTAACAAAAAAACTAACAAAAAAATCTTGAATAATTCCATCATCACATGCTTCTACATTACAATTAGGAAATGTTTTTAAAACTATTGCCATAATTTAACTACCTTATTATTTTCATTATTATCTAACATAAAAAATCACCAGCCTTAACAATAATAATTAACCCCATCATTTATTGTCGTCGTGATGATACCGTCATTAAAAA
Organism: Spiroplasma citri; assembly: GCF_001886855.1. NCBI lineage: Bacteria > Bacillati > Mycoplasmatota > Mollicutes > Entomoplasmatales > Spiroplasmataceae > Spiroplasma > Spiroplasma citri. Next base: position 986,914 of record NZ_CP013197.1, read on the forward strand.
TATTTGTCAAATAAAAAAAGACAATTTATATTGTCTTTAAAATAGTTTATGTTATAATACATACAAATTTGTATTTATTCAGTCGTAGCAAATTCCTTAAATATTATGCGAATAATCTTCTTGTCTGCTTGTTTGTGGTAGTCAATTTGCACTCGGTTATGAGTTAAATTCATTCAAGTAGTTCAACATTATTTATTTACTATAATACGACTGAATAAATACAAATTTTTTAATTTTAATAATTATAATTACTATTGTTTAATTTTCAATAAGTAATAATCATTACTTATTATCGTGATGATACCGTCATTAAAAATATTTGTCAAATATATAATAAATGAAAATTTGTGTATATAATACCATATTTTTTTATTTTTCCTTTAATTTTATAAAAACATGCTACAATTAAATAGCAAGTGATGTTGCGAGTTATTCTAGGTTCTACTTGCAAGTTTAAATAAAGAAAAGAAACCTTGTCAGTCAATAGTCTGTGCGATACTATAAATAAAAAAAGAGATATTAAAATCTCTTTTTTTAGATGAGGAAGCGACTACGCTCTTACCAATAGCGGACAAGTCCATATGGCTCATCTATAATTTTGTATTGTTTAATAACTATTATATCTAGTTTTCATTCAATAGTTAATTCAAAGGTCAAAATAAGTAAAATTCCTTTTGGTTTACGATTAAAAGCAATAGAACACCATAGGCCATAAAGACCATAGACTTTTCTTACAACTAGAAACATAACTTATTTGTGGTGATGATACCGTCATTAAAATTATTTGTCAAATAAACAAATAAAAAAGAGATAATTAAATCTCTTTTTCGATTTTTTTTAATTCTTCTTTTAAAAAGATATGATATATTTCTTGTATATGCGGAGAATTAAAACATTTTTCTAAAATTTCTTTACGATAAATATAATTTATCTTTGAACAATTTATTATTGTATATTTTTCTAATCTTCATTTTTCCATTTTTCTTATTTCAGTATCTTTTCTGTCTAATCTTGCATAACACTCTTTTTTTAATTTAGTATCTGGTGTAGGTGGAATTTTGATATAATTTTTTTCATTCTTATTAGGAATTTTCGTTGTTAATCTTATAAGATGATAGTAATATCCGTCAAAAAACAATGGAATTAAAAGTGATTTTTTGGGTTTACCATTTTTAATATCTAAAACATTATCAAAATTATCTATAAAAACAGAAACTAAATTATCATTATAATTCATAATTATTTTTACATTCTATTTTGTATAATTTTAATATTTCTTCATAATCTTCATCTGTTTTTGGAATTCCTATTTCATAACTAAAATCAAAAAAAACGCTTTTTTTACTGTTTTCAACTGCTTTTTCTCATGCTTTTTCTCATGATTTCATTATTCTATGAGAATTATCGCTTAATAAATTTGTATTTTTAAACTTTAATATTCATTCTGATGCTTCTTTTAATATTTTTTTTTCATTTTCAGAAAAATATTCTCAATTAAAATAATCTTCAAAATAAGTGGGTGATAAATTTTTAAAACTAAATAATATTTTATTTAAATCATTGTCTTTTTCTTTTTTTAATACACTATAAGTAAAGAATTGAAAAGTTCCATTTTCATTAATAAATTTTGATATTTTGTAAGGAACTGGCCCCCATTTTAGGGCTACAAAATTTAAAATAAAAAAATGACCTGAAAATTCTTTTGCAGCTTTTCATTCTAAAAAAGATAAAAATTTAAAAACATGCATTTTATAAATTTTTTTTTTATTTTGAAATGCTGAATTTAGTAGAAACAATATTGCCATTTCTATTTTGTTTGCTTCTATTGGAGATATTTTTAAATATTTTGATAGCATAGTTTCCTTCATCTTAATCACCACTTTTTATTTACTAGTAAATTATACAATAAAAAAAGAGATAATTAAATCTCTTTTTTAATTATGTATTTGCTAATGCTTTTAAACTTTTAATTAATTCTTTATGATTATAAATATCTTGTTCTCATTCATTAAATTTAGATTCCAATAATTTATAATCTTTTTTTTCATAATTTTTGACATATTTAATCAACCCCTTATCGCCATCATCATACCATATTTATTATATTTTTAAATTAAATTAATTGTTATTTTGATAATATTTATCAGGATCAAAAATTATTGCAAAGAAAATATTATTAACTAAAACACCATAAATTCTTTCCTTATCTCCAACTCTTAAATAATCATATTTTTTAATATCTTGTTCAATATCTTTATTAAAATGTGATTTTACATAATTTATTAATTCTAAAGGAATTTTTGGGGGAAGGCGTGATTTATTTGTTTCAATATTTGAATAACCACAAGATTGTCTTGAACCTTGTATTAAATTTCGTAAAGAATAATTACAAATTTTTTTAATTTCATTTAGAAAATCATTATTTATTTTTTTAGTTTTATTTATATATGCAAAATTGAAAAATATTTTTTTATCTAACTTATCTAAATTCATATTATTTAATTTTATATTAAATTAATTGTTCAAGTTGGTTTAATTTTTCTTGAAAATAATATAAAATTTTATCATTATTAATTTCTTCATTATTTTTTGTTTCTTTTCATGGACCTTCTATATGTGATAAAGAAACTAATTCAAAAGCACTATATTTACTAAAATATATAAAAACTCTTTCAATAAATTCTAATTCTTCATTGGTAAATTTTTTTTCAATTTCGTGTATTTTTATTTCGTTAAAATTTTCAAGATTATCTTTTTCTATGTATGATTTTCCATTTTTTCTTAGTAAAAAATACAATTCTTCTAAAACTGGGCCATATGTTCATGCTTTATATTTTTCTTTTATTATTTTTTTATTAAATTTAGCCATAAATAAACCTTCTATAAAATACATTAATTTTTGTATTTGCAAATTTGTCATTCCAAAAATTTCTTCATTATTAATTTCTAATTTTTTTTGAATTTTATAGTTTTCATCTAATAGTAAATATAAAAAATCTTCAATTTTAATTCCTTTGCATTTCATAATTATCTCCCCTAACTTAATTAAATTATATAATAAAAAAGAGATAATTAAACCTCTTTTTTTGTCGGGCAGCTTGCCTGCTCTCTAAGAACACACCAGCAACTTTTTTTCTAGAAGTATTTACCGACTAAACTCTGGCCAATTATTTCTTTTTTAGGTGGGGAAACAAACAATGCTCTTACCGATAGCGGACAAGTCCATACGGCCCACCTATTTTGGATATCCATATAGAGGCCTATTATTTAAAATAGGAACTTATTCTACCTTTCGTTGCCTAAGATTACCTGCATTTAGAATACAGTTAGGTCATTCGGATACCCGAAAACCGTAATTAATTAGGACTTACATATTAATTATATAAAAATATAACTAAATGCAAATACCTTTATTACGCGTTTTAAGGGGCATATTGGTTAATAAATATTAAAACTTACTTCATAATCTTACTTGGCCAAATATTAGGGTAATTGTGTTTTTATTGCTTTCTAAAATTATTCCAGATAAAATGCTGTTATATTCTTTATTGTTAAATAATAAGGTAAATTTATCTCTTAGTTGCAAATTGTTTAAATTTAAAATATTGTTATCTTTTGTGATATCAAATTTTATGAGGTGTGAGTATTCACTTAACTTAAATTCTTGATTGCTAATAGTTTTAATATTTTCTATGGTAAAGTCTTTTTCTTCTAATTCATATATTTTATTTTTAATTAAATTAGCAAGTAAATTATTTTTATTAATATCATAAGAAATTGTATTATTTTTTAATAAATTTGCTTTTTTATATTTATTGGCATTGTTTTTTTGGTAAAAATCAATTCTGTTGATACTTTTTTGGTTTAATTCTTCAATTTCTATATTTGTAATACATTTAATATTATCTTTTACTTTATAATTATTTAATTTGATATCTTCTTGTCCATCTTTGCAAACATCACAATTTAAAATAAAATTTTTTAAATCAATATTAAATTTTAAAAATATATTTGTTATTTTAAATATTTTGTTAATAAATTGATAACAATTAAATTCTTTTTCTTCATTTTCTTCAAAAAATTTAGGATTATTATTATTTTCATCATTAATTTTTTTATTAAGTTTAATAAAGGGAAGATTGTTATAAATAATTTTTATTAAAGTAAGAAAAATATATCAACTTTTATTTTTATATATGTTGTAAATTTTAAAATCAAAAATAGATTCAATATTTTTAGTAGTAAAGGTATATAAATTTTCATCTTTGTTTTTTTCAATATGAGTAATAATTCCGATATATAATTGATTTTCGTTATTCAAAATACAAACAATGTCTTCAATTTCAACATTAAGATTATAATAATTATAAGCATTAAAAGTTGATAGTTGCGGGGTATAAATATCTAAAAATATCTTATAATTTTCAACAATACAATTATCTTTATAAAATAAAGATCCTTTTTCAAAATCAACTCCTAATATAATTAATTTAGTTCTATTACCTTGATAAATATTTTTATCTTTTTTAATTTCTAATTTTAATAATTCATCTCTTGCTTTTTGTCTTGCTTTTTCTTCTGCTTCTTGTTGTGCTTTATTAATTTCAAACACAATATTAGATAATTCATCAAGATAATCAATCATTAATTTATAATCAGGCACTTGTAATAATTGTTGGGCATGTTGAGGATATAATCTTACAGCTTCATCATAAATAAGTTTTTCGTCATTAATTTCTTTTGTTAATTCTGATATTTCTTTTATTAATTCTTGGATTTGTTTTACAATTTCTACATTTAAAGTATTGTTTTTTAATTTATTAATAATTTCTTTTTTATCTTCTCTAATTGCAATTATTTCGTCATTTCAGTGGCTTTTTGTTGAACTTCCTACACCCATTTAATTTCTCCTTTTTTCTAAATTAAAATATATTCTTCAAATTTTTTAATATTAATATTTCCAACTTGTTTGTCTTTTGAAAGGTTAGAAGAATATAAAATATGATAGTTTCCTGGTGGAATTTGAATAAAATTAGTATATTTAAAATCTTGATATTGATATATGTTGTATGATTTTTCGGTTTTTAAATCAACTTTTATAATGCTTTGAGTTTTTAATCTACTATCTATTATTATTTTTTCATTTTCATTTATTTCAGCATTAATTTTAAGTTCACTTATTACTTTACCATTAATATTTTCTAATTTTAAATATGGGTCTTTTGTGGGACCATTGATTGTTATTAGAGTATCTGATGCTAAATAACTATTATTACTAATTTTAATTTTTTCATTATATTGATTGGTATATTTAATGCGATTTAACTTAAAATAATATTTGTTATTATGTTCATTGTATCTTTTTCCGCTTGTTTTATTTGGTTTAATTTCAAATAATTTATCTTCTTCTTTTTTTCAGTTAGTTAATTGTTCTAAAATAAAATCAACCTCTAAATCATTATTATTATTTAATTCTGTTTTAATGATACTTTTAATAATTACTTCACAATAATATTCCAATTTTGTTTTTTCATTTATTCAAAAACTATAAAATAATAAAAAGGGGGAAGATTTATTATCTAAATTAATATTTAATTTATTAATAAAATCATTAAATTTACCATAGGGATTTGGGCCTATAAATAATAATTTAAAATTTATTTGATTTAAAGAATGCTTACAATTATTTAAAATAAAATTATTATCGATGTTTAAATAATTATTATCAAAATTAATATTTAATCCATTAAATGATAAAATAATGATATTATCTAAATCACATAAATTAATTAAATTATCTTTACTATTACTAATTTTAAAAGTTCTAAATGGTAAATTATACATATTTTCTCCCTATACTCTATTATTTCATTGCCCTATATATTCGAGTATTTTTTCAGCTCGTTCTTTATCATTTTCTCCTTCAATAATAATTGTTGGTTTAAATTCATTTTTATTTTCAATTTTATTATAGTTATTAGTTTGGTTTTCTTGGTTAATGTTTTGTGGTGGTTTATTAAATTTATTATATAATCATACCCCGCCAGCAGCTAAGGCAGACAAACTAACTAAAACACCATAAAGAATTGGGTGCTTTGCCATTCCTAATAAAAGTGTTTTTAATGAACTAATAACATTTATTATTTTTCCAATTGTGTAAACAACAGCTCCCAAACTTGCTGATATTCCTAAAATAATAAAAATAGTTTTTTTGGTTGTATCATTAAACATATTAAAAAAATTTGTTATTCCTTTAATAATTGGTATTAAACTGACTTCTAAAAAAGAAACCAAAGACTCAAACACGGGTAATAGGGCGGATGCTAAATTCATTTTTGTAATATTAACAACATGTTTAAATTCATTTCATTTTTTGTTTAATAGTGTTGTTTTCTCAACATTTTCATTTGAAACAATGCCTAAATCTTTAATGTTGCTTGTCATTTTTTTAATTTCTTCATCTGATAAGGCAAGCATTGGAATAAGGTTTTTTCCTAACTTAGAACCAAAAACATCCATTATTAAATTATTTTTTTCAGTTTCATCACTTATTTGTTCTAATGATTTTTTTAATTCTAAAAAAATAGTTCCCGTATCTTTTAAAGAACCCTCATTATTTTTAATATTAATTCCTAATTTATTAAAAGCTTCTGTTGTTTCATTTGATATTCCATAAGAAATAGCACTAATACCTTGTCGTAATTTTTTAAAACTCTTTTCTAATTCTTCGCTAGTAATTCCAGTTCTTTTTGCAATATAACGAAATATTTGTAAGTTTTCTGCTGTGATACCGATTTCTTTTGATGTTTTTTTAAGCTCACCAGCATATTTGGCGGTATCAACAGTTATTTTTGTTAAAATTCCTTTGATTGCTAAAATGGGTATTGTAATATGTGTGCTTAATTTTTTTCCGATTTCTTGACACTTTGTTCCAAATTCTTCAAATTTTTTAAAGGGAATATTTTTTATTTCTTGGGCGGTATTTTTTAATTTTTCATTAAAGTTGTTTAAACTGCGATTAGATGCATCAATATTTATTTTTGTATATTCATATTCTTTATTTAATTTATTTTGTTTTTGTATTAATTTTTCTCTTTCGGCAGTATCGTTTGTTTTTGATAATGCTTCTTGTGTTTCTAAAATGGTTTTATTTAATTGATTATATTTTTCAATTAAAAGTTCTTTTTTTTCTGAAATATTATCAATGATATTTTTATATTCATTAAATTTTTCATTTAAAATATCAATTTCATCACCGTTTTTAAATTTTAAATTATTATCAAAATTTTTTAATTTAGATCCTGATAGTTTTATGTTATCGGCTATTTTTTTAAAATTGTTATTTAATTCTAAAACATTACTATCAAGAGTTATGCTCATTCCTTTAATTTCTTTTGCCATAATTAACTATTCCTTTAAAAAAATTTATTAATATCTTGTTGTGTTGCTAATCTTTTGTTTTGATTATTATAAATTTCTATAATTTCTATTAATGTTTTTAATTTAATATATTTGCTGTCTATAATTGAAAACCCTAAATGACTAAGTCATAGTAATAAGTTAGGAGTAAATTTATTAAATTTATAATCTACTTTTTTGTTAATTCGCCGTATTCCTGTAAATTTTTGTCATTAACACTAGCACCTACAAATTCCATTATTAAGTTATTAATTTCATTAACATTTTCGGTAATTTCTTTAAATGTAATTTTTTGACAAAATTCCTTAAAATCTTTAAATTGATTTTCATCAGCTGCTTTTGTAAAAGAAAATAATAATTTTAAAATAAATGAAAATTCATATTTGTCTTTTTCTAATTTATTTAACAATTCTCCGTATGAACCAAATAAATCCTCATAAATAATTAATGCATAAGTGCTTATATTAACTTTTAATTTTAAACTTTCTAAATATCTATTCATTTTCGTTTTTTTCTTCTTTTTCTAATTTTGGAACTTGAGAAAAGTAGTTATTATAATTATTTTCATTAGCTTTTTTTGTTGTTTTAATTTTAATAACATTATCTTCAATTCGTGGTAAGGCGTTTAATTCAAAAGTATAAGTATCTGGGTTTACATTTTCGGTTTGAGTATTATGAGTTTGGTTGGGGCGTTTTAAATTAACTCTTAAAAGCCAAATTCTTTTTTCTTCTAAATCACCCTTGATTTCAAACCCCAAAGCAATTTCACTCTTTAAACTAGTTGATTTTTCAATATAATTTCCATTTTTATCTTTTTCAATTCCTAAAATTTCTTGTTCAAAATCATCAGATGGTTTTGCTATTGTTAAACTACCACTATAGCCTTGAAAAGAATGTGAAATATAGTATGGTTTATTATCAGCATAAAAGGTATTAGTGTTTTCACTAACATTTAAACTTAAATTTACTGCTCCTAATATTTTTTGTGGGATTGCATATTCTGTTTTGTTTGTTGTTTGATTGTATTTTAATTTTGCATAATGAACATTTTCTAGTCCAAATTCAATAATGTTGTTATTCATTTGTATTTTCTCCTTTTATCTTTTTAGCAACAAAAATATTTCATAAATTACAATATATAAATTTTGTTCGTATAAATAAAACTCTTGTGCTAATTGATAATTTATTTTTTTATTTATTAATTCATTTTCTAGTTTTTCAATTTCATTAAAATTAATTTCATTTTTAAAATTAAAGCAAATTTGGAATGTTTGTCTTATAAAATTATTAATATTATCTGATGAAAAAAAGGTATTATCATTAATTCTATAAAAAGTTATATTATTTTCAATGTTATTGAAATTATCTTCATTAAAATTAAAAAATGTATATTTAATCTTTTTAGTTGGATAAAGTTTTTTTAATAATTCAATAATTAAATTAATATTTTGCTCTCTTTTATTATTAATAATCATCTTAACTAATATTTTAAAATAGTTTCTATTTTTTTAATATATTCATCAATATACTTATTATAAGCATTTCGTAAAAATGGGCGAGGATTAATTTTTTCATTATTTCAATGATTAATATATCCATATTCTAATAAGTGGATTATTTGATATTGTTTAGTGGCATAAATTACACCAATTATTTTATCTTTGGTTAATTTTATTTTAAAAACAAAATAATCTTTTAAATGTCTTCTTTTTGTTAAATGTTTATTGCTAATAGGGCAAGTAATTTTAATTTCTGCCAATATTTTTTCACCTACATTTTTAATTTCTGCTTTTATTTGTTCTTGGATATCATAAGTATATTGTTGGATTGAGTCTGCAACAAAATCAAATATATCAACTACTGAATTACTTTTTTTCATTTTTAACACCTTATCTTAAACTTAAAAATAGTTCTAAAAATCCATCTTGTCTGTCATAAGTTCTAATAATTTCATATTCTTGTCAATTATTTTGATATTTATAATCAATTAAAATAAATTTTTCATTATCATACATATATTTATCTATAAGTAATTTTATTTCTAATTTTATGCCCGCCATTCTAGCGGTGTAAAAATCATTAGCATAAATTGATTTAATATCACAAAATACTTGTTTTTTATTTTTAGTTATTTTTTTATGACTTAATGGATTTTCGTCATCTTCTTTATCAATTAGAAAAGCATAATCATTTAATAAAATTAAATTATCTTTCAATTTTATTTTTTTCTAGTTTTTTAATATCTTTTAATTTCTTTTTTAATTCTGTGAGTTCTTTTTCTAATTGATATATCGTTGTTTGCGGATAATTAGCATATTTATACATTAATTGTTGAATATTATAGTTAAGAATAGTATAAAATTTTTCTCCAATTAATTCACGCCCTAAATTTTCCTTAACATAAATAGAAATAATATTTTTTATTTGTTCATCATTTGCTTCCTCAATAATTTTAAAAGGAAGACCTGAATTTATTAAAATATTTTTTGATGATTGAATTAAAGTTTTTATTTCTTCATCAAATAAATTATGCTGAATTCGTAAACTTAATTTAACAAAATTTAATAAGTCCATATTGATCCTCCTTTATTTTTAAATTACTCAGGTTGGAAATTTACAAAAGCATTTTTTTCAACAACTTTCCCATCTAAAATGGCTGCTCCCACATAAGTATGTAAAAGTTTTTTAATTCCGATATGTTCAGAATATCTTAGAGTTAAAGGCTCTTGGAAATTTACATAATAAGTGTTTAATTTTCCAAAAGAAATGCAATTATTTTTATTTGTTTTAGAAAATGTAGGATATGTGTCTGTTAAAACAACATCATAACCTAAGATTTTATTAGTAACTCCATCTGAACTTATATTGTGGTTTCAAATAGGGCGATCATTTTTATCTTTAATATTTTGAATAGTTCAGAATGTTTCGTTATTCATTACAAATTTAGCACCATTTGAATATCCTAATTTTAATGATTTAATCATTTCAATAATAGCATCGTAATTTAATTCTTTAATTTTTACACTTTTAATGCTTGTATCTGATAATATTCCAGTTGGTTGACCTTTTCCAGTTCCAGTAGCAAGTGATTGTTCAATGCCCTCTTTAATTCTGTTTGTAATTACTCTAATTACAAAAGCTTCAAAATCTTCAATTGTCATAAATCTTGTAGTTTCTGAAAATTCAAGCGAAGTGGCAATAATGTGACCATCAAATTTAATACTATCTGATCCTGTACTTCCTTTTATTTCTTCACCCTCTGTGACAAATTTAGCTGCTGTTGAATCTTTTTCATACGCAATATCTAATTTTCCTCGGTGTTCTAAAATAGTTACTTCATTAATTAAATTAGAAGTTAATTTAATTTCATTTAAGATGTTTTTTCATATTGTAGTAGGTACAAGCGGACTCGCATCTTCATTTCCAGTTGGATTTGTTCCAACTTGTAAAAATTTTGCTTCTTGTGGTGTTAATTGTTGTCTTTGCATATTTTTTAATCATGCATTTTTATATTCTCTTGTATCTAAAATATCTTTTTGATTATAGATAGTTTTAATTTCCATTTGTTCTGTTCCCCTTAATGTTTGTAAAATTGTGCTATTTCCGTTTTCAATATTTTTAATATTTTTTTCTAAATATTCATTTCTTATTTTTTGAGTTTCTGTAATTTCTTCATTTAATTTTTTAATTGCAGTTAATAACTCTTTTTGTTCTTGTAATTCTTTATTAGATAAATTATTTTTCTTTAATTCCATATTTTCTAATTGTTCTTTTTTTTCTTCTAATTCATTATTGGAATCAATAATTTTGTCATTTAATTCTTTTAAATTTACTTTTTCCATATTTTTTTCTCCTTTGATATTTTTAATTTCTTGTATTTCACTCTGTGGATTTGCTCCTAATGGAACCAAAGAAATTTCGTCAACTTCAATTTGTTTTAAATAACGAACAACTTGCCCGTTTATTTCTGTTGGTTCTGATTTTAAAATACGATATCCTATACTTAACTGCATTGGTCTATTATCTTTTTGCATTTGTTTAGCAATTTCGTAAGTTTCTTTTCCATAATTAGTATTAGTATATATTTTAATTTTTGCCCATAATCCGTCTTTGCGGTTTTCTAAATCTGCAACACCCAAAATTTTTTCGTGATTATGAGATAAAAACACCGGCACAGTTTTACCATTTTTTAAATCATTTTCAAAACTTTTGTAGTCAGTAATGTCATTGTGATAATCAACTACATCATATTTATTTGCTATTCCGATAATTTCGTTTGTATTAAATTTATCTTCTTTTATTTCTTTTATTTTTTTTATATTAAAATCAATTTTTTTAGTAATTTCATTATTAATAATTTTATTGTTGTCCATTGTTTTCTCCATTTTTTTCATCATCTACTTTTCCATAATTTCAATTTAAAAAGGTATCTCCTCCCTCATAAGGATCTAAACCAAATAATAATTTTCTTATTTCATTTGGGTTTATTGCACCAAGTTCAACACCTTTTAAACTATTTGATAAGTTTAATATTATTAATCTACTATCTAATACAAACTCGAAATATTGCCCTAATTCTAATTCTTTTTTAGTAAAAATTTTAAAGGTAAATTCTTTTTCTAATTGTCTTAAAACTGGATGAATTACAGTAGATAAGTAACTTAAAAATTGTTCTGAATTATAAGTTCCTTTAACAATCTCAGGTGCTATATTAAAAAATTTATAAATTAAATTTTCAGAATATTCATTTTGTTCTTTACTAAATTTTGATATATTACTATCAATTTTTTTAAAATCTTGTCCATAAGATAAATACGCAACTCTTTTATTACTAAAATTGGTATTTTTAAAATTAATATCTTCAACTGGTAAAACTGGCAACATTTGGGATCTCTCTTGGTTAAACTGTGTAGGAGCACCAGTTGGCCCCAGTGGCATATTTGTGGTAATTATCCCCATTAAAGAATTTGTTTCTTTAAAATTGTTAATAATAGAGTTTGTCATTTCTTCTAATATTCTTTTACTTGGTTCAAGCGAATTATTAGGATTATCCCCTAAGAAATTTTTATTATAAAATTTCCGTAGATGAATTATTTGAGAATACGGTAATATCTCAAATGCATTATTATTTTGATAAAATCTTATAAATAATTCATCATCCTTAGACAATAATTCAATAGTGCTGTATTCGATTGGAATTAAAGAAATGATTTTATCATTAATATCTTTTTCTATTTTAATAAAAACATTCCCTTGCAAAAATAAATTAGTAATTATCTTATAATAAAAATCATAACTACTCATTAAATTGTTTGGTCTCAAATTTAATAAATAATCAAAATTAGATTTTTTTATTTTTTCATTTTGGCGATATGTATTAACTGATACTTGTGCTATATCAGTAGCAATCCGATTAATTGTGCTTTTAATTACATCAATTTGATAATTATTCTGAAAATTAGTAAAAAAGTCTTTTCATTCAAACTTAACAATATCAACTTGAGAATTTTTAGGCGTTTTATTTACATTATTATTATCTTTATTTTTTTTATATCAAAACATAATCACCAGCCTTAACAATAATAATTAACCCCATCATTTATTGTCGTCGTGATGATACCGTCATTAAAAATATTTGTCAAATAAAAAAACAATTTATAAACAAGTAATAAAGGTGTTTACAAATAATTATATTTTTATATAATTTAACTAATAAGGGAAGGGCGGATTATTATGAATTTAGAAAATTTAAAAGGACTATGTAAAGAAATTATTAAATTTTATGAAGAAGAACAAAAAAATGAAAATATATTAGAAGAAGATATTGAAAAAATTAGTAATTTAAGAATTCAAAAACTATTGTTTTTTATATATGGTTTTTATTGAAAAGAAAAAAAAGAAGAAATTATTCCAATTGTATTTGAAGCATGACAACATGGCCCTGTTATAAAAGAATTATATAATTTTATAATTAATAATTTAGATAACTCAAATATGAAAAGAAATAATGAAATAGATTTTAAATGATTTAAAGATGCTAAAACTCCTAAATATGATAAAAATTTGCTTAATAAAATATTAAAATATCTTAGTCAATTTTCTACTATTAGATTAGTAAATGCTTCTCATAAAACTGAACCTTGATTGTTTACTGAAAATTCAAATGTTATTGATAATAAAGAAATTAAGAAATGGTTTGAAAAAGATGTACCAACAATTAAATAAAACAGACGAATTATCAAATTATGACAATAAGTATATTTTATTTAATTTTAGATTTACTTTAATTGAAACAAAATTAGATACTAGCGATTATAAAAAAATATTTAATAAAATTATTAGTTATTACTCTAAAATTACAGTTAGACAATTTGATAGTTCGGTTAATGTTGAATATAATGAAAAAATAATAAAAAGGCAAAAAGAAAAAAATAATAAATTTATAGACTATATAAAAAATAACTACAATTTAGATTTAAAGCGTACTTTTGATATTTATAGAGGTGGTTGCGGAAAACGAGCAGATGGTTTATTAATAAAAAATATTTTTTATTTATTAGAAATTACAAATCATAATCAAAGAGAGGGAAAAAAATAGTATATAATATAATCATAGGTGGGCCGTATGGACTTGTCCGCTATCGGTAAGAGCATTGTTTGTTTCCCCACCTAAAAAAGAGATTTAATAATCTCTTTTTTATTTTTGAGAATATATTTTATATAATTCAATATAAATTCGGTCTTTATTATCGCGAAAGATTTTATAAGCAAATAGAAGAGCAATAAATCCATCAATCCTTTTGTTTTTTGATCTTTTAATTGGCATCATATTTTCTTTTTCTTCATCAATAAGAACATCAACATTATTAAAGTGTAATTTTAATAATGGGTTTTGATTAAAAACAAATTTATTGTCATCAAATTCTAATTTAAGGGCTTTTATAATTGGACTAATTGTTCTTACTCCAAATCTAATTAAATTATTTATAAGATAAAATCCTGCATTATCTAAATGTTGTTTTAAAAGATATGAGTTAAAAGTATCATATCCTATACCATAACAAATTAAATTATATTTTTTCATTATATTTATAATATAATTAACAATTTCACTAATGTTAATTTCTTCTCCTTTGCATAATGTTAATATTCCTTGTTCTTGGTAAAGTTTATATGGTATTTTATCTTCTGTTGTTTTTTCAATTATTCTTGCTTCTGGCATAAAAAATTGTGATAATAATATAAATTCATTTGTGTCTAAATTTGGGATTAAAAATACAACTGCACTTAGATCGTTTGTTTTTGATAAATCAATTCCAATAGTACAAATTCTATTTTTTATTAAGTATTCATTGGTATTAATAATTTTATTATTTTTAGTTTCTAAATCTAATCGACTAAAAAGGGCACTATCTAAATTGCTCTTTAAATTACAATGTTTAATTAAAAAATTTGGTTGTTGAGTTGGTGTAATTAATGCTTCTTGTCATTCGGCTTTAAAATTATCAATATATTTAGAAATACCCAAATTTGGATTAGCTTTATAAAGATTGTTAAAATTTTTTCATTCATTTCTTTCATCAAGTTCATAAATTCAAGGTAAAAATTTATTATCTTTTATTGTGTTTTCTAAAACTTTCTCAGCATAAGAATATCTTTCATCGAAAATATTTTCTCTAATAGATCCATTGGTTGTTATTAATAACATTAAATAATCTTTTCTTTTTGCGGTTGCTGTTCGCATAACATCATAAATGTCACGCTTTTCCATCATTGCTACTTCATCTAAAACAACAAAATAGGGGTTTAAACCATCTAATGTTTTTGTTTCTGATGATAGTGGTTGAAAAAAAGAATTATTATGTATGAATTCTATTTTATCTCGCTTAACTTTTAAAATTTTATTTAAGTTAGGATTAATAAAAATCATTCTTCGCATTTCTTCATAAACTCTTTTTGCTTGATCTCGTTTGGTTGCAATAGAATAAAGTTCGGCATTTGCTTCATTATCTAAAATTAAACTTTTTAAAGCGATTGCAGAAGCAAGGGCGGTTTTTCCATTTCCTCTTCCGACAATTAAGAGTGCTTCTTTAAATCTTCTTAAATTTGTTTTTTTATCATAAAAACCATATAATGCTTCTAAAAATGCTTTTTGCCATAATTCTAATTTAAAATTTTGTTTATTATATTCTCCAGTTGTATGAAAGCAAGATTTTTCAATAAAGCTAATTGTTTTATTTGCTTCTTTGTGATTAAAATAATAATCTTTATTTGATTTTAATTCTTTTACTAATGTGGAAACAATTTTTTTAATTTTTATTCCAACTTTATTTTTATTGGAGTTTTTATTTATTCATTCATAATATAGTTCTAAATTTGTTTTTTCATTATTTGCTTGCATTCTTATTTTTCCTCTGAATTATCATATAAATTATTAAAATTAAAAGTATCGGAATTATCTTTTTGATTAGCTATTTTTATTCATTGTTCTATTATTTCATATCCAGCTTTATAATCTTTATATGCTTGTCCATAAGAAATTAAAGCGGGGTGTCTTACTTCTTTTGGTTTTCCGCGATTATTATCGGTTTCAGAAAATAATTTACCGTCATTAATTAAGGTTTGGATTTCATTATTAATGTTATTTAAAGTTAATTTAAGGGTACAAAATTCTTCTAAAAAATCAAGTTTAATAATATCTAAAATAACATTTTTTTCTTTTAAAAATCGTTTATATTTATTTATTAATTTTTCTTTATCTTTTTCTCAATTTAAAAGGTTTTTTTGTTGGTTTAAGTTATTGTTTTCTTTTGTTAAAATGCTTTCATTTTTTGTCAAAAAAGGGGCATTTTTTGTTAAATTTTGGCTATTTTTTGCTTGTTTTTTGCTATTTTTTAACTCATTCATTTATAAAAACTCCTTTATTTACGGGGTTTTTTATTATTTTTAGTATAAAAGTGCGGTTTTTTTCAAAATTAAAAAAAGTGTACACGGAACCCCACCACATCGGAACCCAAAAAGTCCTTATTTTAAAGGACTTATAGGGGGGGTATATAAGTAAAATAAAATTAATATTTATATAACTAATTACACCGTGATGATACCGTCATTAAAATTATTTGTCAAATAAAAAAAACAACAAAATTAATTTTTATATTTATAAATAGTTTTTTATATATTTTTAGTAAATTATTTCTAACAACTCATTTAAAAAAAGTGGTGATAATTTATAATGTTTAGTATTGCTATAATTTTCAATATTTCTAATAATATTAATAAATTCGTCTTGATTATTTATATCTACATCTGAGAATTTAATAATATAATTAATTTCTTCTTCTTCAAAATTTTTTAATGGATGTAAAACAATATCTTCATTATTAAGATTACCATTAATTTCTTTTATATAGTTTTTAATTTTTTCTATATTAATATCTTTATTATATTTTTTAATAAATTCGTCTTCATTATATCAAAATGCTAATTTACTTTTTTTAATTATTTTTTCTATTTTTTTATATCAGTTAGAAATTAAATAAAAGGAATTAATAGGAAAAATTGAATTATCAAAATCAATATTATCATCTTTTTTTACTTCATCATATTCTTTAATTTCTGTTTGACCATTTTCTAATAATTTAGTAATAATTATATTATTTTCTTCTTTTTCTTCAGAAAGTAAAAATCCCGAGTGTGTAGCAATAACTATTAAAATATTTTTATTTTCGTTAATATATTTTATTAAATATTTTGATAATTCTTTTTGAATAGAATAATGAATATTTTTATCGGGTTCATCAAATAAAACAACTGTTGGAATTGGAATTAATTCTTTTTTGTTTTCGTCAATTAATTTTATTCCTTCTAAAATAGCTATTAAATAAAAAATTTGTTTATATCCCTGACTCTGTTCTTTTGGTGATTGTCCACCAAATAATCTAGAATTATTTTGATCTTCCACACATAACTCTAAATAATCATTTTCTAATCTTATTTTTAGTAATAAAAATAATTTATTAATTGAAAATATATTTAAAAAAATATTTTTAATTTTTTCATTAGTATTATTCTCTATTACTTTTTTAAAATTATTACGAATTTGTTTATCGCGTTCTGTTATATTACTCAAATTAATAAATTTATTAATTTGTTCCGCAAATTCTTTTCCTCCAAAGAAATCACAAAATAATTTTAAATATTTATTATCTGGATTTTTATTTTCTAAATATATTTTTGTTATTTCATTTAAAGGAAAAGAAATATCTTCTGTTGCAGAAGAAATATCAAGATCATTATTTTTATAAATATCAAAATTAAGTTTATTAAATTTATCTAAAATATAAATAAAATCTATTGCTCGATGCATTTCATCGGCCAACTTTTGTTTTGCTTTTAGACTCATTTCTTTATTTAATTTATTTAATACTTTTGGTTTAGTATCTTGATGAGTAATATTTTCTTTGAAAGAAATTAATATTTTTTCATCATTTAAATCTTTATTTACAGTTAAAAAACTTTTTGGTCAATAATTTTCATATTTTTCATAAATTTCTCTTTTAATTTTATTTATAAAAGTAGGATTACCTTCATAATCAAATTCATTGTTTTCCCATAATGTACCCTCATTATATTTTCTGGTAAAAGTTATAAATTTTTCATTTTCACTAAATTTTAAATTATTAATTTGTTCTATTTTAAAAATAAAATTATCCAATTTATCATAATTTTTAATATAAGTTATTATTTTAGGTTTATATTTTTTTTCATTTTCAATATTTAATGGGTTATATTTATCCATACCTTTTTCTGTAAAATTTGTCTTGAATTTTTCTTTTGATCCTTCTTCTCCTAATCCCCATTTTATAGAATCTAATAGAACAGTTTTACCAGAACTATTTTCTCCAAAAATAATATTTAGCTTATTTGTATATAATGTTAATTCTTGTTCTTCTGCAATGCTTTTGAATCAACTAATTTTAAAATTATATTCCATAATATTTTCTCCTTTTTAATATTTATAAATTAATCTTATCATACTTATTTTTTATACATTTAAAATGTCCATTATAAAGTAATTGATTTTCATTTTCATTAATTTTTAATAATCCTGCTTGGGTAAAAATAATTGGAATTTCTTTATTACAAACAGAACAAATTTTATTATAATATCCTATTATTATTTTATAACTATTCATTTTTTTCACTTCCTTTGTTAATTTTTCTTTTCTGTTTTAAACATTTTTATAAAAATCTTTTTTAATACATCAATCACAATGCTATTACCAGCTTGTTTATAAAGTTGTGTTTCTGAAACAATTTTGCTTGCTTTATTGAAGTCTTTATTCTTCTTTATCTATTATTTTTACTTTGCCAGTTTTTTCGTCAATTATGACATTATCGCGATATCCTTTTTCGGTTTTGTGTTCTTTATTGTGGCATTTCATACATAATAGTTCTAAATTTTTTCATGCAAAAAGTTTATCAATGTTTCAATTAATAAAATCTTGATCGGTAATATATTCTTTGTGGTGAACAATAACGCCATTAACTATATATCCTTTTTGATAACATCGTTCACATATTCCCATTTTGCTATTAAAATAATCGTTTCTTATTTTTACTCATTTTTTATTGCGATAAAATTTATGTCTAATTGGACGATTTTTATCATAATCTTTTCAATTATTTTTCATTTTCTTAATCAGAAAACATTTCATCAACAGTTTTAGCAATTTCTTCATCATCATTTATTTCATTAATGCTAAATTCTTGTTCTAAATTTAGATTTAATTCATCTTTTTTGTTATTTAATTCAATAACATTCTTATCTTCTTTATTTTTTATGTTAGGATTATCACTAAACTCTTTGCTGTTATTAATAATTATTGCTTGATCATGTTGATAGGCTTCTTGCATTTCAACTGACATAATACCTCATTTTCTTAAAAGTTGGGTTAATACTGTTTTAAGTGCCATCCCCTCATAACTTCCAGCCGTAAATTTTCCGTAAGTTTGATAATTCTTAGAATATGTTTTAAAATGATTTTCGCATTTTTCTTTACTTCAATATAAAGTTTTTTTATAACCATTTAGTAGTTTAAAAAATGCAACATATCCGATTGTTTCTTTTTTTGTTCGTTCATTTTCGTTGGTTATTCATTTAAAATTGTATTCTTGTTCTAATTCATCAAAATTTAATAATTCACCTTGTTTTACTTCTATTGCGTTTATTGTTAAATATTTTCCTGTTCGGATTGCTAACTGAATATAACCCTTATAACCAATTTGCAACTGTCCTTTTCCATTATATGGAACAATATAGGCATATCCTAAGTTAGGGTCTAACGGTAAATCTAATAACATTGCTTTTACACAAGCAGATAAAACACTCATTAAATTTATTTTTTCTTTATCAAATAAATTGGGATTATTATTATAAATTGTTAAGATATTTTTACGAAATAAATTAATTTCTTTCTGATTTGTTAATTTTTCATTAATTCAATTATTAACTTTTGAATTATTTAATATTAATTCAATTTTATTATTCATTTTATTTTTTCTCCTTTTTTATTTTTCACAAATAACACGAATAGCAATTATATTTATGTAATTTTGTAAAAAAGAATAATTTTATATTTTTACATTTTAAAAAATGATTACGATATTTATTACATTTTTTCATTATATTTTTTTCTTTCTAAAATTAGATCTAACTTATCATCTTTACAAATAACTAAGTTATTTTCCCCATAATTTTTTTTAAAATATTCTCATTCCCAAGTTGAATTAATATTGACATCTTCAACATCAATACCAGTTATATATTCACCAAAATAAGTTTTACATGGTCGTTTACCTTTTTCAGAACGATAACATAAAATATATTTATTAGTTTCCATATTTAATCTCATAAAATAGCATCATCATTATTTTCAAATGATTTATTTGATTCTATTTCTTCTAAACGAATATTTCTTGTTGCTGATTGGGTCTGATTTATTTTTGTGGGTGTTATGGGAGGTGTACTATTTTTTAAATTATTATTAGTTTGTAAAAATTGACAACTATAAACTCTTACTGTTCACTGTATTTTATTTTCTTTGTCTTTAAAAGACTGTAAAATACCTGTAATTGCAATTTGACTACCTTTTTGACAATATTGTTGTAATACACTTGCTTGTTTATTTCAAACTTGACAAGGAATAAAATCAGTTTCTTTTTGAGTTGAATGTGGTCTTGTTACTGCTAATTGAAACATGGCATATTCTTTACCACTTTGTGTTCTTTTAATTTCAATATCTTTTGTTGTTCTACCAATGGCAATAAATTGATTCATACTAATATTCCTTTCTAGTGTTTTGGTTTTTTATTTTCTTTGTTGCATTTAAAACAATAACCTCAATATTTTAATTTGGGACAATATTTTTTAATTTTCATAGTTTCTTTTCTCCTTATTAGAATTATTTTTTAAAAATGTATGCATTATTTCTTGTCACTCTAACTTTAATTGATTGGTAATATTGAAACGATTTATATTAACACCATTTTCGTTAATTATTCAAATTTCACCAATATTACTAGTAAAAATATTATTTTTTTCAAGTAAATAATTATATGCTGTAATTTGTATTTTTGCTTTATTAATTTTTTCAGCATTAAAGTATTTTCAAGTTTTAAAATCAACAACAATAGCTTTGTTATTTTCATAATAAATTAAATCGGGAGTGCCACACACTTTTCCGTCTGATAAGGGTATTTCAAACATAATAATTGATTTAATAAAATCGTTTTTTATTCTATTAAAAAAATTATAGAATAACTCAATTATTTTTAAACTTTCTTTTATTGTTGATATTTTTTTACTATTTTTAATAATTGTTTTATAATCTTTTCTATTTTCTGTTTGGAAAATTGCATCATATAAAATCCGTGAAATAAACTCATGAATAATTTTTCCTCTTTCTGTTGCTTTTTTAAAAAGTTCATTATTTTTCATTAATTTATCATATTGAATTTCAGCATTATTAAAATAACTAATAATAGCGGTAATGCTGGGGAAAATAATATTATCTATAAAATAAGAATGGTTATCTTTTTCAAAATTTACATTATATTTTAATTTAATATTATTACTAATAAATTGCATTATCTTTAAAAATGATGTTTCTTTTCATATAATATTTCTAAACCATTAATATTTGGAATTTCATTATTATTTTCTTTAATTGCTTTTTTAATCGCTTCTTCATCAATAGTTTTAATAATAAATTTTTCTGGCACTTTTTCAATATCAATAATATTTATTTTTAAATCTCATCTTGTTTTTAAACCTTTAACTTTTATGTCTTCTTTATTCAAAATTTCAGAAATTAAATTATTTTCTTTATTATTATTTAATTCTTTTAATTGATTTTCAGCCGCATTCATTCAATTAATTTGTTTAGTCAATATTTCAATTTGAATAACATCTGTTTCTAATTTTTCAAAAGATTTAGTAATGTATCTATACAAACTATCAATTATTTTAAGTTCTGATCGATTATTAACAATTGGAGTTATTATTTTTTTAATTGTAGATTTTAATAATATTTTTAATTCAGTACCATAATCTGCATCACTTTTGTTATTAACTTGAAAATTGTTAATATTTTTAATTAAATTATTCAAATTTTTTAAATCATTATCAATATTTTTTAAAAATAGTAAATTATTTGCCACACATTTTTTTAATGTTGAGATAATAAATTCATCTTTATTTTTAAAATCATCTAAATCTTTATTTGTTTTAATAATTTGATTTATTTGATTTTCGCTTTTTATTACATCCATTATTTTTCCTCCTTACTAGGTAATTTGTCATATTTAGAATTATCTTTTAAAATTAGAATATACTTTGATAATTGTTCTTCTGTTGGTTCTTCTTCATCTTCAACTATACATTGGTCTCAATGTCCGTGATAACTACAATAATATTGAGCATCAAAATCTTCTTTATATAATATTTGTTGTTTTAATTCAGCAAGTTTATTTTTAAGTGCTTCATTTTCTGCTACAAGTGCTTCATTTTCTGCTACAAGTATATCTGTTGTAGTAATTCCCATTATTCATCCTCCTCAATTTCCTTAATTATTAATAAATTATTTAGTTCACTTGTATTTGAAAAATTAAAATATAATTCTGATAATGTTAATATGTCAATAGAATTATCTTTTCAATAACATTTATATTTTTTATTTTTACATTTATTTCAATTTACACCAATAAATGTTAATCAAGCATTTTTATAATTAATTTCATTTTCTAACATTATTCATTCTCCTCAATAACAGTTAATTGGTCTAATTGTTGTTGTGTTATTTTAATATTTTTTAAATCAGCACCTCGTAAATCAACTTCTTTTAAATCAGCACCTCGTAAAACAGCACCTTTTAAATCAGTCCAACGTAAATCGGCTTCTTTTAAATCAGCCCAACGTAAAACAGCGCCTTTTAAATCAGTCCAACGTAAATTAACACATCGTAAATCTAATTTTTCACTTTCTAAATATTTACTGATTTTATTTTGTTCAACAGTTATTCCTGTTAAATCTTTAATCATATCTTCTAATGTTTTCACTTTATAATTCCTCCTTATTTTTAATATTTTTAATTCCTTGATAACTATTAAAGTAATATTTATGATTTTTAATTTTAAATTTATTAATTGTTTCTAATGGTTTATTTTCGATATCATAATCTGAGAAATCAAAATAACCAGCACAATAATTACAATGTGAAATAAACTTACTCATTATTAAATTTCCTCCAAATTCTTTTCTGCAATTAAAGTATCAATATAGTCATAAGCACTTTCTTCTGAGTGACATTCTTCTAATGCTTCATTAAATAAATCTTCTTTTGTGTAAACTTTGCCATCTTCATCTTTTCACACATTATTTATTTTCCTTTAATATAAGTTCCAAGAATTCCAGTTCCTTTTTTCTATTTTTAATGTAATTATTTATTGATACAGTATTATCTCTTTCATCTATTGTGAATAAGTGTTCCATTTTTTTATTAAAAATCTTAATTGCATTATATCCACTATATATTCCAGTTCCACGGGAAATTTTATAGCAGTATTTATCATCTAATTTATTAATAATTTCTTTTTGAAATTCTGATAATTGTACATTTCTAATTTCTTTCATATTATTTATTTCCTTTTCATTCAATATCTTTTAAATCAATAATTGCCGTTGATAAGCCATAATTATTATTTTCAATTTTTTCTCGCACTTTTGCTTCTTCTAGTGTGTAATAAGCATAAGTAGTTAAATATTCATTTTTAATAATTAATAAGTATTTTTTAGTCATAATTTAATTCCTCCTAATTCTTTTTATTTACACTTAAATTTTCTAATTGATAAGTTTGTAATCAGTGTTCTTCACATAATATAATTTGTTTTTTATAACCTAAATTTCACTCTAATTTATCATTACTTTTTTCAATATAACTATTTCCACAATAAGCATTTTTATTATTACAATTAATTCTTTGACATTTCATATAGTAATTCCTCCTAATTCTTTCTAGTATTTAATGCTCAATGTTCATCAGTAATATCTTCAAATGACACTGGATAACTTCTAAGCATTAATTCATGTATTTTGTTAATAGTTTTTTTATTTAACTTTTTCATTTTTATCTCCTTAAATTTCCTTGGTTAATTTTTTTTATTATTTTGATACTTAATAAATAAAAAAATGGTAAGCATATTGTGTTTACAATTAACACTCCAATTATTATTTGTTCTATATTTAAAACACCAAGATTTAATCAAAAAAGTATAAAATCAATTGGAAAGTAAATTATTAAATTTATGAATAAAAGTAAGATAATTTTTGAAAAATTATGACATTTTATTAAATAAATAATTCTTAATAAAATTGCAAATAAACCTGTGCCAATATTTCAACATAATGATCCTAGCGTAAAACCTCATAATGATAAATCAACTAATAAATGACCAACAAAACCAATAAATAAACATCAATATCAATTTAAAATAAAAGTACTAATAAAAACTGGAATTAAAAATAATGGAATTGATGTTCTTAAAATAATTTGTATTCGCATCACTTGTGATAATACAACCATCATCGCAATTAAAACTGCTATATAATTTATGTTTTTAATTAATAAAAAATAATTATTGTTTTTGCATTTTTTTATATTTAGCATAACTAAGGCCTAATTTTTTAGCTTGTCGTTTATCTTTTTGTTTTTGTTTATATTCTTCATCAATTAAATTAATGTTGTTTAATAATTCTGTTTTTTGTAAGTCAGACAAACCACAATTAGATAATGCAATTAAATAAAGTTTTTGTTTTTCTTGTTCTAATTCTATTTTTTCTAATTTAGCCAAAATTGAAGCAATATTCATTTTTTTATTTCCTTTCTATTAAAATTCAAATTTAAACTGAATATTTTTTAATCTTTTTTTAATTATTTTGTAATATTCATTATTTATTTCGCAGCCCATTCACTTTCGTTTTAATTGTTCACAAGCATAAGCTGTTGTACCACTACCTAGAAAACAATCTAAAATTACATCATTTTCTTTACTATATTTACTAATTAATCGATTAAATATATATAATGGTTTTTCTGTTGGGTGCCCTGTTATTTTTTTTCCGATTGAATAATTAAAAATTGTTTTTTTACTTTCATAATCATTTTTATAATTCGGAATTCGATGTTTTTTAGAATAAATCATCATACAATATTCTTTATCTTGGAAAATATGATTATTAGTTGGCATTGGATTTGTTTTGTTCCAAAGGATAAAATCATAAAGCATATCTTTTTTACAAACTCAATCTAAATAATCTATAATTTGTTGTCTATTCATTCAAATTAACATAAATTTATTTTTTGAAACTCGATAAAACTCATCTAAATAAGAATTTATATCAAATGAATTATGCAAATTATTATCATAAATAGCATTAATATATTTGTTTATGCTTTTACCGATTCTGTCGGTAGTATTGCTTTTTTCATTTATATGTTCATTTTTTCTTTTTGGTAAATTATATAAATAGGGTGGATCAGTTAATATTAAATCAACACTATCATTTTCTAAACTTTTAATAAAAGTTAATGCATCACCATTTATTAATTTTCCTAAATTTGTTTTAAACATTTTTTTCACCCTTTGCCTTTCACGTCACTTTAAAGGTAATCGCAGGCACTATACTATTGTGTTTTAAAATATGCAGTGAGCTTTCTATGTTATGTCTATTTAATATATAATCTTAAAACTTTGTATATTATTTAAAACTTTTTTGGGAATATTTTAATTTAAACTTTTTAAGTCTTTAATTAATTGTTCTTTTTTTTCAACACTTAAATTTGTGAAATTATTTTTATTTGTTTTTACTTTTTTAGGTTCACTTGAAAATAATGCTTTTTTCATATTAGTAGAGTAATTTTGTTTATATTGATTATATAAATTAATTAATTCCGTTCCAGTTAAACTCTTTCAAATATTACGCTTTAAATTTTCATCATATTTTACAATAGAATAATAATTATCATAAATCAAACCGATTGCTACTTGATTACAATTTTTTTCACTCGGATAAATAAACTTATTACTCAATCAAAAACCAATATGACGATTATGATTAGGTAAATTTATAAATGAAGCTTTATCTGTTCTAAAAACTATAAATTCTCTTCGAATAAAGCAATTTTCTACGTTAATATTCTTCTTATAACTTGGTTTCTGATACATTACTCAAATCAACTCGCTTTCGGTTACACTGCATTGAACAAACATTTAACTTAAAATACAAACTACCAACAATTTTTTTATTCAAAATAGAATGACAAATTTGACATTTACGTTTTAAAAAAAATATTCAAATTCCTAACATAATTAATCACACTCCTTTTTTTAATAAACATTGTTTATTTAATGTTTATATATTGTTTATCTATAGTTTATTTATTGTTTAATAAACATTGTTATATTTAATGTTTATCTATTGTTTATTTAATGTTTAATAAACATTGTTAATAAACATTGTAAGCATTATTAAAAATATAAAATAGTAAAAATTGGCACACTGAAAAATACTATTAACAAGTTTAATAAAAGAAATATAAAATTAAAATTAATAAATCAAATAACATAACTAGTGTGCCATAGATGAGTTATTCATCTTGTTATATTAGAATTATTTAATTTTACTAAAAAAGATTTTTAAATACCCAGTTTTTCAATCAGAATCTATCCTTGAATTTTCCAAATTATTATAAAGTCAAATTTTTTCTTTGTTTATATACTTAATTTGATTTAATAAAACTTTGTGATTTTGACAAGTTCATAAAATTTTATTTGTTTCAAATTCTTCGGTGATAAATGATGATAATTTATAACAATTAATAACATCACATATTTTTTGTTGTTTAATAATTTTCATTTTTATAAATCAAATTTAATATTGACTATAATAAATATCTTCAAATCATTCTGTTTTTTCGCGATGTTTAACTTTATGAATTCGCTTTGGCATTCCGCACTTACTGCATCTAATCATAATATTGATTTTTTCCATTTTTAGTTTCTCCAATCTAATATTTAACGATTGATTTATTAATATAACTAAGTGAAACAAAACAAGGACAACACCTTTACTAAGTAGATATATGGATTATTTAATAATTTCTTAATTTAATATGGTTTTTTTCAGAAAGGAAACAACTTTTTTATTATTTTAAAATTATAAATATTTAAAGATGCTGTCCTTGTTTTGAATCAATTAGTTATTTTAGGTTTTTTCAAATAAAAAAACCATTTTAGTAAATGGTTTAATTATTCTTATTTAATTTCTTTATATTTTTATACCCTACTTTTTTTTATACGACCTAAAGTATCACCCATTCCAGCAACTGTAATATAGGAATTACCTGCCCCATTAATATACACTCGATTACCCCATCAGTAATAATAATTGATTGATATCCTTTTAAAACAACAATAATTTTATACTTGTTCGCAAATTCTTTTGCAATATTAATTCGACTATTTAAAATTTCTGGCACACTTTTATTAATCAAGCGTGATAATTCTAAGGCATGGGGTGTTAAAATTACCCGTCCACATAGTTTTCGTAATAAAGGGGCATCTAGGACATTAATTACATCAACAACAACAACAATTGATCCTTTATAATTATCTAAAATATAATTTAAAGTATTATATGTCCGTTCTGTTTTTCCTTTTCCCATTCCATAGGCTACCACATTAACTTTGTTTGTTAATAAATCTAAAATTCGGGCTCGGTCAGAAGCATCACAGAATGTGATTTCTGGAGCGGTATTATTTGTTTTTTCTAATAATTCTGGTGATAAAGCCAAATTACTAATCCAAATCCAGCATTTAATGCCATATTAGCAAATAAGGTTCCAGCATTTAAATATTCTAAACTTGAAGCAAAAATAAGTAAATTGCCATAGATGCTTTTGTGTGAAATTAGCGAATGAGAATGTAATTGGACACTATCCGTATAAAATAAGTTGTTATCAATTAATTTTGCACAAATACTATTAATCTCTTGCTGATGAAAACCCAATTGTCATACAACAACTTTTCCTAAGCAAAGAATAATATCATAATTAATAAAAGCTGATTTGTAAGTAAAAAAAGTGACAGTTTTATTTGCTTTAATTGCAATTGTTGGAATTGTTGCACTATCATTTTCAATTCCGCTTGGAGATTGCATAAAAAAGATTGGGGTATAAAAATATAAAGAAATTAAATAAGAATAATTAAACCATTTACTAAAATGGTTTTTTTATTTAAAAAAACCTAAAATAACTAATTGATTCAAAACAAGGACAGCATCTTTAAATATTTATAATTTTAAAATAATAAAAAAGTTATTTCCTTTCTGAAAAAAACCATATTAAATTAAGAAATTATTAAATAATCCATATATCTACTTAGTAAAGGTGTTGTCCTTGTTTTGTTTCACTTAGTTATATTAATAAATCAATCGTTAAATATTAGATTGGAGAAACTAAAAATGGAAAAAATCAATATTATGATTAGATGCAGTAAGTGCGGAATGCCAAAGCGAATTCATAAAGTTAAACATCGCGGAAAAACAGAATGATTTGAAGATATTTATTATAGTCAATATTAAATTTGATTTATAAAAATGAAAATTATTAAACAACAAAAAATATGTGATGTTATTAATTGTTATAAATTATCATCATTTATCACCGAAGAATTTGAAACAAATAAAATTTTATGAACTTGTCAAAATCACAAAGTTTTATTAAATCAAATTAAGTATATAAACAAAGAAAAAATTTGACTTTATAATAATTTGGAAAATTCAAGGATAGATTCTGATTGAAAAACTGGGTATTTAAAAATCTTTTTTAGTAAAATTAAATAATTCTAATATAACAAGATGAATAACTCATCTATGGCACACTAGTTATGTTATTTGATTTATTAATTTTAATTTTATATTTCTTTTATTAAACTTGTTAATAGTATTTTTCAGTGTGCCAATTTTTACTATTTTATATTTTTAATAATGTTAATAACAATGTTTATTAAACAATAAATAAACTATAGATAAACAATATATAAACATTAAATAAACAATAGATAAACATTAAATATAACAATGTTTATTAAACAATAAATAAACTATAGATAAACAATATATAAACATTAAATAAACAATAGATAAACATTAAATATAACAATGTTTATTAAACAATAAATAAACTATAGATAAACAATATATAAACATTAAATAAACAATAGATAAACATTAAATATAACAATGTTTATTAAACAAAGGAGTGTGATTAATTATGTTAGGAATTTGAATATTTTTTATTAAACGTAAATGTCAAATTTGTCATTCTATTTTGAATAAAAAAATTGTTGGTAGTTTGTATTTTAAGTTAAATGTTTGTTCAATGCAGTGCAACCGAAAGCGAGTTGATTTGAGTAATGTATCAGAAACCAAGTTATAAGAAGAATATTAACGTAGAAAATTGCTTTATTCGAAGAGAATTTATAGTTTTTAGAACAGATAAAGCTTCATTTATAAAATTACCTAATCATAATCGTCATATTGGTTTTTGATTGAGTAATAAGTTTATTTATCCGAGTGAAAAAAATTGTAATCAAGTAGCAATCGGTTTGATTTATGATAATTATTATCCTATTGTAAAATATGATGAAAATTTAAAGCGTAATATTTGAAAGAGTTTAACTGGAACCGAATTAATTAATTTATATAATCAATATAAACAAAATTACTCTACTAAAATGAAAAAAGCGTTATTTTCAAGTGAACCTAAAAAAGTAAAAACAAATAAAAATAATTTAACAAATTTAAGTGTTGAAAAAAAAGAACAATTAATTAAAGACTTAAAAAGTTTAAATTAAAATATTCCCAAAAAAGTTTTAAATAATATACAAAGTTTTAAGATTATATATTAAATAGACATAACATATAAAGCTCACTGCATATTTTAAAACACAATAGTATAGTGCCTGCGATCACCTTTAAATTGAAGCGAAAGGCAAAGGGTGAAAAAATGTTTAAAACAAATTTAGGAAAATTAATAAATGGAGATGCTTTGGAATTTATAAAGACATTAGAAAACGATAGTGTTGATTTAATACTAACTGATCCGCCCTATTTATATAATTTATCAAAAAGAGAAAACGAACAAATAAATGAAAAAAGCAATATAACCAAAAGCATAAATAAATATATTAATGCTATTTATGATAATAATTTGCATAATTCATTTGATATAAATACTTATTTAGATGAGTTTTATCGAATTTCAAAAAATAAATTTATGTTAATTTGAATGAATAGACAACAAATTATAGATTATTTAGATTGAGTTCGTAAAAAAGATATGCTTTATGATTTTATCCTTTGAAACAAAACAAATCCAATGCCAACTAATAATCATATTTATCAAGATAAAGAATATTGTATGATAATTTATTCTAAAAAACATCGAATTCCGAATTATAAAAATGATTATGAAAGTAAAAAAACAATTTTTAATTATTCAATCGGAAAAAAATTAACGAGACACCCAACAGAAAAACCATTATATATATTTAATCGATTAATTAGTAAATATAGCAAAGAAAATGATTTAATTTTAGATTGTTTTATGGGAAGTGGTACAACCGCGTATGCTTGTGAACAGTTAAAACGAAAGTGATTGGGTTGTGAAATAAATAATGAATATTACAAAATAATTAAAAAAAGATTAAAAGATATTCAGTTTAAATTTGAATTTTAAGAGAAAGGAAAGAAAAAAAGAATATTGCTTCAATTTTGGCTAAGTTAGAAAAAATAGAATTAGAACAAGAAAAACAAAAACTTTATTTAATTGCATTATCTAATTGTGGTTTGTCTGACTTACAAAAAACAGAATTATTAAACAACATTAATTTAATTGATGAAGAATATAAACAAAAACAAAAAGATAAACGACAAGCTAAAAAATTAGGGCTTAGTTATGCTAAATATAAAAAAATGCAAAAACAATAATTATTTTTTATTAATTAAAAACATAAATTATATAGCAGTTTTAATTGCAATGATGGTTGTATTATCCCAAGTAATGCGAATACAAATTATTTTAAGAACATCAATTCCATTATTTTTAATCCCAGTTTTTATTAGTACTTTTATTTTAAATTGATATTGATGTTTATTTATTGGTTTTGTTGGTCATTTATTAGTTGATTTATCATTATGGGGTTTTACGCTAGGATCATTATGTTGAAATTTAGGAACTGGTTTATTAGCAATTTTATTAAGGATTATTTATTTAATAAAATATCATAATTTCTGAAAAATTATCCTACTATTATTAATAAATTTATTAATTTATTTTCCAATTGATTTTATACTTTTTTGATTAAATCTTGGAATTTTAAATATAGAACAAATAATAATCGGAGTTTTAATTGTAAACACAATATGCTTACCAACTTTTTATTTATTAAGTATCAAAATAATAAAAAAAATTAACCAAGGAAATTTTTAAGGAGGTAAAGATGAAAAAGCTAAATAAAAAAACTATTAACAAAATAAATGAATTAATGCTTAGAAGTTATCTAGTTTCAAAAGATGAAATTACTGATGAACATTGAGCATTAGGTAAACAAAATTAAGAGGAATTAAATTATGACTAAAAAATACTTATTAATTATTAAAAATGAATATTTAACTACTTATGCTTATTACACACTAGAAGAAGCAAAAGTGCGAGAAAAAATTGAAAATAATAATTATGGCTTATCAACGGCAATTATTGATTTAAAAGATATTGAATGAAAAGGAAATAAATAATATGAAAGAAATTAGAAATGTACAATTATCAGAATTTCAAAAAGAAATTAATTAATAAATTAGATGATAAATACTGCTATAAAATTTCCCGTGGAACTGGAATATATAGTGGATATAATGCAATTAAGATTTTTAATAAAAAAATGGAACACTTATTCACAATAGATGAAAGAGATAATACTGTATCAATAAATAATTACATTAAAAATAGAAAAAAGGAACTGGAATTCTTGGAACTTATATTAAAGGAAAATAAATAATGTGTGAAAAGATGAAGATGGCAAAGTTTACACAAAAGAAGATTTATTTAATGAAGCATTAGAAGAATGTCACTCAGAAGAAAGTGCTTATGACTATATTGATACTTTAATTGCAGAAAAGAATTTGGAGGAAATTTAATAATGAGTAAGTTTATTTCACATTGTAATTATTGTGCTGGTTATTTTGATTTCTCAGATTATGATATCGAAAATAAACCATTAGAAACAATTAATAAATTTAAAATTAGAAATCATAAATATTACTTTAATAGTTATCAAGGAATTAAAAATATTAAAAATAAGGAGGAATTATAAAGTGAAAACATTAGAAGATATGATTAAAGATTTAACAGGAATAACTGTTGAACAAAATAAAATCAGTAAATATTTAGAAAGTGAAAAATTAGATTTACGATGTGTTAATTTACGTTGGGCTGATTTAAAAGAAGCCGATTTACGTTGGGCTGATTTAAAAGAAGCCGATTTACGTTGGACTGATTTAAAAGGTGCTGTTTTACGAGGTGCTGATTTAAAAGAAGTTGATTTACGAGGTGCTGATTTAAAAAATATTAAAATAACACAACAACAATTAGACCAATTAACTGTTATTGAGGAGAATGAATAATGTTAGAAAAATTAAAAGATTGAATTGAAATATATAATAATAATTTAAAAATTGAAGTTAAAAGTATACAATCAATTATTTTTAAAGGAAAAATAAAAGACTTTAAAGGTTATGAAATTTTTAAGGATTGTAAAATTATTCATAAATCATTAAATGCTAATTTTATTTATTATTACATAAATACATCAACTTTGACTAAGCAACAATTAGACAAATTAACTATTATTGATGAGGAAAAATAGAATGGCTAATACAAGTTGTGGAATTAATTTTAGTGGTCATTATGAATATTTAAGAAAACATTATAAGAAATGCAGTTGTAATTTTAAAGAATATACAAATACAGATCAAATTATTTGTAAATATAATGAAACATCAACAGGAGAATTTGTTAATCAAACTAATTGATGTCAAATATGCAAAGGATGAGTACACCATAATCGTTATTGAGCATTAAAGAAAAAATTTCAAAGATAAATTGCATTATGTATGTGCTAGTTGCCTTATTTCATATTGCTAGTGAGGAAGATTAATAATGTTAGAAAATGAAATTAATTATAAAAATGCTTGATTAACATTTATTGGTGTAAATTGAAATAAATGTAAAAATAAAAAATATAAATGTTATTGAAAAGATAATTCTATTGACATATTAACATTATCAGAATTATATTTTAATTTTTCAAATACAAGTGAACTAAATAATTTATTAATAATTAAGGAAATTGAGGAAGATTAATAATGAATATAGCAGAATCAATTAAATTTGACAAACTAAAAGAAGAACTTGCTGAAAAAGATAAAGAAATTAAAAAACTAAAATCAAAACATTTATTTAAAGAAGATTTTTATTTACTTTGTGAAGAAGATAAATTTACATATGATTGAGAAAGTTTACAAACTGATGAAATAACAATTGAAATGCACTTAAAATATTGTGAAAGTAATAATCATAGATATTGCCTAATTAAAGATATTAATAATTTACCTAGTAAGGAGGATGAATAATGAATATAACAGAAACAATTAAATTTAACAAACTTAAAGAAGAAAATGAAGCACTTAAAGAAGAACTTGATGAATTAAAACAACAAATATTAAAGAAGATTTTGATGCTCAATATTATTGTAGTTATCACGGACATTGAGACCAATGTATAGTTGAAGATGAAGAAGAACCAACAGAAGAACAATTATCAAAGTATATTCTAATTTTAAAAGATAATTCTAAATATTACAAATTACCTAGTAAGGAGGAAAAATAATGGATGTAATAAAAAGCGAAAATCAAATAAATCAAATTATTAAAACAAATAAAGATTTAGATGATTTTAAAAATAAAGATGAATTTATTATCTCAACATTAAAAAAATGTGTGGCAAATAATTTACTATTTTTAAAAAATATTGATAATGATTTAAAAAATTTGAATAATTTAATTAAAAATATTAACAATTTTCAAGTTAATAACAAAAGTGATGCAGATTATGGTACTGAATTAAAAATATTATTAAAATCTACAATTAAAAAAATAATAACTCCAATTGTTAATAATCGATCAGAACTTAAAATAATTGATAGTTTGTATAGATACATTACTAAATCTTTTGAAAAATTAGAAACAGATGTTATTCAAATTGAAATATTGACTAAACAAATTAATTGAATGAATGCGGCTGAAAATCAATTAAAAGAATTAAATAATAATAAAGAAAATAATTTAATTTCTGAAATTTTGAATAAAGAAGACATAAAAGTTAAAGGTTTAAAAACAAGATGAAATTTAAAAATAAATATTATTGATATTGAAAAAGTGCCAGAAAAATTTATTATTAAAACTATTGATGAAGAAGCGATTAAAAAAGCAATTAAAGAAAATAATAATGAAATTCCAAACATTAATGGTTTAGAAATATTATATGAAAAGAAACATCATTTTTAAAGATAATGCAATTTATTAGTAATAATATTAAATTAAAATATAATGTAAATTTTGAAAAAGATAACCATTCTTATTTTATAGATAATATTATTTTCCCTAGCATTACCGCTATTATTAGTTATTTTAATAATACTGAAATTCAATATGATAAATTAATGAAAAATAATGAACTTTTTAAAAAAGCAACAGAAAGAGGAAAAATTATTCATGAGTTTATTTCACGAATTTTATATGATGCAATTTTCCAAACAGAAAATAGAAAAGATTATAAAACAATTATTAAAAATAGTAAAAAAATATCAACAATAAAAGAAAGTTTAAAAATAATTGAGTTATTCTATAATTTTTTTAATAGAATAAAAAACGATTTTATTAAATCAATTATTATGTTTGAAACACCTTTATCCGACGGAAAAGTGTGTGGGGCTCCTGATTTAATTTATTATGAAAATAACAAAGCTATTGTTGTTGATTTTAAAACTTGAAAATACTTTAATGCTGAAAAAATTAATAAAGCAAAAATACAAATTACAGCATATAATTATTTACTTGAAAAAAATAATATTTTTACTAGTAATATTGGTGAAATTTGAATAATTAACGAAAATGGTGTTAATATAAATCGTTTCAATATTACCAATAAATTAAAGTTAGAATGACAAGAAATAATGCATACATTTTTAAAAAATAATTCTAATAAGGAGAAAAGAAACTATGAAAATTAAAAAATATTGTCCCAAATTAAAATATTGAGATTATTGCTTTAAATGCAACAAAGAAAATAAAAAACCAAAACACTAGAAAGGAATATTAATATGAATCAATTTATTGCCATTGGTAGAACAACAAAAGATATTGAAATTAAAAGAACACAAAATGGTAAAGAATATGCCATGTTTCAATTAGCAGTAACAAGACCACATTCAACCCAAAAAGAAACTGATTTTATTCCTTGTCAAGTTTGAAATAAACAAGCAAGTGTATTACAGCAATATTGTCAAAAAGGTAGTCAAATTGCAATTACAGGTATTTTACAGTCTTTTAAAGACAAAGAAAATAAAACACAATGAGCGGTAAGAGTTTATAGTTGTCAATTTTTACAAACTAATAATAATTTAAAAAATAGTACACCTCCCATAACACCCACAAAAATAAATCAGACCCAATCAGCAACAAGAAATATTCGTTTAGAAGAAATAGAAGCAAATAAATCATTTGAAAATAATGATGATGCGATTTTATGAGATTAAATATGAAAACTAATAAATATATTTTATGTTATCGTTCTGAAAAAGGTAAACGACCATGTAAAACTTATTTTGGTGAATATATAACTGGTATTGATGTTGAAGATGTCAATATTAATTCAACTTGGGAATGAGAATATTTTAAAAAAAATTATGGCGAAAATAACTTAGTTATTTGTAAAGATGATAAGTTAGATCTAATTTTAGAAAGAAAAAAATATAATGAAAAAATGTAATAAATATCGTAATCATTTTTTAAAATGTAAAAATATAAAATTATGCTTTTTTACAAAATTACATAAATATAATTGCTATTCGTGTTATTTGTGAAAAATAAAAAAGGAGAAAAAATAAAATGAATAATAAAATTGAATTAATATTAAATAATTCAAAAGTTAATAATTGAATTAATGAAAAATTAACAAATCAGAAAGAAATTAATTTATTTCGTAAAAATATCTTAACAATTTATAATAATAATCCCAGTTTATTTGATAAAGAAAAAATAAATTTAATGAGTGTTTTATCTGCTTGTGTAAAAGCAATGTTATTAGATTTACCGTTAGATCCCAACTTAGGATATGCCTATATTGTTCCATATAATGGAAAAGGACAGTTGCAAATTGGTTATAAGGGTTATATTCAGTTAGCAATCCGAACAGGAAAATATTTAACAATAAACGCAATAGAAGTAAAACAAGGTGAATTATTAAATTTTGATGAATTAGAACAAGAATACAATTTTAAATGAATAACCAACGAAAATGAACGAACAAAAAAAGAAACAATCGGATATGTTGCGTTTTTTAAACTACTAAATGATTATAAAAAAACTTTATATTGAAGTAAAGAAAAATGCGAAAATCATTTTAAAACATATTCTAAGAATTATCAAACTTACGGAAAATTTACGGCTGGAAGTTATGAGGGAATGGCACTTAAAACAGTATTAACCCAGCTTTTAAGAAAATGAGGTATTATGTCAGTTGAAGTGCAAGAAGCCTATCAACATGATCAAGCAATAATTATTAATAACAGCAAAGAGTTTAGTGATAATCCTAACATAAAAAATAAAGAAGATAACAATGTTATTGAATTAAATAACAAAAAAGATGAATTAAATCTAAATTTAGAACAAGAATTTAGCAGTAATGAAATAAATGATGATGAAGAAATTGCTAAAACTGTTGATGAAATGTTTTCTGATTAAGAAAATGAAAAATAATTGAAAAGATTATGATAAAAATCGTCCAATTAGACATAAATTTTATCGCAATAAAAAATGAGTAAAAATAAGAAACGATTATTTTAATAGCAAAATGGGAATGTGTGAACGATGTTATCAAAAAGGATATATAGTTAATGGCGTTATTGTTCACCACAAAGAATATATTACCGATCAAGATTTTATTAATTGAAACATTGATAAACTTTTTGCTTGAAAAAATTTAGAACTATTATGTATGAAATGCCACAATAAAGAACACAAAACCGAAAAAGGATACCGCGATAATGTCATAATTGACGAAGAAACTGGCAAAGTAAAAATAATTGATAAAGAAGAATAAAGACTTTGCTAAAGCAAGCAAAGTTGTTTCAGAAACACAACTTTATAAACAAGCTGGTAATAGCATTGTGATTGATGTATTAGAAAAGATTTTTATAAAAATGTTTAAAACAGAAAAGAAAAATTAACAAAGGAAGTGAAAAAAAATGAATAGTTATAAAATAATAATAGGATATTATAATAAAATTTGTTCTGTTTGTAATAAAGAAATTCCAATTATTTTTACCCAAGCAGGATTATTAAAAATTAATGAAAATGAAAATCAATTACTTTATAATGGACATTTTAAATGTATAAAAAATAAGTATGATAAGATTAATTTATAAATATTAAAATAAGGAGAAAAATTATGGCCAATGAAAGAAAAACAAATTAAAATAATATGGTCTTTATATCCAAATATTAAAGATAAATAAAGTGGTAAAACATATTATGAATATTTTTCTAGTGAAAATATTCAAAGTTCTAATCAACTAAAACAAGAGTTATTAGATAAAGAAAAAAAATATTAGAATTAAAACTTAAATTAGCAACTTAAATTAGCTGAAATAGAAAAAAATAGATAAATTTTATATATTTTTTAATGTAATTGTATTTAATGTAATTGTAATAATGAATTATTTATTATAATGTATGGCATAAGTATGATATTATAAATTAGTAAATTTATTTTGTTAAAATAAGGAGTCAAATTATGGCAAATGAAAGAATTACAGAAAATATAGTGCGCGATAAGTTACAAAGGTTAAATTATTATAGTAATAATGATATAGTTATTGATGAACAAATTTCGAGTAATGAAAAAATTAAAGATTTGCTTAAGTTTTCTAGTAAACAAGGTATAGGTAATGGTAAGCCTGAATTTATAATTTGACATAAAACTAAAGAATTAGTAATCATTATAGAATGTAAGTCATTGTCTAAATTTCATATAAGTGAAAATTTAGATTCTCCAAAAGAATATGCTGTTGATGGCGCATTACATTATGCACGTAATTTAAAAGATAATTATAATGTTATTGCTTTAGGAGTAAGCGGTCAATCCTTAGATGATATTAAAATTTCTGCATATTCTTGATTAAAGAATGATAAAAGGTATATTCCAAGAAAGTTTAATGATTTAGTAAGTTTTGATGAATATTTATCTATTTTTGAAATTTCAAAAAAACCAATTAGTGAAAATGAACTAATTAAATATTCCAGAGAATTACACAATGCAATGAGAGACGAAGCAAAATTAAAAGAAACAGAAAAGCCTTTATTAGTATCTGCACTTTTATTAGCTTTAGATAATGATGGATTTAGAGCACAATATAAATCTATTTTAGATGGTAATATTCTTGCTCGTACTATAATAATCTTTATTGAAGAAGCTTTAAAAAATTCAAATTTAGATAATACTAAAATATCAGTATTAAAAAGAGAATTTGAAGGAGTTGTTAATAAACAAGAACTATTGAATGGCAAAATTGTTTTAACAGATTCATCATATAATAATCTATTGTTTAAATTTTTAAGTGATTTAGAAGAAAAAGTATATCCATTTATGAAAGAAATTAGAAACATTGATTTGGTAGGTAAATTTTATTCTGAATTTGTTAGATATACTGGTGGAGATGGAAAAGGACTTGGTATAGTATTAACTCCAAAACATATAACTACACTATTTGCCAAATTGGCAGATGTTAATTATAAATCAACAGTTTTAGATATTTGTGTTGGAACTGGTGGGTTTTTAATCGCTGCCTTAGAAAAAATGTTTAATGATAAATCAAAGGATTTATCTGTTGAAGAAATTAATAGTATATATTCAAAAAAATTAATAGGGTATGAATCACAAGACGATATTTTTGCGCTAGCTTGTTCTAATATGATAATTAGAGGGGATGGCAAAACAAATTTATTTTGTAAAAATTCTTTGTTAGAAAATTCAAAAGATATTAATAAAAAATTCAATACTAATGTGGGTTTAATAAATCCTCCCTATTCTCAAAAAAAAGAGGATGAAAAAGAATTAAAATTTGTGTTACATATGTTAGATTCTTTATCTAAAGGAGGCATTGGTGTAGCAATTGTGCCGGTTTCTACTATATTATCAACGAATAAAAAGGCTACTAATACATTGCTAAAACAAAAAATTTTAGAGAATCATAAATTAGAAGCTGTAATATCTATGCCAGAAGAATTATTTTATCCAACTGCCACAGTAACATGCATATTAGTATTTAGAGCATGAGAAAAAAATGATAAAACTATTTTATATTCATTAAAAGATGATGGTTTTAAAAAAGTAAAATATATTGGTCGAATGGACATGGGCAATTGAGAAAAAATTGAAAAAACATGCTTAGATGCAATAAAAAATAAGGATGTATCTAATAATTTCACAACTAAGTTGCTTGAATTAAAATATTATGATGAGTGATTGCCAGAAGCTTATATTGATAGTAATTATACTAAATTATCTAAAAAACATTTTATAAGAACAATTAAAGAATATGCTACATTTTTATTTAATTCAGAACAAATTAAAGTTGCTTCTGCAGATTCATTAATCAATGAGAAATATGAAATTAATTTTGATGATTGAAGATTTTTTAATTTAGGTGATGAAAATATTTTTTTAATTAATCGAGCAAAAGGAGTTAAAGTCAATGATTATGAAGAAGGAAATAAAATACCATTTGTTACAACTACATCTTCAAACAATGGTATTATTAAATATGTGGATGAACAAGAAATTAATGATTTAAATTGTAAGAATGTTATAACTATTGCTAATAATGGTTCTGTTGGAGAAAGTTTTTATCAAAATTCAGATTTTTTAGCAACTAGTGATGTTACAATTTTAAAAACTATTAAGTATAAAATGAATCCTTTTTTAGCTATGTTTTTATGTACTATGATAAAATGAGAAAAATTTAGATTTAATTATGGGAGAAAATGAGGAATAGATAGAATGAAACAAAGTTATATTTTCTTACCAAGTATAAAAGTAGATGATCAATATGTACCTGATTTTGAATATATGGAATTATTTATTAAGTCTTTAATTTATTCTAAACATATTATTTAATTATATAAATAATAAAAAATATTGTTATACTTATATTGTAAAACTTTATAGTGAATATTGTTTTTAATGCTAGACATCTGATAATTTTATGTGAAAGATTAAATAATCTTTTGTATTTGCTTGTTGGGTATCTTTTTTGTTTAAGAATTACAAGATATATTGAATTACTTATTTTATTTAATTTTTGTTGTTTTTTATTTTTCATATATAGAATATATTATTAAATATTTATTTTTTAAAATTAATATTTATATATTTTTATTTGACAAATATTTTTAATGACGGTATCATCACGGTGTAATTAGTTATATAAATATTAATTTTATTTTACTTATATACCCC
Organism: Spiroplasma citri; assembly: GCF_001886855.1. Classification (NCBI taxonomy): domain Bacteria; kingdom Bacillati; phylum Mycoplasmatota; class Mollicutes; order Entomoplasmatales; family Spiroplasmataceae; genus Spiroplasma; species Spiroplasma citri. Next base: position 1,027,807 of record NZ_CP013197.1, read on the forward strand.
CTATAAGTCCTTTAAAATAAGGACTTTTTGGGTTCCGATGTGGTGGGGTTCCGTGTACACTTTTTTTAATTTTGAAAAAAACCGCACTTTTATACTAAAAATAATAAAAAACCCCGTAAATAAAGGAGTTTTTATAAATGAATGAGTTAAAAAATAGCAAAAAACAAGCAAAAAATAGCCAAAATTTAACAAAAAATGCCCCTTTTTTGACAAAAAATGAAAGCATTTTAACAAAAGAAAACAATAACTTAAACCAACAAAAAAACCTTTTAAATTGAGAAAAAGATAAAGAAAAATTAATAAATAAATATAAACGATTTTTAAAAGAAAAAAATGTTATTTTAGATATTATTAAACTTGATTTTTTAGAAGAATTTTGTACCCTTAAATTAACTTTAAATAACATTAATAATGAAATCCAAACCTTAATTAATGACGGTAAATTATTTTCTGAAACCGATAATAATCGTGGAAAACCAAAAGAAGTAAGACACCCCGCTTTAATTTCTTATGGACAAGCATATAAAGATTATAAAGCTGGATATGAAATAATAGAACAATGAATAAAAATAGCTAATCAAAAAGATAATTCCGATACTTTTAATTTTAATAATTTATATGATAATTCAGAGGAAAAATAAGAATGCAAGCAAATAATGAAAAAACAAATTTAGAACTATATTATGAATGAATAAATAAAAACTCCAATAAAAATAAAGTTGGAATAAAAATTAAAAAAATTGTTTCCACATTAGTAAAAGAATTAAAATCAAATAAAGATTATTATTTTAATCACAAAGAAGCAAATAAAACAATTAGCTTTATTGAAAAATCTTGCTTTCATACAACTGGAGAATATAATAAACAAAATTTTAAATTAGAATTATGGCAAAAAGCATTTTTAGAAGCATTATATGGTTTTTATGATAAAAAAACAAATTTAAGAAGATTTAAAGAAGCACTCTTAATTGTCGGAAGAGGAAATGAAAAAACCGCCCTTGCTTCTGCAATCGCTTTAAAAAGTTTAATTTTATAGATAATGAAGCAAATGCCGAACTTTATTCTATTGCAACCAAACGAGATCAAGCAAAAAGAGTTTATGAAGAAATGCGACGAATGATTTTTATTAATCCTAACTTAAATAAAATTTTAAAAGTTAAGCGAGATAAAATAGAGTTTATACATAATAATTCTTTTTTTCAACCACTATCATCAGAAACAAAAACATTAGATGGTTTAAACCCCTATTTTGTTGTTTTAGATGAAGTAGCAATGATGGAAAAGCGTGACATTTATGATGTTATGCGAACAGCAACCGCAAAAAGAAAAGATTATTTAATGTTATTAATAACAACCAATGGATCTATTAGAGAAAATATTTTCGATGAAAGATATTCTTATGCTGAGAAAGTTTTAGAAAACACAATAAAAGATAATAAATTTTTACCTTGAATTTATGAACTTGATGAAAGAAATGAATGAAAAAATTTTAACAATCTTTATAAAGCTAATCCAAATTTGGGTATTTCTAAATATATTGATAATTTTAAAGCCGAATGACAAGAAGCATTAATTACACCAACTCAACAACCAAATTTTTTAATTAAACATTGTAATTTAAAAAGCAATTTAGATAGTGCCCTTTTTAGTCGATTAGATTTAGAAACTAAAAATAATAAAATTATTAATACCGATGAATACTTAATAAAAAATAGAATTTGTACTATTGGAATTGATTTATCAAAAACAAACGATCTAAGTGCAGTTGTATTTTTAATCCCAAATTTAGACACAAATGAATTTATATTATTATCACAATTTTTTATGCCAGAAGCAAGAATAATTGAAAAAACAACAGAAGATAAAATACCATATAAACTTTACCAAGAACAAGGAATATTAGCATTATGCAAAGGAGAAGAAATCAACATTAGTGAAATTGTTAATTATATTATAAATATAATGAAAAAATATAATTTAATTTGTTATGGTATAGGATATGATACTTTTAACTCATATCTTTTAAAACAACATTTAGATAATGCAGGATTTTATCTTATAAATAATTTAATTAGATTTGGAGTAAGAACAATTAGCCCAATTATAAAAGCCCTTAAATTAGAATTTGATGACAATAAATTTGTTTTTAATCAAAACCCATTATTAAAATTACACTTTAATAATGTTGATGTTCTTATTGATGAAGAAAAAGAAAATATGATGCCAATTAAAAGATCAAAAAACAAAAGGATTGATGGATTTATTGCTCTTCTATTTGCTTATAAAATCTTTCGCGATAATAAAGACCGAATTTATATTGAATTATATAAAATATATTCTCAAAAATAAAAAAGAGATTATTAAATCTCTTTTTTAGGTGGGGAAACAAACAATGCTCTTACCGATAGCGGACAAGTCCATACGGCCCACCTATGATTATATTATATACTATTTATCATTCATTTCAAGGGTGTTTAACTTCAAAAATATTTTCATCATCATTTTCAATTAAAAAATAAGAAAAAAAATCATTATTATTTCTTTCAAAATTTCTTCAAACAGCATTTGCTCAAAAATCCGATCCTTGTAAAATGAAATTTTTTTTAGAATCAACTATTTGTAATTCATAATTAATTTTTTTAAATTTTAAATAAGGATGCATATTGTTAAAATAATTATTTCATTCATCAAAAGTAAAATTAAAATTATCAATATCTATAATAATTTTTACATTTGATTTATTTTTTATTTTTAGTTTTTTAATTATTTCAGAAACTAAACTTGATATTAAATAAGTTTTTTGTATTTCATACATTTTTTTTCTATCTTTTTTTATTAGTCTTTTAATTTTATCCTTATTTGAATCTTGAATATTTTCTAGCATATAATTATAATTATATTCAATTTCTTTTAATTTATAATATTTTTTTTATTGGCAACTATATATGCTTTTGAGTAAGAAAAATTAATTATTATATCATAAAATGAATTTCTAGCTCCTCGATTTATTTTTTCACTAGCTTTTTTTTCGGCTATTTTACCAAATTTACTTTGTAAATTATTTTTTCATTTTGTTTCAAATTCAACAACTTTATTAAAATCATTAAAAATTAATGCACCATATACAAAATAACTTTCCTTACTAGTTAAATAAATATTGCCACTATCATCTATAAAAATATAATAATTATTCATATATTTAAATCCTTTTAAAAATTTTTATTAATGTATTTTCTTTTTTAATTTATTATTATCCCTATATATTATAAATTTAATTAAAAAATATTTTTTTGTTAAAATTATTTAATTTTACACTAGTTGATTTTATCATTGTTATATTTTAAAGACAATATAAATTGTCTTTTTTTATTTGACAAATATTTTTAATGACGGTATCATCACGACGACAATAAATGATGGGGTTAATTATTATTGTTAAGGCTGGTGATTTTTTATGTTAGATAATAATGAAAATAATAAGGTGGTTAAATTATGGCAATAGTTTTAAAAACATTTCCTAATTGTAATGTAGAAGCGTGTGATGATGGAATTATTCAAGATTTTTTTGTTAGTTTTTTTGTTAAAGATAAAAATATTATTTTTTTAAACGAAGAAAAAGAGTTAATAAAAGACACCTTGGAAATAAAGTTGTTTTTAATCATACATATATATTAATTTATGGGCGAATTATTGAAATTGAAGAAGATACAGAATATGAATTACAAGCAACCAATAGAAATTCAATTAAAAAAATTATTTTTAATATTAATTTAAGAACAAAAAAGAACGAAATTAAAATACTAACAAACGAATTATTAAATGAAAGTAATTTATCATGAGAAGATATTAAAAATGAAGAATGAAGCTATGATATTGAATTATTTACTTATCAATTACAAAATAACACAATTTACAATATAAAAGAAAATCAAAAATATTGAGAAGACTTAAAACCACACACAAAACTAAACAACGATCTAAACAATAATTTTAACAACTTTGAAGAAACAATGAATAAAAACATGATTGCTAATAACGCATTACATAGTGAATGAGATAAAACATCTAACAAATTAGAAAAAAATATTTATAAAAGAGAGGTAAAAAAATGGCATTTAGATTTATAACATTTGACAATACAGAAGATTATTTAACAGACCGCGACCAAGCAATATACTATGATTTTTTGTTAAGAAACCAAACAATCCCCTACTATGCTAATAAAGAATTAAGCAATAAAAACGCTATAAACTTATTAGGGAATAGCGATAATTATAACGAAGAAATGTTAAAACTATGTGATAACAATTCAACTGGTTTTTTATTTTACGGATTTGGCGAACAAGAAAAATTAGAAGCAGAATTCAAATATGAAGACAACGGAATTCAAGTAAAAATAAAAACAAAAAAAGGAAACAAAGAAATACCATTTTTTTATTTAAGCATTTGCGGAAGAATGATTAAAGTAGAAAACAACACCACAAACGATATCAACGACTTAATTCCCTATGCAAAAAACCAAGCAGAAACAACAACAACAACAATATTTTTAACAATTAAAATAGATATGTCAAAAGCACCATTAGTATATCCAATCCCCGATATAGACAACCCCGATGAAAAATACCAATATATTAATAAAAAATTTATTGAAAGTTTAGGTGAAAACAAAAGCGAACAAATTGAAAAATTAACAGAATTATTAGAACAATGCCCCATTAACACTAAAATTGACGAAGTTGAACCAAGCGGAATTGACAATAAATTCTATTTTGAAAAAACCAACGAAGAAGAAAACAAACCATGAAAAAATATTAAAAGTGCCATGACTTGAAACGATAATTCAAAAACAATAGCAACCGCCATAATCGATAACATTAATCAAGTAAATAATTTTAAATACCAAGCAATTTATCAAAATAAATGTGCTAGCGAATATTTTGTATGAACAGACAAAGGAAGATTAATCCAAGATAACTTAAACACAAGACATAAAGACGGAATTTATGAATTCCCTATTCTTAGTTTTAATTTACCCCTAAAAGGCGAAAAAATAAAATCCTTTAATTGAGAATATACCGCACGAGTTCCCATTCGTTATCAATCAATCAAAGACCCCAACAATTTTATTAATTTTTGTGAATATACCCAAGAAAAAAAGGAAGAATTCAATAAAAAATGAAATAAAGAAATGGAAAAAATGAATCAAAAAACAGCACAACTAGACAAAAGAATTAGAGAAATGCCCTACAAAATAGAAAGCAGTGCCAAATATGTCAAAAGCAGATTAAAAGAAATGACACCAGACGAACAACCTTTTAATCAAGTTGATAATAAATATTATTTTGTTGTGTGGCGTGGCAATGAAAATGATGTTTGAGAAATTGTTAAGTTTAAAAATGATACAAAATTAGAAGATAAAAAAGATAAAAAAATAGATTTTAAAAGTGATTATGAATTATTTTTGTATAAAGCTCCATATTTTTCGGTAGATTTAATAATTAATAAAATTAATAACCCTGTCTCTATTGTTCAATGACGAGAATATATAAAAAATAAAAATTATTTTAAAGCAGTTTATCGTTGAAATGGTGGAGAAGAATGATCACCGATATTAAAATATGATGGTGGGATGATTAAATTTTGAGTATGAAAAGATTTTAAAACATGAGATAAAGCACAGCGTGGTATTGTGACAACGGCCGCTATTGGTTTAATAGCATTTGGAAGTTGAAAACCATTAATTTGATAATAAGGAGAATAAAAAATGAGTGAAACTATTTTAGAAATTATTGTTTTGGTTATATCACTTTTTACTGGTGGGACAACTGGCATAACAGCAACTATTTTGAGTAAAAAACAACAAAAAATTAGAGATGAAAATAAAGAATTAAAAGAAAAAATAAACGATATTAAAATTGAAATTAATAATATTAATACGAAATTAGATGTTATTACAATCATAAATAACAAACTTGCTAATAACAACAAAATAAATATCAGACAAAAAAAACAAGGATGGTAATAAAAATGAAAAAGAAAAAGACTAAGTTATTTTTTCTACGATTAGCATATTGAATAGTTCACGGTTTAACATTGGGATTGCCAATTTTATTCACTGAAATTAATAAACTAATGCTAAAATTAAAAGAAAAAATTAATAATGAATGTATTTTGCTAGGTGAAAATAAAGAAGATAATATTAATGACATAATTAAAAAAGATGATGAAAAAGAAAATTAAATAAATTAAAAAAGCAATTTAGTAAAAATTGCTTTTTTTATTCACTATTAACTTTTACATTGCCATTATTATCAACAATTAAATCAGGTAATTTTTGCTCATCACCATTTCAACGATAAACTGCTTTAAAATAATTTTTATTTTTTATATATTCTCGTCATTGAACAATAGAGACAGGGTTATTAATTTTATTAATTATTAAATCTACCGAAAAATATGGAGCTTTATACAAAAATAATTCATAATCACTTTTAAAATCTATTTTTTTATCTTTTTTATCTTCTAATTTTGTATCATTTTTAAACTTAACAATTTCTCAAACATCATTTTCATTGCCACGCCACACAACAAAATAATATTTATTATCAACTTGATTAAAAGGTTTTTCTTGTGGTGCTATTCATTCTAAGTTTTCTTTTATTTCTTGGAAATTTGTGTATATTTGGTTTTCTTTTTTTAGTTGTTGTAATTCATCTTCGTTATATTGTGGTATATTATTACAAGCAACTAAACTTGTTGTGCTTGTTCCTAGTAATGTAATTGCTCCTAAAAAACTTAATCTTTTTTTCATAAAAAGTCAGTCCTTTCTTAATATTTTATTTATATAAAAATTATATAATGAATATAAATATATACAAAGAATAATGATAAAAATTTATTTTAACGAAAATTATTATAAGCAAGGTTAAAAAATCTTGTTTTTTTTATTTTAAATTAAGATATAATATTTTTGTTATAAAAAAAGTATCAAAATTGTATTAAATAATATTAAAAAAATTAAATATTTGAAAAACAAGTTAAAAATAACTTGCTTTTTTTAGGTGTTTATTTTAATGTGTGTGATGATTTATTTTTAAATCACGAAAGGAAACAACTTTAAAATGGATATTAATAATATTATTAATGGTGAAAACTTTTTTAATAAAACATATGAAGATTTGAATAGATATGCTGTTGGAGAAATTGCATATAGGTTAGAAAATATAGATGATCTTATTTTTCAAAATTATCAAAAATATGATAAATTTAAACATTATCGAGTAAAAGATAATATTAAAAGAACATTAATTACTTTAAAAGGTAAAATAACGTTTAACAGACGAAGATATTATAAAATTAACACAATAACAGGAAAAGAAGAATATATTTTTATTTTAGATGAATTTTTACTAATTAAAAAATGACAAAAAGTAGGAAATGATGTTAAAGAAAGAATTTTATTGTTTTTAAGTGATGATAAAAAATACCGCGATATTTTACATGCCTTAGAACAAGCAAAAATTAGTTTAATGTCAATTTCAAATATTATAAAAAATGCAACAACAAAAGACAAATATTATATTAATAATACCAATATCAAAATAAATGTCCCACATACTTTATATATTCAAGTGGATGGAACTTTCCTTAAAATAGAATGCGATAGAAAAAAGGTTAAAAAACACACATTATTGTCCACTGTTCATACTGGTTATGATCAAGAAAAATCAACCGAAAAAAGACATGTAATTGCAAATAAGTTAGGTGTTTACGAAATAGATAATATTCCAATTTATATTTCTAAAAAAACAAAATTAACCCGTTTTGTTGTTAAATTAATACTTTTGATAATAAGTAATTATAATATTCAAGATGATACCGAAATTATGATTTTAGGTGATGGAGCAAATTGAATTAAAGGGGTTAAAAAAGATATTGCAAATTGTTTCCCTAATAACAAAGTTCATTATACAATAGACAAATTTCATTTAGTAAAAAGATTTAAGGATTTATTACCCCACCGAAGAATAATTAAAGAAAATGAAGAAACTTTTAAACAAGTTGTTGATTATTTTTATAATGGAAAATATTATGAATTATTACAATGTTTAAAAGAAAGTAAGTCATTTATTCCTAGTTCTAAAAAGTTTTTAAGAAAAACAATTAATTTAATTAAAAATAACGAAGAGGGCATTAAAAATCAAACATTATGAAATAATATCGGTTGTCATATGGAGGGTGATGTTTCCCATTATGGTAAGGGGATATTTTCTAAAAAAGGAATTTATAGCGAAAAAACTGTTAAAAATAAATTGAATACTAGTATGCTAAAATTAAGAAATAATATTAAGGATTTTAAACCACCAGAAAATAATAGTATTTTATATAATAATTTTAATAAAACTAAACAGCAAAATTTACATCTTTATTAATTTTATTTTTAAGTTAAATAATTTTAATAAAAATGCATTTTTTGTTGTGATTAAATTTAAAAAATATAAAAATTTGTTGACAATAAAATTAAACATGGTATCTTTAAGTTAAGTAGATGGATTATTTATTCCATAATTTCTTAAAATATATTAAATACCCCAAAATAATTTATACAGTCGGGTTTTAGCATTATCAAAGGTTTTTTTATCCGTGCAAATATGAATATGAATCTTTTTTGTTCCATCATAATCATTAATTAATTTCGCTAAACAAAAGCCATCCCAACCATTATTATCAACATTAGTTAAAATTAAAAAACTATGAACTGCTAAATTCAAATGATGAAATAAGCCTTCTGCTGCTTTTGCCATTAATTTAACTGGAGGAATATCAAATTGATTAAAAATAAAATTTTCAAGATTTTTTGTGTCTTGTTGATTACTAATATAAAGCATATTTCTTAACTCCTTACTTGATTATATTAAATTAAAAAGAAAACCATTTTAAATCCCTGGTTTTTTTAAAATTTCAACTTTTTCACGATAATTTGGCATATATTTTTCAACATAATATCAAAAAAACTTAGAATGATTATGATGAACTAAATGTGATAATTCATGAATAATTACATATTCCAATACTGTTGAATCAAAATGAATTAATTTTGTATTTAAAACAATTTTTTCCGTTTGAGGATAACAAACACCTCATTTGCGAACCATTGCTTTAATTGTTAAATTTTTATAAGATAAATTCATTATTGTTGCTCATTTATTTAATAATTGCTCAAATTTATAACTAAATTTTTGCTTTAAAAAATGATGTAACTTCTTAACATTTTCATCATAACTACCAGCATCTTTTAATAAAAAATATTGTCGATTAACAATTTTAGTATGAATATTCTCATTCGTTAGTTGCAATGGATATTTTTCATTAAAAACATAAACATAACCTGTTCCATTTGGATTAATAACAATCTTTCGATAATTATCGTGAAAATCAATTACAGTAATAATTTTCTTAATATTTTTATAAATTAGAGCTTCAATTTCTCAATCATGGGCATAACTAGGGGCTGATACTTTAATTTTACCATTATTAACATTTAACACAATATTCTTTTGTTCTTTAATAATTAAATCATATTTAATTAAATTACCCTGATATGGTAGCACTTTTTCGAATGCCATGCTGTTCCTCCCCCTATAATAAATATGGATTAATTAATGATTATCATCTATTTTATCATCATTTTCATTCTCAAAATTATGGTGTAACTCTGATGATTGCAAAGAATTATTAGTTGCTGGTTTTTTTGTAATATCTTCACGGTATTTTTTGCCAGCTGTTCAAATTTTATCAATATCACCTAAAAAAACTTTACCATCATAAGAACTATCAACGCGAGCATTGGGATTAATGCGTTGTTTACCACTTGGTTTTGGCACTGAACCAATTCGTTGAGCTAATACTGTTTTATCTAATGACATATGTTGTTTTGATTTTGGAATAATAATTGAATCATATGAATTTAATTTTCCTTTTGAAGGCGAACTTTCCGTACTAAAAATAGGTGCTGAATAATCACGATGTTTAATAATATCACCTTTTTGTACAAAGTCACCTTCTTGTTCAATAAGTAGTGCTACGGGTGATTCATCAACAATTCCTTCGTTCTCTTTAATTGTAGGTAAATATTGTCCTTCTGCACCAACACGAATTGTTGGCTTTGAATTAGTAGCATTATTATCTTCTTCTACTGGTAGAAGATGTGCTGCTTCACCTTGTTCATGTAAAAGAGCATTCCGAGCCATCTTCGCTTTCAATAAGGTCATCTTCGCTTTTAAATCATTTGTTGTTGAAACTGATTTGTTGTTAATAGGATTTTTTGTTTCTTCAAGAGGAGTAAGTTCACTTTGACTTACCATTTCTTTTTGGGGTGTTAAACCACGAGCACCAATTTTACCAGTTTCAAAATTAATCGCTGTTAAATTATTTTTTTGATCTTGCGTTAATGATTTTGTTTTTCGTGTTTTACTATAATAAGTTATTGCAAATCAACTACCAAAGAAAGTTAATCCTGGACCAATAAATAACAAAATAAATCCTGAATTAATCGGTAAATTTAATTTAAAAATATTTAAACCAGCATTAAGACTTCTTGGTTGACCAGCAAGCGCAACAGCCATTGTTAATAAAACGCAAGATATTAATCCAATAATAAAAGCTCAACTTATTCCAAAGACTTTATAACTATTATTTTTTGATAAATAATTTGGAATTAAATACATTAATACTAAAAAACTAGAAATTCCAATTAAAATAGCACCAACTAATTCTGGTTTTGTAATTATATTATTATATACTGTCATATTTGAGAACTGTAAAACCAAAAGGGCAATATCTTGTAATAGCATGTATGCAGCATTATAAAGGAACATTTGACTATTAATTTTATTTGCTACCATAATTAATATCCCAAACAGTAACGCACTAAAAATTCCGCCAATTGTTAAGAAAGTTAATGACACTCCACGTAATTTCTCCATTTTTTTCACCTATCTTTTAGCCATAACAAACCATACATATTATTAAGTATATATTGTAATTATACCCTATTTCTATAAAAACCAATAATAAAATGTAAAAATTGTTTGTTATTTACCATTTTAATTAAACCAAAATTTAAAATAAAAAAGATACTAGTTTTAAATTTAAAACTAGTATTACTTCACATAATCGTAACATAACTTTGACTCAGGGTAATGCTTATTATGTTGATAATTATATTTTTTCAGCAATAATTAAATAATTCAGGTTATATATATTATTTTTATTAATTATGTTTATTAAAAATCGATTTGCTACTTAGTTTAAAGAATTAAAAAGAATGGACATATTTGTATAACAAATCATTTTACAGACCAGGTTTTTGTAAAATAGACAAGGGAATTATTTTTAATTATTATTCTGAAACAACTAAAAGTTAATATGTTTTGCTAATTGATATTTGATATTTAATACATTAAAAAATATCTATATCTTTTCGCTTAACACCCCAACCACCCTACCAGATTCAAGAAGATTGATAAATTTAAAAATAAAATGAATTAGCCGCTAATTGCTAACTAACGATTAAATGAATGTTAAACTTTATAATTCTGAATCATAATAACGTATATCCAATTACACTATATAATATATTATTTTATTTTCAACAAGATAATGCACTTTAAAAATTAAAAAATAACTTTTTTGAACTTGTAAAAAACTATGTTTATTTAAACAATAAAAAAATAGTTTTAAATAAAACTAGTTTTAGTCTAACATTTTTTCAATCATAATTACTTCATTTTATTTTTTCTTGTAATGTTGCAATAATTTGATAAAATGGCTGTTTTGTTAAAATTGATGCCATTTTATCAGAAGATGCCAAAATTTTTGAACCTGGTTTTGCGCGAAAAACAATTTCTTTTTTATCTGTATTATATGGCTTGTCAACTAAAAGCTCATCATATCAAAGGTCTTTATACTGTTCTGCAAAAAATTGTCCCAACAGTTGTTTAACAACAGCATAGCGAATGTCATTTAAATTATTTCCAGTATATGTTTCATTTAGTGTAACTTTAATTTGTTCCATATTTTTTGGTTTTTCATTGTTATAATTTAAATATTTACGGTGATCTAAAATAACATGAAATTTAAAAGTAACATTAGAATCATTAAAAATATTGGGTACACTACCACTTAAGTAAAAAGTACCATTTAATTGATCATCAATATTAATATCTAAAATCCCACCTTGCATAAAGGCTTGCATAATAGCTTGACTATAAAAAGCAGAAAAACGATTAGGATCACCACTAAATTCCATTAGAGCTGCCGCTATAATTAATGTACTTCCTGTTGGGTCTTTCTTTCAATTATTATAAATATCACTAGCTAAATAAACATTCCCTAAATTAACAACTGGATACACTTGGTCAAACGTAACAGCTTCTGAGATAATTTCTAATTCACCAGTAAAATTACCTCCTTCTTTCGCAATAATTTTATAATTATTATCTTCCACAATAACTTCAACATCATCACTTGTAAAATTTGTGCCATTTAAAACATTCATCACTGCTAAAACACGAGCAGGATCTGCTGGTTTATCAACTGCTTCTTCTGAATATGGTAATGAAATCAAAGTAATAATTTTTGTTAAATCATTTGTTGTTCAATCCAAATTAATTTTTTTTTGCTAAAAATGGTTGATTCGAAACATATGGCATTGAGCGAATTGTTGCTGTTTTCATTCCTGGATCAAGATCAACAGCAAAGTTATCTGGATTATAATTTAACTTTTGAATAGCTGCTTTGATACTAGCAACATTTGGAATGACATGATAATTGGTTTTCTTTGCAATATCAGCAACATTAGTGCAACTAACAACTGAAGTAATAGAAGCCGAAGTAAATGTTAGTGATGCTAAAATCATCATTAATTTTTTCATACTTAAAAACTCCTTTAATCACAAAAATAAATTATTCATAAATATTATTTTTAAAAATATTTATTATAAACCAAATAAGGGTGGACAATTTTCCTTTTTAAACTGAATTAATAATTTTGTTTTTCGTAATTGTGCTTTTAAAAATGTTCGACAAATTAGTGATTTAATAATCACTACAATATTCATTTGTTGGAGAAATCGAATCATTGCGGCAAATAGATCAACTGTAAAATTATTTATAAATAATTCATTATAAATTTCCGTATTAGTTCAAATAACAAAACAAGTAATTTTTTTAAGATAAAACCCATAAATAACAACTAAAGCAATTGTTAATAGCAATGATAAACCAATAATAAGATAAAAAATGTAAAATAAATTTAATAAAATTAAATATGGAATTCGTGCTAAATGTTGATTTTGAACTAAAACAATATAGCGTTGAAAATTATAAGCTAATGTTATTGTTAATAAAATTAAATTTAATAGTCATGTTAAAAGAACAAATCAATTATTTTTAAGCAATAATTTATAATGGTCAAATGATTGTTGATAAAAACGAAAATTAATTAAAATTTGCGTTAAAATTCCTACCACAAAAATAGAAACAAAGGAAATTAACACTACATAAGCTAAATTAAAAAGAACATTATCAAAAACAAAATTATTTACTGGATAAATAATTCCAATTCCTCAAAATAAAAAAACATAAAATAATAATGCTAATAAAAAGAAACTAAGAAACTTATGATAAAAATTATTATATTTTAGATTCATTGTTATCACCTTTTATTAATTATATCACTTTTTATTAATAAAAAATTGCTAACAATAGCAATTAATCATCTAACTTTAAAACAGCCATAAAAGCTTCTTGAGGTACTTCAACAGAACCAATTGCTTTCATTCGTTTTTTTCCTTCTTTTTGTTTTTCTAACAATTTCTTTTTCCGGGTAATATCGCCACCATAACATTTTGCTAATACATTTTTACGCATAGCTTTAATATCTTCTCGCGCAATAACTTTATGATTAATGGCTGCTTGAATTGGAACTTCAAAATTTTGACGGAGAATAATTTCTTTTAACTTTGCACAGAGAGCTTTACCACGACCATAAGCAAAATCACGGTGAACAATAATTGATAAAGCATCAATAATTTCATTGTTTAGTAAAATATCCATTTTAACTAATTTATTAGGACGATAACCAATAAAATCATAATCTAACGAAGCATAACCTTTACTAATTGATTTTAACCGATCAAAAAAAACAAAAACAATTTCATTTAATGGCATCTCATAAGTCAAAATTCGTCGCGTATCATCAATATACTCTAAATTAACATATGTCCCACGTTTATTTTGACATAATTCCATTAATGAACCAATATATTGTTTGGGGGTCATAATTGTTGCTTTGACAAATGGTTCTTCAATGCGATCAATTTTTTGCACAGCGGGTAATTCACTTGGATTATCAATGCTAATCATTTCCTTATTTGTTAAATAAACATGATAAATTACCGATGGTGCAGTTGCAATTAACTCTAAATTATATTCTCGTTCTAATCGTTCTTGGATTACATCCATATGTAATAATCCTAAAAAGCCACAACGAAAACCAAAACCTAATGCTTGCGATGTCTCTGGCTCATAAACAAGGGAAGCATCCGATAACTGAATTTTTTCCAAGGCTTCTTTTAAATCTTTATATTTAGCAGAATCAATTGGGTATAGGCCACAAAACACCATTGGGTTCATTTTTTTATATCCTGGCAATGGCTGTTGCGCTGGATTAGCAACAGTTGTAATCGTATCACCAACCCGAACATCACGCACCATTTTAATACTTGCTGCTAATCACCCTACTTCACCGGCTCCTAATTGGTTTTTTTTAACTTCTTTTGGGGTTTTAACTCCTAATTCGGTAACTTCATAAACAGCACCGGTATTCATTAATTTAATTTTTTCACCAACGCGAACAATTCCTTGATTAACTCGAATTGAGACCATTACGCCTCGGTATTTATCATAATATGAATCAAAAATTAATGCTTGCAACGGATTATTATCATCGCCGTCTAATGGGGCAGGAATATCCTTGACAATTGCTTCTAATACCTGTTCAATATTTAATCCTGTTTTAGCACTAATTAATGGTGCATTTGTTGTTGGGATTCCAATTAAATTTTCAATTTCTTCTTTAACGCGGTCTGGGTCAGCTGATGGTAAATCAATTTTATTAATAACGGGAATAATTGCTAAATTATTATCAATTGCTAAATAAACATTAGCTAATGTTTGAGCTTCAATTCCTTGTGCTGCATCAACAACTAAAATTGCTCCTTCACAAGCTGCTAAACTACGTGATACTTCATAAGTAAAATCAACATGTCCTGGAGTATCAATTAAATGAAAAATATACTCTTGTTGATCTTGAGCCCGATACTTTAACTGAACAGAATTTAATTTAATTGTTATTCCTCGTTCACGTTCTAAATCCATTGAATCCAATAATTGTTCTTGCATTTCTCGTTTTTCAACTGTTCCTGTTAACTCTAAAATCCGGTCTGCTAAGGTTGACTTTCCATGGTCAATATGAGCAATAATTGAAAAATTACGAATTAATTTTTTCTCCATTTAAAATTGAAACCCTTTCTATCAGCAGTTATACTTCTTATATCATTATACATAATTTTAGTAAAATAACCTGAAATAGCTGGTTTTAATAATAAATAATTACAGCCAAATTGAATTTTTAAAATAAATACGATATAATATAAAGTACAATTTAAAAAATGAAACTATGGAACAATTATTTTAAAAATTTTATTAGCATTTTTTTATATCACGGAATGGGGAATACTTGTGAATACTAACTTTACAGAATATTATAATCAGTTAATGGCTGAAGTAGCTTTAATTACGAATGTTGAAAAAATTTCTGATACAAAAAAAGATTGGTTGTATACATTATTAAAAAATTTAAAAACTTTTAACACGAAACAAATTAACTTGCAACAACATGAAGGGTTAATTTATCAAATTATGCGTGTTATTAATCAAAGTACTGAATTTATTCATAACCGCATTAGTAATGCCCTTAACGAATATCGCAAATTATATCGACAACATTTTAAAGTTAATTTAAACATGTGGCAAGAAAATTTACGAATTTTTGATTATTGTGAAAAACAACTACAGTCTAATTATGACAAAAAACTTAAAATTTTACGAGAGTCAATCATTAACTATTATTACTTAAATTATTTAAAAGATAAAATTGAAGAAACATTAAAAATTATTAGTTTGTCAGCACGAACATTATAATAAAATGAATTATGTAAAATGAAGTGCAAAAAATCTTTATTAATTAAATAATATAATAAAAATTACAAAAATCAACCATAAATTTAAAAAAATTAAAAATATTTTAATTTTTCTTTTACCACGATGTCGCAAATTCTGTTTTAAAAAACCATAAAAACCTAAACGAATTCATTTATACAATGTTTTAACATAAACCGGAAATTTAACACCAAATTTTAAAAAATAACGATAAATAAATTCTCTCGGAGCATCAGGATATTTATTAAGTCTAATTTTCATAAAATTAATCTGTTCTTCCGTAAACTTACATCTTTTATTATTTTTTTTCTTTTCTCATAATACATTTCATCTGACTTATAAGCACTATATTCTTTAATAGTTTTAAATCTCTTAATTTCTCGTAAAATAGCACTACGATGTCTATTCAAAAATTTAGCAATTACAGAAATATTATGTTCACCATTCTTTTTTAAAAACATTTTTGATAATAATAATTGTTCTAATTTAACTTTATCTATAAAACTCAAATGACTATACATAACACTTATATACCTTTCATTAACTTATAAAATTAATATTTAATACGAATAATTGATATATAATTAATATAAAATAAAATCAGTTATATATAGAAAAATAAAAAGGAGCAATATATATGAAAAAATGACTTAGTATTTTAGGAACAATCGGATTAACAACAACAAGTACAACATCATTAATTAGTTGTCAAAAACCAAATAACAATGAAAACGGGGGGGTAATAATCCACAACAACCAACAAAAGATAGTAATTGAAAATTAATTGGTAATAAAGATGAAAAAGATATTAATAAAAATAATTATTGAGATATCAGTAATAAATGATATTTTACAGAAAGCGAATTAGGATATTTTAATAAATTTTATATAATAATTTGAAAAGATGGTTCAAATTATAAGATTTCAAATTCTCAAGGATTACATGGTACATATACCAATTTAAAAGCAGTTTATCGTTGAGATGGTGCTCGTGAACCACAATTACCAACTATCGACAAAAACACCGGTAAAATTATAAATTGAAAAGAACAAAAAGAAACTGAATAACAGTTCCTTTTTTATATTAATCGCACAAATTTCATAAAAATAATTAATAAAAAGATATTTGTTATTGTACTATACAACGCTGGATTAAATTTTCATACCTCAAATATTTGACTAAAAAACTATATACTGTTTCAAAAACCTTTCCAACACCACTCGCTAACTCATTAACTTGTTTAACACCGGGAATAGTGTTAACAATTCAAATCACCGCATTTTTAATGTGAGTTTCTAAATCTCATCAACCTTTAGGAGTTATATATTGCACTTGTCATCATTGTTTATCGGGTAGCAACCCACCATTATTAATCTCTTGTCAATTATAAATCACAAAATTAAAATCATAATATCGGTACATATCATTCTCTCTTTGTGCTTGTAATTCAAAAACATTATAACCGATTTTTTGTTCTTCAATTTTTTTATATTGCAAACCATATTTATTTTGTAAATTACCGCCAAAAACATAACCCGAATTTAACTTAATATCATAATTATTAGCAACCGAAAAATCATAATTAAAAACACTACCATAATTATTAATCGTATAAAACCGATTTTTAAATGCTGAATATAATTTAATATCTAACTGTTTATATTTATATGAAAAATAAAAATATCGTGGGTAAATTTTAAAACCATTATTTACTAACAAACCATATTTTTTATTATAACCTTGAACATAAGTATTATTTTCTAAATCAAAAATCGTACGTAAATAATTTAGTATAAAATTTCTGTGAAATCATAAACATACTATTTAATAATTTATCAAATTGCAATTTATCGTTAATATTTTCACTCAACAAAATATTATTAAAATTTTGTAATTTCAAAGCAAAAAAGTTAACTAAAACAGTATCATATTGTAAATTATCAATATACCCATTTTCAATAAATGAACTACGATTTTGAAATACCGGCACCAACGCAGTTGCAAAAAACGACTGTAAAAACTTAGATAAATCAAACTGACCGCTAAATTGTTGATAATATTTTAAATCTTTACTATTTAATGATGAATAAATTAAACCATTAAAATTAAAAACTTCACCCATTCCCATTCGCATAAAACTAAAATTAAAGCTTAAATCATCATTATTAACATTATTTAACTCTAAACTACCCGAAATAATTGTATTTGCTTCATCAACAGTCAAAATCATTCGATAAATTGCTTTTTTAATATTTTCAACATCCAATTCATCAACCGTTTCAAAATCAAAAATTATCCGCTTTGTTCCAACCTTATTCGGATTTTCATAATCCCCACTACCACCTTGCTGAGCTCTAATATTTTCCTGCAAAACAGAATATAAAGATAAATCAATAAATTCTTTTACGCGAGTTTGTTGATAACTATTTCAATCAGTAATTTCACCAGTGTTTTTATCAATGGTTGGTAATTGTGGTTCACGAGCACCATCTCAACGATAAACTGCTTTTAAATTGGTATATGTACCATGTAATCCTTGAGAATTTGAAATCTTATAATTTGAACCATCTTTTCAAATTATTATATAAAATTTATTAAAATATCCTAATTCGCTTTCTGTAAAATATCATTTATTACTGATATCTCAATAATTATTTTTATTAATATCTTTTCCATATTTATTACCAATTAATTTTCAATTATCTACATTTAAATTAACTCTTGGATAATGATTTTCTTTATAACGCTCAACATTTTCCACAATTTCTTTCGATACATCAAACAACTGATATTTTACGGCAAAAGCATAAATAAAATCAATTAAATCATTCAAAAAATTCTCTTTTTTAACATCATAAAATTTTTCAACCATATAACGATTTTTTAAACTATGTCATTGTCGATAATAATTCAAAAATATTTCATTAGGTTTATCATAAACAACTCCGGTTGAATAACTATCTTGTAAAAAATCTAAATACCATTTATCATTAAACAATAAATTTTTTGATGTTTTTAAAGTTGGATTAATAAAGTAATTTGTTTCCGACCAATTTTCAAAAAAACTGCTACGTAAAAACATCGTATTAATAAAATCAGTTTCATTAATACCTTCATGAGTACTATAATTTATAAAATTTCTCTTGTTTAAGCGTATAATGCTCCTCATTTAAGGGTCTAAACGCCGTTAAAGTAATAAATGGGATAACCAAACCCAAAAAAGTTAAAATAAATATGGCAAATAAATATGATAACTTACGCATTATTCTTTACCACCTTTCTTATTTTTAAAATTAATTATAAATAAAATACATCAAACTAATTCAAATCAAAAAAAATAAAAACAAATTTGCAAATAACATATCAAATAAAATGCCAAATTCATTAATTAATCTATCTCATTTATCGTAAATTGACCCAATAAATAAAGAAAAACCAAAACCAACAACTAAAATATATACTAATATTTCTCATCATTTTTCTTTTAAAAACTTTAAAATTTTAATTTTCATAAACTTAACTCCTAACTATACAATGTTTTTGAAACAATAAACCCAACAATATATAAACTTGATATCGTTAACATTAACAGATGACTAAACAAAACTGCCATTCTACCAAATAATCAAATCAATCAAGTATCAGAATTATATAAATCCATAATAATATTTTTTGCTGATGTAAATTGATTAATAATAACAGTAATAAAACCAGTTCCAAATATGGCAATCGCCGCAAACAATAAAACTAATTTAATCATTACTTTTTATCTCCTTTAAATTTAGTACTTCTAATATTTTTTGCTTGATATCTAATACTTTGTCGTTTAAGTTCTTTTTTAACTTGCTGCTTATTACTATTTTGATAAACATTTTTACCAACATTAATACCTTTTCGTACAGTTGGCGAATATACTTGCGAAACACCATTATTAACTGTCGAACCTAAATTATTATATTGTGTTGATGTGCCGTGAATTGCATAAATAGATAACTTAATAACCATAAAAAAGACTAAAAAATAAGCAATCGATGTATTTGTCATCGGTAACTTTGTATTTCAAATTACATCAAAAATAAACAAAAATATATCAAAAACAAAACTAAAAATCTTATCTCAATTACTATTATTATTTTCAACTAATAAATTAATCATCTTTACCATTTCCTTTCTCTTTTTTAGGTTTTAAATTCTTTTTCAAAATATCAATATCAAACAATTCTAATCGTTCTTTAACACTTAACTTTGTAATTTCTGACCAATAATATTCTTTTTTATCAACAACTTCGTCATTCTTTAAATCACGCACAAACTTTAACCATTGACTATCATACTTATTAGCGAATTCAAGGGAAATAATTATTTTAAAAAACCGAATTCCTAACCCAACATCTGACTTATGTTTTGCTCTTTTACCTTCTGCTGTTCGTTCTACTGATTTTGTTTTTCAAATTTCATAATCCGTTATATCTTGGAAAATCCCAATTCGCATAATAAAGAAACGATTAAAAAAATTAAATCCTTTTTTAGCAACGGGTTTTTTCAATGAAATTGGAATAATAATCCCACTTGCTAACTGGCGAATATTGTTTCAAATCATACCCTCACGCTGAGCAGTAAACAACGCACGATTACCAAAATGTCTCGCTAAAACAATTCACGGTATTTTACCACTATGAACTTTTTTCTCATCATGAGGACTAGTTCCATCAATATACAAATAACTTTCATAAAATAAAATAACACTATCATCTGGGGGGGCGGTTTTGTTCTATCGGTAAAATCTAAATTTTTAAATGTTAAAATTTTAACTTTATCATCTTCTAACGGATAATTACTATAAATTTCATCTGTCAATAATTTCATAGTTTGCGACAAATAAGTTAAAAGTAATGTTTTACCAGTTTCTAACTTACCAATAATTACCGATAACGGATTATCTCAAACAAAATTTACTAACCGAAAAGCGTTTAACTGATAAAAAATATTTTTTCACAATCATCACACAAAATAAATACACTGCAAAACAAATAATATTCAAAATACTAAACCAACACAATACAAAGAAATTATCCAAAGTAATAAATCAATTAAACTAAACAAAAGCATTGAACCACAAATATAACAATAGTTTTTAAAGAAAAATATAAATTTTTTCATTATTTAAAATACCCAACTATTTTAAAAACCATCCACAAGAAAAACCAAGTTAAAAACAAAATCACAATTCAAACACCAACCATCAAAGTTAAATATTTATTTTGCGTTAAATTCCACATTTTAATACTTTCAACATTCGTTTTATCTATAAACAAAAATATATAAATAAAAAACTCTTTTAATTTAATTCAATCATTTTGCATTTTTAAAAACTCCACATTTTTTGAATAAGTTTAAAAAACATTCCAAAAAATAAAACAACAAATAACACAAAGGATATAACATATAAAAACTCAGGGGCATTTGCACCAATAATATAACTAACAAATTGAACTCAATAATCATATAAACTCATTTAATTTAAACTTTCTAAATCATTAATTAATTCTTGTACTTTTTCAACACTTCAATTTGTTAAATTATTATTATTATTATTATTATTTGCTTTTACTTTTTTAGGTTCACTTGAAAATAACGCTTCTTTCATTTTAGTAAAGTAATTTTGTTTATATTGATTATATAAATTGATTAATTCTGTTCCAGTTAAATATTTCCAAATATGACGTTTTAAATTTTCATCATATTTTACAATAGGATAAGAATTATCATAAATTAAACCGATTGCTACTTGTTCCGAATGTTTTTCACTCGGATAAATAAACTTATTACTCAACCAAAAACCAATATGGCGATTATGATTAGGTAAATTAATAAAACTTGCTTTATCTGTTGTAAAAGGTATAAATCCCTTACTAATAAAATAATTTTCTACATTCTGATTTTTCTTAATAAAATTACTCAATTTTATCATCTCCTAACTAAATATTTGTTTAATAAACAATGTTATAAATAATGTTTATATAATGTTTATTTATTGCAATAAACCTGATTATTAACAATGTTATAAATAATGCTAATATATTGTTTATTTAATGCTTAATAAACACTGTTAATAAAAGTTAAATATATAAAATAATAAAAATTGGCACACTGAAAAATACTATTTAATTTTTAACAATAGTTATTAAAATATAAAATCATAAATTTATAATTAAGTTGATATTATTATGGTTTTCTCTCTGTATAAATTATTTTAAATAGAAAGGAAAAATAAAATATCGAAGAAATAATAAATTCATTTTTTACAAATGTGATATCATCTATTTTTTGATTATCATGAATGGTATCACCAATTAAAACAATTATTTCACTAATAATAATTTTAATAATAACTTTTAAATTTAGGAATCATGTAATCGAAGTGCAACAAATCAATTCTGAAAGGAGTTGATTTTTTATTGAAAAGAAACATTATTTTATTTTGCGGTCCTTAGTAACTAAGTATGGAAAAGATATTGTTATTAATACTGTAAATAAGATAGTAATTAATAATTTAAAAGAAAATGAATAAATTATCCGCGTAATTTATTAGCGGTAATTTATTCAATATTGTTTATTTTGAGCGTAGCGAACACGCGGAGCGTGACGCGATATTTTTTAGAAAGGAGATGTATTATGCCAACTTGATTAACGACAATATTTAGTGTTGTTATTGTATTAGCAATTTTTCTTTATTTTGGTTTATTAATTTACGAAAAAATTAAACAAATTCGAGGAAAGAAAAAAGATAAAAAAGAAATTGAAAGAAAGGAGAGTAATAAATAATGTTAGGTATGTATTTAACAACAGCGTTTAATTTTTTAACAGCACCTACACCTAAAACTATGTCTGAGGGTATGACTGGTATTTGAACTGGTTTATCTAGTGCATTATGAAAAGTTAAAGAAGGTATAACAAATATTTTACCTGAGATAATGGTTTTCTTAGGTGAAGCGTGAATTATATTAATTCCATTTGCTATATTTTGTATTATTAAAATCTTAAACTTTTTCCGTGTTATGGTTAAAGGATTTTAATATTTATTATAATCGATCATATATCTTAGTTAAGGCACACTAGCTTTTATGTGAATTAAATAAATAATTTTATTGTTTATTTTTACACTATACACTGTTTACAAATTTATTTTTTAATAAACTTTATTACTATCGTTAATATTGGGATAATAAAAACCCCCTATTATACATATAAATTTAACTATATTTTCTATAGTTGATAAATCTATATTGTTTATTAT
Organism: Spiroplasma citri; assembly: GCF_001886855.1. Lineage (NCBI taxonomy): Bacteria > Bacillati > Mycoplasmatota > Mollicutes > Entomoplasmatales > Spiroplasmataceae > Spiroplasma > Spiroplasma citri. The sequence continues at coordinate 1,051,392 of NZ_CP013197.1, forward strand.
TCATAATATTGAGTCTGTTATGAAAAATATTTTTTTAGTAGGATTTAATAAAAATAAGAATATTTCTATTAAGGGTCATACTAGTAATAGATTTGGGAAATAAATTTTTATAATATTTTTTATAAATACACCTACTTTCTTTTAAAACTTGTAAACAGTATATAGTGTAAAAATATTAATTTAATTATATTTAAGGTATTATTATGGTTTTCTCTCTGTATAAAAATATTTACAAATTTGTTAATTTATTAAAAATTTGAATAATAAATTTAAAAGAAATAATTGTTTTAATTGGTGATACCATTTATGATAATCAAAAAATAGATGGTATCACATTTGTAAAAAATGAATTTATTAAATAGAAAAATGAATTTATTATTTCTTCGATATTTTATTTCTTCTTTCTATTTAAAATAATTTATACAGAGAGAAAACCATAATAATATCAACTTAATTATAAATTTATGATTTTATATTTTAATAACTATTGTTAAAAATTAAATAGTATTTTTCAGTGTGCCAATTTTTATTATTTTTATATTTAACAATGTTTATTAACAGTGTTTATTAACATTGTTTATTAAACATTAAATAAACAATATATTAGCATTATGTATAACATTGTTAATAATCAGTTTTTATTACAATTAAAAAACATTATATAAACATTATTTATAACATTGTTTATTAAACAAATATTTAGTTAGGAGACTATATTATGGATATGAAATTTAAAACAACTAAGGAATATAAAAAAATAAAGAAAAATTTTATTAAAGATATTTTTTTATTAAGTTTTTTAATTTTTTTAATTTTAATTGTTGGTTTCTTTTTTTTAAGTTCTTTTATTTATTTTTCAATATTAAGTTGAAGTGTTAAAGATTTTCTATATTTTGTGCTTGTAATTATTATGTCTGTATGTGCTTTTATATTTATTATTTTTGCGATTATTATGTATATAAAATATATTCTTGAATGTAAGGCAGAATTTGATGTTTAAAAAGAAAAATTAAATCAATATTTAAAAACTGAAGGAGATGATAAAATTGAGTAATTTTGTTAAGAAAAATCAGAATGTAGAAAATTATTTTATTAGTAAGGAATTTATCCCTTTTGCAACAGAAAAAGCAAGTTTTATAAATTTACCTAATCATAATCGTCATATTGGTTTTTGATTGAGTAATAAGTTTATTTATCCTAGTGAAAAACATTCGGAACAAGTAGCAATCGGTTTGATTTATGATAATTCTTACCCTATTGTAAAATATGATGAAAATTTAAAGCGAAATATTTGAAAATATTTAACTGGAACAGAATTAATCAATTTATATAATCAATATAAACAAAATTATTTTACTAAAATGAAAAAAGCGTTATTTTTAAGTGAACCTAAAAAAGTAAAAGCAAATAATAACAATAATAATTTAACAAATTGAAGTGTTGAAAAAGAACAAGAATTAATTAATGATTTGAAAGACTTAAATTAAATGAGTTTATATGATTATTGAGTTCAATTTGTTAGTTATATTATTGGTGCAAATGCCCCTGAGTTTTTATATGTTATATCGTTTGTGTTATTTATTGTTTTGTTTTTTGGAATGTTTTTTAAACTTATTCAAAAAATGTGGAGTTTTTAAAAATGCAAAATGATTGAATTAAATTAAAAGAGTTTTTCATTCATGTCTTTTTGTTTATAGATAAAACGAATGTTGAAAGTATTACAATGTGGAATTTAACGCAAAATGAATATTTAACTTTAATGGTTGGTGTTTGAATTGTGATTTTGTTTTTAACTTGGTTTTTCTTGTGAATGGTTTTTAAAATAGTTGGGTATTTTAAATAATGAAAAAATTTATATTTTTCTTTAAAAACTATTGTTATATTAGTGGTTCAATGCTTTTGTTTAGTTTAATTGATTTATTACTTTGGTTAATTTCTTTGTATTGTGTTGGTTTAGTATTTTGAATATTATTTGCTTTGCAATGTGTATATTTTGTGTGATGATTGTGAAAAAATATTTTTTATCAGTTAAATGCTTTTCGGTTAGTGAATTTTGTTTGAGATAATCCCTTATCGGTAATTATTGGTAAGTTAGGAACTGGTAAAACATTACTTTTAACTTATTTGTCGCAAACTATGAAATTATTGACAGATGAAATTTATAGTAATTATCCGTTAGAAGATGATAAAGTTAAAGTTTTAACATTTAAAAATTTAGATTTTACCGATAGAACAAAACCCGTTCCCCTAGATGATAGTGTTATTTTATTTGATGAAAGTTATTTATATATTGATGGAACTAGTCCTCACGATGAAAAAAAAGTTCATAGTGGTAAAATACCGTGAATTGTTTTAGCGAGACATTTTGGACATCGTGCGTTGTTTACTGCTCAGCGTGAGGGTATGATTTGAAATAATATTCGCCAGTTAGCAAGTGGAATTATTATTCCAATTTCATTGAAAAAAACCCGTTGCTAAAAAAGGATTTAATTTTTTTAATCGTTTCTTTATTATGCGAATTGGGATTTTCCAAGATATAACGGATTATGAAATTTGAAAAACAAAATCAGTAGAACGAACAGCAGAAGGTAAAAGAGCAAAACATAAGTCGGATGCTGGGTTAGGAATTCGGTTTTTTAAAATAATTATTCCCCTTGAATTCGCTAATAAGTATGATAGTCAATGGTTAAAGTTTGTGCGTGATTTAAAGAATGATGAAATTGTTAATAAAAAAGAATATTATTGGTCGGAAATCACAAAATTAAGCGTTAAAGAACGATTGGAGTTATTTGATATTGATATTTTGAAAAAGAATTTAAAACCTAAAAAAAGAGAAAGGAAATAGTAAAGATGATTAATTTATTAGTTGAAAATAATAATAGTAATTGAGACAAGATTTTTAGTTTTGTTTTTGATATATTTTTGTTTATTTTTGATGTAATTTGAAATACAAAATTACCGATGACAAATACCTCAATTGCTTATTTTTTAATCTTTTTTATGGTTATTAAGTTATCGATTTATGCAATTCACGGCACATCAACACAATATAATAATTTAGGTTTGACAGTTAATAATGGTGTTTCGCAAGTATATTCGTCAACTGTACGAGAAGATATTAATACTGTTAAAAGAGAAATTAAGCGTCAAAATGTTAGACAACAAGCAAAAGTTAAAAGAGGTGTTAAGTAATGATTAAATTAGTTTTATTGGTGGCGGCGATTGCGATATTTGGAACTGGTTTTATTACTGTTATTATTAATCAATTTACATCAGCAAAAAATATTATTATGGATTTATATAATTCTGATACTTGGTTGATTTGATTATTTGGTAGAATGGCAGTTTTGTTTAGTCATCCGTTAATGTTAACGATATCAAGTTTATATATTGTTGGGTTTATTGTTTCAAAAACATTGTATAGTTAGGAGTTAAGTTTATGAAAAAATCGTTATCTTTATTTGCCATATTTATTTTAAGTTTTTTGGGTTTAGTTATTCCATTTATTACTTTAACGGCGTTTAGGCCCTTAAATGAGGAGCAATATACGCTTAAACAAGAAAGTAGTACTGGTAAAGGTATTAATGAAACTGATTTTATTAATACAATGTTTTTACGCAGTAGTTTTTTTGAAAATTGGTCGGAAACAAATTACTTTATTAATCCAACTTTAAAAACATCAAAAAATTTATTGTTTAATGATAAATGGTATTTAGATTTTTTACAAGATAGTTATTCAACCGGAGTTGTTTATGATAAACCTTGTGAAATATTTTTGAATTATTATCGACAATGACATAGTTTAAAAAATCGTTATATGGTTGAAAAATTTTATGATGTTAAAAAGGAGAATTTTTTGGATGATTTAACTGATTTTATTTATGCTTTTGCTGTAAAATATAAGATGTTTGATGTATCGAAAGAAATTGTGGAAAATGTTGACCGCTATAAAGAAAATCATTATCCAAGAGTTAAGTTAAAACAAGATAATTGAAAATTAATTACTAATAGATATATTCCACGAGATACTGGATGATATATTATAATTTATGAAAGTTTTAATTTATGACGAATAGAAAAAATTAATAGTTCTAAAAACTTCGGAAGTAATACTGGTTATCCAATGGATATTATATATAAATGAGAATTAAATAATGAACCTACGAATTTACAATTACCAACCATTGATAAAAACACTGGTGAAATTACTGATTGAAATAGTTATCAACAAAGTCGTGTAAAACAGTTTATTGATTTATCTTTATATTCTGTTTTGCAAGAAAATATTAGAGTTCAGCAAGGTGGTAGTGCGGATTATGAAAATCCGAATAAGGTTGGAACAAAGCGGATAATTTTTGATTTTGAGACGGTTGACGAGTTGGATGTTAAAAATATTAAAAAAGCAATTTATCGGATGATTTTGACTGTTGATGAAGCAAATTTAATTATTTCTGGTAGTTTAGAGTTAAATAATATTAATAATGATGATTTAAGTTTTAATTTTAGTTTTATGCGAACTGGAATGGGTGAGGTTTTTAATTTTAATGGTTCAATTTATTCATCATTAAATAGTAAAGACTTAAAGTATTATCAACAATTTAGCGGTCAGTTTGATTTATCTAAGTTTTTACAGTCGTTTTTTGCAAGTGCATTGGTGCCCGTGTTTCAAAATCGTAGTTCGTTTATTGAAAATGGATATATTGATAATTTACAATATGATACTGTTTTAGTTAACTTTTTTGCGTTGAAATTACAAAATTTTAATAATATTTTGTTGATTGAAAATATTAACGATAAATTACAATTTGATAAATTATTAAATAGTATGTTTAAGATTTCACAGAAATTTTATACTAATTATTTACGTACGATTTTTGATTTAGAAAATAATACTTATGTTCAAGGTTATAATAAAAAATATGGTTTGTTAGTAAATAATGGTTTTAAAATTTACCCACGATATTTTTATTTTTCTGATAAATATAAGCAATTAGATATTAAATTATATTCAGCATTTAAAAATCGGTTTTATACGATTAATAATTATGGTAGTGTTTTTAATTATGATTTTTCGGTTGCTAATAATTATAATATTAAGTCAAATTCGGGTTATGTTTTTGGCGGTGATTTACAAAATAAATATGGTTTGCAATATAAAAAAATTGAAGAACAAAAAATCGGTTATAATGTTTTTGAATTGCAAGCACAAAAAGAGAATGATATGTACCGATATTATGATTTTAATTTTGGGATTTATAATTGACAAGAAATTAATAATGGTGGGTTGTTCCCCGATAAACAATGATGACAAGTGCAATATGTAACGCCAGAGGGTTGATGAGATTTTGGTGCTCATATTAAAAATGCGGTGATTTGAATTGTCAATACTATTCCCGGTGTTAAACAAGTTAATGAATTAGCGAGTGGTGTTGGTAAGGTTTTTGAAACAGTATATAGTTTTTTTAGTCAAATATTTGAAGTATGAAAATTTAATCCAGCATTGTATAGTACAATAACAAATATTTTTTTATTAATTATTTTTATGAAATTTGTGCGATTAATATAAAAAAGGAACTGTTATTAAGTTCCTTTTTGTTCTTTTCAGTCAGTAATTTTACCAGTATTTTTGTCAATAGTTGGTAATTGTAAATTCGTAGGTTCATTATTTAATTCTCATTTATATATAATATCCATTGGATAACCAGTATTACTTCCGAAGTTTTTAGAACTATTAATTTTTTCTATTCGTCATAAATTAAAACTTTCATAAATTATAATATATCATCCAGTATCTCGTGGAATATATCTATTAGTAATTAATTTTCAATTACTATTTTCTGGTGGTTGTTGTGCGTTATATGATGGTTTTGGTTTATTATCTTCTTCGTTTTTATTATTATTTTCTTTTTTACAACTGATTAATGTTGTTGTACTTGTTGCGGTTAATCCGATTGCTCCTATTATGCTAAGTCATTTTTTCATATATATTGCTCCTTTTTATTTTTTTATATAATTGATTTTATCACATATCAATTATATATCAATTATTCGTATTAAATATTAATTTTATAAGTTAATGAAAGGTATATAAATGTTATGTATAGTCATTTAAGTTTTATGGATAAAGTTAAATTAGAACAATTATTATTATCAAAAATTTTTTTAAAAAAGAATGGTGAGCAGAATATTTCTGCAATCGCTAAATATTTGAATAGACATCGTAGTACTATTTTACGAGAAATTAAGCGTTTTAAAACTATTGATGAATATAGTGCTTATAAGTCAGATAAAATGTATTATGAGAAAAGAAAAAAGAATAATAAAAGATTTAAGTTTACAGAAGAACAATTAAATTTTATTCATCTGAGATTTAATGTTTATCATGATTCACCATCAGAACTTATTTATCGTTATTTTTTAAAATTTAAAGTTAAATTTCCCGTTTGTGTTAAAACATTGTATAAATGAATTCGTTTAGGTTTTTATGGTTTTTTAAAACAGAATTTACGACACCATGGTAAAAAATACAAAAGAAAAGGAAAATCTGATAATCGTGGTAAATTAACTGATTTTAAGTCAATTTGAGATATTGATAATAAAGTTTCTAATGTTGGATGACTTGAAATGGATACAGTGGTTGGTAAAGACCATAAATCTGCTATTTTAGTTTTAGTAGAACAATTAAGTAAAAAATATTTTGCAATAAAATTAGAAAATCATACTGCTAGGGAAGTTGAGAAAAAGTTTAAAGATATTATTATAAAAAATAATTTAATTGGAAAAATAAAAGGAATAATAACAGATAGAAGGAAAGAATTTAGTAAATGAAGAGAAATGGAAATATTTGCTGAAACACAAGTATATTTTTGTGATGCTGGTTCACCACAACAAAAACCTTTAATTGAATATATGAATAGTGAATTAAGACATTGATTTCCTAAGGGAACTGATTTTAATAAAGTTAGTCAAAAACAAATAGATTGAGTAGTTAATGTTATAAATGATAAACTCCGACCGTGTTTAAATTGAATAAGTTCAAAAGAAATGTTTTTGCAGAATATATAAACAATAAATATTTAAAAATGTATATTAAATTATAAAATATGTCATTAAAATAATAAAATATGTATTTATTAATTAAAATTAATAAATTATTTTTTAGTTTGTTTAAATATTGATAAAATAATTAATTTTTTTAAATTTATGGTTGATTTTTGTAATTTTTATTATATTATTTAATTAATAAAGATTTGTTGCACTTCATTTTACATAATTCATTATTATTTGAATTTTTAATAAATTAACAAATTTATAAATATTTTTATACAGAGAGAAAACCATAATAATACCTTAAATATAATTAAATTGATATTTTTACAATATACACTGTTTACAAGTTTTAAAAAAAGTAGGTGTATTTATAAAAAATATTATAAAAATTTTTGGTTCAAAACTGTTATTATTATGACCTTTAATAGAAATATCTTATTTCTATTAAATCCTACTAAAAAATATTTTTCATAATAGACTCAATATTATGAATAATAAACAATATAGATTTATCAACCTTAAAATTATCCCAATATTAAAGATAATAATAAAGTTTATTAAAAAATAAATTTGTAAACAGTGTATAGTGTAAAAATAAACAATAAAATTATTTAATCAAATCACATATAAAAACTATTGTGCCACAGTTAAAATACATTATTCTTTAAGTGCTTCATTTTCTTCTTTAAATATAAATACTAAAATCCTTTAACCATAACACGGAAAAAGTTTAAAATTTTAATAATACAAAATACAGCAAATGGAATTAATATAATTCACGCTTCACCTAAGAAAACCATTATCTCAGGTAAAATATTTGTTATACCTTCTTTAACTTTTCATAATGCACTAGTCAAACCCGTTCAAATACCAGTCATACCTTCAATCATAGTTTTAGGTGTAGGTGCTGTTAAAAAATTAAACGCTGTTGTTAAATACATACCTAACATTATTTATTACTCTCCTTTCTTTCAATTTCTTTTTTATCTTTTTTCTTTCCTCGAATTTGTTTAATTTTTTGGTAAATTAATAAACCAAAATAAAGAAAAATTGCTAATACAATAACAACACTAAATATTGTAGTTAATCAAGTTGGCATATTACATCTCCTCTATAAAAATATTGCGGCACGCTTCGCGTGTTCGCTACGCTCAAAATAAACTATATTGAATAAATTACCGCTAATAAATTACGCGGATAATTTATTCATTTTCTTTTACATTATTAATTACTATCTTATTTACAGTATTAATAACAATATCTTTTCCATACTTAATTACTAAGGACCGCAAAATAAAATAATGTTTCTTTTCAATAAAAAATCAACTCCTTTCAAAGTTGATTTGTTACACTTCGATTACAAAATGCAAAAAGATTAATTATGGCCTAATTACTCTTTTTATAATGTCAAAATTGTTCATCATCTCAAATTTTATTTGTACTACGCTCATTAATTCGAACAAAAACAATTGATAAACTAATTCCAATTATTGTTGCAACAGCAATTTGAATTGCATCAATACTTAATTCAACAATTGCAACATCAGGTTCAAACATAATATAACTATATAAAACATATAATAATAACATTAAGCTACTAACAAAAATAGCACCATAACGACTTAAAATCCGAGCCCCATAATAAGTAATAAAAAACATTAAAATTCTAATCAAAATTGAAATTGGAATATAAATAAAACCCCCTGTAATAAGGTCAATAATTGTTACATACAAAATACCACTAATTAATAACATTGGTCCTTTGATTAAAGTTATTAAGGCTAAAAATAAACCATCTGCTAACTGAATAATCCCTTTACCAACGCCAAAATGAATCCAAATAAATTGTGAAATATAGGCAATAGCTACTAACAAGGCTGTAATTAACCCTGTTGTTGCTAAATATTTTAATGATTTTAAACGATACATTTTAAATAAAAATATTTCCAACTATGATTTCTGACGATGCATTATGATAATAATTTTTAGCATCAGTTGCTTTTTTACCTTCGCGTTGTAAACGCGTAATTAATAAATAACCATCTTCAACTTTAACTTTAATCCCTAATTTTGAAATATCAATAATTGTTCCATTTACAAAATCAGCGTCTTTTTCAGCTAATGGTTCTAAAGTAATCGCTGCTTGATGCAATTTATAATGAATATTATTAACAGTTGTGTAAGCAATTGGTCATGCATATAAACCACGAATTTGATCAACAATTTTTTGTTTTGGTAAAAATCAATTCACTTTTTCTTCATCGCGGGTAATGTTATAAGCAAATGTTGCTTGACTATCATCTTGTGGTGTTCCCTTAATTTTGCCAGTAATAATATCTAATAAGTGCTTTTCAATCATTGTTCCTGCTAAAACCATTAAACGGTCATGCAAAGATGAAGCTGTTTCCGTTGGACTAATTGGAATTGTTGTTTGAACATACATTTCGCCCGCATCCATTTTTTTAATCATTTGCATTAGCGTAATCCCAGTTTCTTGTTCACCATAAATAATAGCTTTATGAATGGGAGCGCCACCACGTAATTTTGGTAATAACGAAGCATGAACATTAATACAATTAATCAGGGCTAATTTTAAAATTCGCTCTGGAATAAACTGCCCATAAGCACATGTCACAATAATATCTGGTTGCAAAGTGACTAACTCTGCATAAAGATCATTAATTTTTTCTGGTTGAAAAACAGGAATTTGATTTGTTAAAGCAAATTCTTTTACTGGGGAAAATTGAACAAGTTGTTGCCGTCCAATTTTTCGATCAGGTTGGGTAACAATCCCAATTATTTCAATTGTTGGACTTAACTTTTGCAAAGCCTTTAAAACAGCTGTCGCAAAGATTGGTGTTCCCATAAAAATTACTCTATATTTTTGCATCTTTTTTCCCTCCCTTAATTGGTGTCAAAGGTGCCATTAAACGAACAATGTGTTGATAAATTACGACCATTGCTAATGTATCCCGATTACAATACTTTAACATTTCTGCTCGAAATGATTTTTGTCAAATGGTGATTGGAATATTATTTTCCACGCGACGACGAAAGATTTCACTCGCCATATCACCTTTTTGCACCTTTAATGTTTGATAAGTAAATTGATTATCAAATGCTGGTTGCGTTTTTTTAATTGAAGCTGAACCATAAAATTCTTTTTTATAAATCATAAAATCCTGAAAAAAATCCATTAAATCAATTGTTTTATTTCGAATAATACTTAATTTTTTTTGTCAATTTTGATAATTTGTAATACGTTCCTCATTCCGGTTTTGATTAATTAAGATTGTTAAATAACTAATTAATTCCGCTAAAACCTTACATTCAAAACTCTTATAATAAGCAACATAAACCCCTCCACCATGACTAAATAAATCAGTAACTAAATGTTCAATTAGTGCTAAGCGTGGATCACCATCACCATCTGCTAAAAAAGCATGATGTTCCATTGTTGTTTCATCTTGATAATCAAAGTGATTATCTTTAATAATATGGACTGAATATTGAAATGGAATTTGTTGATAAGAATATGAATAATCAAAACGAGGAACCGCTGCTTTCATTGTTTCAAAATCATACATATATAATGGATACTGATAATGCTCTAAAATTTGTTTAATGATAGCAACCTTTTTGGGGTCAACAACTGGGACATTATCTTGAACAGCAAGAATTTGACGTTGTTGTTTTTCTGAAAATAAAATTGGTTTTTTTTGTCGAGTTAATTGTTTAAAGGTAAATGGTAACACAATATCTTTTAATAAATCAATGTGTTCTTGATATTTTAATAATGTCTTTTTTTCCCTTCCCCGGGTTAATTCAAAGACACTATGATGCGGTGGTAAATAACTAGTAACATGCTGACAATAACCATAACGATCACCTTTTCCATTTAAACATTGTTCCTTACTAAATAACGGAAAAATTGTTTCAACTGATTGCATAAAGTAATGTTTAATTAAAGTTAAATCATCAGTAATAATACGATTTTTCGCAACGCGTTTGGAAAACTGTCCAGTCATCATTTGCTGACAAAATTTTAATAAACTAACAGCCGGTAAGGTTTTTGTTGGCAATTTATAAAGATCTTGAAACATAAACAACTGGTCATCATCAATATCACCAACACGCTGATACTCCGAATTTAATAACATCAAAGAAATTCGACTAATTGTTAACCCTGCCCCAGTTAAAACATAATACTGATAGGCAACGTCATAACCATATTCATCCTTGACATCCTTATTAACATACATTTGTGCCTCTTTGTCATATTTCCGACCAGTTGAGGCTTTAACCTCAATTAAATGATAAGTTCCATCTGGAAGTTTTTTTAAAATATCACACTTTGTAATACAATTGTTATAAACAAAAGATGGTTCAAAATAAACATCATAGTTTGAATTTGCTAATACTTCCGTTGTTTTTGCAAAAGCAATTTTCTTACTGTAATGTTCTAAATTAAAATAATTATGATCACGCATAAAATATTCCCGCGCACGTTGACCAACTTCATTTCCATCAGCAATTGTTTCACCAGGATAAAAATCAATTTTAACATCTGCCATTGTTGTTGGGGCATCATCTGGTAAAGTTCGTACATCATTATTATCGGCGCCTTCATCTGCTGGTCAATAAGTTTCTAGCGCTAAATCATATAAATGCGGTTGAAATAAACCTTTTCCCCCTTCATTTTCATCATCAAGAAAAATGGTTTCATCAATTTTGGCACTGTTAATATTATCGTGCAAATCAAAAAAGACCGAAATTTTTTGAGCTGTCACTCATTCTTGAACTGTTTTTAAATTACTTCGCGAGGCTAATGTTCAAGCAATTTTAAAACATTTTTTAAATCGTTTAAAATCTTCTTTTTTTAAAGTGATTCCTAAATCCATTGTTGCACTTCACTTTCGTTATTTGGAATTTGCTTTATAAATACAAAGAAAATAAGATAGCACTTATTTTCTAGGGACAAATTTCTCTGGTTTTGGTTTTGGGCGTTCATCAACAGGAAGTTGTCCAGCTTTGCGCAATTTCCGTTCTTCTTCACGCTTTTTAAGCATTTCAGCACGATGTGCCTCATATTCTTTTTTTGCAGCAATTTTCGCTGCTTTCTTTTCCTCTTTTGTTAACTTAACTTTTTTTTCACTAATTTCAATGCGGTGTTTTGTTTCTTCTAAATCAATTTCTTGGTTAACAATTCAAGTTGTTTCATATTGTTTTTTACTAATTTTTTTTGAAATACCTTCAATTTCAAACGCTTTTTGTTCTAAAAAAGTATTTGTCTTTGCTTCATAAATATCAACAATAACATCAAAAATATCGCGATACTTAAATTCTTTTCCTTTTCGAGCAATAACTTTTTCATATTCTAATCTTAAATTTTTCCGATTATCAGTATCTTTAATATATAGTTTAATTTTATCTTTAACTTGTTTTTTTCGTTTTTCCCGTTCAATGCGCTGTGCTTTTCGTCCCATAATTGAAGAAACAATTGCAAAAATAATAACTGCAACTACAATTACGACTAAAATCACATTCATTGTCATACTACCACCCAAAAAATTTGACATTGTTATCTAAACTCCTTTTTTACTTTACTATTATTATGCACTATTAACGATAATTTTTCAATTGTTTCTAGTTTTCCAAACTATTTTCCTACTTTTCATTCCTGTCTAAGCAAGTAAAACATTATGATAAACATCTTGCACATCATCAATGTAATCTAACATATTTAACATTTTTTCAAATTGTTCAGCGTCATCTCCTTGCAAAGTAATGCGGTCATGGGGTAACATTGTAATTTCTGCCATTTGAAATGTGGTAATCCCTGCTTGGTCTAATGCGGTTTTAACATTATTAAATGCTGTTACTGGGGCATAAACAACAATTTGTCCATCTTCAGCAACAACATCATTAATATCACAATCTGCTAGTAATAATAATTCTAATACTGCTTCAACAGTTTTATCGGTAAAAGCAAAAACTGCTAAATGATCAAATAAATGAACTACAGCTCCGTTAACTCCTAGTTTCCCTCCCGTTTTAGTAAAACAATTACGTACTTCTGCAACGGCACGGTTAACATTATCTGTTAATGTATCAACAATAATTGTACTACCGCCTGGTCCATAACCTTCATAACGAATTGCTTGATAATTTTTATTATCATTTCCGCTTGCTTTTTTAATTGCACGTTCAATAACATCTCGTGGAACTTGTTTTGCTTTTGCTTTATCAATTGCATTCCGTAATGCTAAGTTAGCATTGGGGTCAACACTTCCTTCACGCGCTGCTAAATAAATTTCCCGAGCAACACGATTATATAATACTGCTTTTTTAGCAGCCGTTGCTGCCATTAATTGCTTACGAACTTCAAATGCTCTTCCCATCTTTTCTCTCCTTTACCACCTAGTTTTTTCTTATATATTATACCGTAAAATTAAGTATTAAGTACCCATTTTCTACATCATAATATTGGGAAATTGTTCGAATAATCTTAAACCCATGCTTTAAATATAATTGTTGAGCAGCAAGATTATGTTCATTTACTTCTAAAAAAATTTGTTGATACGAAAAATGTGTTAAAATATATTTTAGCATTTGACGACCATATCCTTGATGATGATAACGTTTTTTAACTTTTAACCGAATTAATTCAAAATCATCACCACTATGCATTAAAATAAAATAACCATAGAGATTATTTTTGACAATTAATTTATAAACAAGATAATTTGTGTTATTAATCATTTGAATTAAATTACGATATTTATAACAATGGCGCGAATAATTTTCTTGTTCTAATAAAAATAATAATAAAGCATCACTATTATTTACTGGTTTTAAAACAACCATTTAACTTCAATCCTTTTTTAAATATTGTGGTTCTAAAGCGAAAATATCTGTAACTAATTTAAAATGATCTTTTAAAACAAGATAATTTTGAACAAAATCAATTTCTTGTAAATTATAACGAAACTCATAACCTGGAAATTGCTTTGTAATTTCAATACAAGTTTCATAATCAAGAACTTGTCCGGGAATCACTTCTGTGCCATTACTAATTACCGCAAAATATCGTTTTCCGACCCGCGCATCAAGCATTGAAACAACATTATCTAATCCAGCTTGGTAAAGCAATGTGTTAATTGTATAAACATTAATCGCCGAATTAATTATCTTAATTGTTTTCACAATCGTCATTGGAATGCGAACACCAGTATAACTACCTGGACCAGTTGTTAAATAAAAATTATTAATATCTTTTAATTTTAATTGATACGCACTTAGTAATTGTTTAATCACTGGCAATGTTGCTTCAGTATGACGACGAGTATGATTTTCGTGAACTTGCCCAATGATTTTTTGCTTTTGTTCTAAAATTAAAATTAAAAAATCAGTACTAGTATCAATAAATAGATTTAACATCTTATCCCTCTTTTCCTAATGCGCTTTGTAAATGCTTATTGGTAGTTTTAATAGTAAAAATTCGTTCGTGTTCATTAATTATTTTAATCGTAATTTTAATTACCTCATACTTTGAACTTAACTGGTTGCTAATCCCTGCTGGTCATTCAATAATATTAATACTATCCGGAAAATGTTCAAAATACATTTCTCACTCTTCTTCTTGTTCTAATCCTAACAATCGATAGCAGTCCATATGGTTAACAATAATTTGTTGATTTGTCGTATATTGTTGCATAATTAAAAAAGTTGGTGAAGTAACTGGAACAGTTACCCCTAAAGCTTTTAATAAATATTTTGTAAAAGTTGTTTTTCCAGCGGCTAATGGTCCTTCTAATAATAAAAATAAATTAGGATGTAAAAACGGAGCAATTTTTTCAGCTAAAAGTTTTGTTGCTATCTCATTTTTAACAATTATTTTCATCAATATCCCACTCTCTTTTATAATTATATCTAGGAATTAATTATTGTGCTAGACTTTTAGAAAAATATGTAATAATTAAAGTGCAGAAAAATTAGAAAGGTTGTTATAAATAAATGAAAGATATTTTAATTATTGGGGCTGGTCCGGTTGGTTTATATGCCTGAAGTTGTGCTGGTATGTTAGGGTTAAGCGGTTATATAATTGAAGGAAATGATACTCCTGGTGGACAACCATGAGAGTTATATCCAGAAAAACCATTATATGATATGCCCGGGTTTGAAGAAATTAAAACTAAAACATTTATTGAAAATTTAATTAAACAAGCTGAAAAAAATACAGGAAAAATAACATATATTGGGAAAACGAACATTAGTAATGTTCTTGAAACAACGGATGGATTTACTATTACTTTAATAACTAACGAAACACTTACGGTTAAAACAATTTTAATTACGAGTGGCAATGGTGTTTTTACTCCTATTCGTTTAGAACATCTTGATCCTCATCAAGAATATGAAAACTTATGATATGCTGTTAAAAATCCAACCCTTTTAACACACAAGAAAATTGTTATTCTTGGTGGTGGTGATAGTGCTGTTGATTGGGCAAATCATTTAATTGAAGATAACATTAGCAAAGATGTTACAATTATCCATCGTCGTAGTTTGTACCGAGCTAAAGAAAGTAATGTCCAAAAATTACAGCAAAATAAAGTCACGGAATTAAAACCTTATCATGTTAAAGCAGTTGATACGATTAATAATAAAATTACCGCTTTAACATTAGTGCACGAAACAACGCATGCAACATTAACCATTCCAGCTGATCATTTTATTGTTCAATATGGTGCAAAAGTTGCACCAACAATGTTACAACAATTAACTTTAACAGCAACCCCAATGCGAAAAATAATTATTGAGCCAACTGGTCAAACAAATCATCCCCATATCTTTGCCGCTGGAAATACTGCTTATTATGCAGGAAAATATTATAATATGGTAACTGGGTTTGGAGAAGCTATTAATGCGCTTTATAATATTACAAAAATTATTCATGGTCAAAAATACCACCCTGGTTATTTAAGTGACATTAAAAAATAAGTTATTGCTAACTTATTTTTTTAACCTGTTAGTTTATAAATTTCTTTATTTGGTTCATCTTTGTCTATTTTCTTCGTATTTTTACGTAAGGTTTCTTCTCGTTCTCACATTTTTTGATATGGCATTTCTGCTTCAGTTAAGGTAATAAAATCATCTTCATATTTTTTACGACGAAGAATTCGCATTTTATCTTGGCGTTTGGTTCAAATTTTGTACACAAGTGGTAAACGTAAGAAGAGTCCACGCACTGAACTAGGAGCTCAAAAGATTGAATTAGCAAAAATAACAAACAAGGAGGCGAAGATTAAACCAAAGAAGAAATTTAATAATTTTTGTCATCCTCAAACTGGCTGTAAATCAATATTATAAATTTGACTAGCATTGTATGTTTTTGATAAAAATAAATAATTAACTAAAATAGCAATAATCATTGGCACTAACAAAATCATTCAATTTCAGAAAACACCTTTAAAGTTACTATTATAAGTTAAAAATATTCAGTTATAACATCATAAGTATAAAAACCGCAAAAAACTCATCAAACAAGTAATAATTAAAATACTATATAATGCGGCTGCTAAATTGTTAAAACCAAAACGCCAAAGTAAAGCACTGAAAAAACAAAAGACAATATTAAGACAACCAATAATAAAAGTTGGGATTGCTGTTTGTTTATAATTTGCTTTGGCATATACCAAGACATTTGCTGGCTCAGCTAAAACAATAAAAACAGAACTTAAAGCAACTAACAAGGAAAAGGTTGGTTGATAAAAGATACTTTTAAAAATTTCACGTTCTTGTGATGTTCATGGATTTAATGTTGAATCACTAGTTCGAATTTGCTCAATAATTTGTGGCGCATACAATGTTGTCACAAAATATGGTGATAAAATAAACTGGTTAACAAACAAGAAACCAGCTATCATAAAAGCGTATGTTTCAAATTTCATATAACTTTTTCAATCAACACGACCATTTTTCGCTGTTCATGCTGCAAAAAATTCACGGAAGGAATTAATTAAAATCATCATAATGCTACGAACTCCAACCGTAATTGTCATATATAATGACAAGGTTGATGATATTCGTAAGCCTAATAATAACGCCGTAATAATAACATCACCATTAATTAATAATGTTTCACCAATATTTTTAAACACAACAATGTTACTTGATTTAACTAGTTGCATATTATCGCGTTGACGAACAATGCGCATTCAAGGATAATGTAACTTAATAAATAAATAAATTAAACTTCCTTTCATCATCGAATAAAGTAAGAAAATTAAAAAAACAAAAATAGGGTCAATTGCAATTGAAATTAAGTAGAAAACAATTGAATATGAGATTAAATCACAAATCATTAAAATTAAGCGCCGTAAATGATTATTTTGATCAGCTTGCATTAAATTCTCATACGCTGCTGTTCAAAATAACGCAATTAATTTTTTTGTTCCAATAGTAAATACAATTAAAATCATTTTTCATAACGGATAATTAATTGTTTTATTATTTTGTAAAATACTAAAATTATTTTCAAATAAATAAATATAGGCACTATAACCAACAGCAATGGCAATTAATAAAATAATACCAATGTAACCTGATATTTTATATTGATGTTTTGCCGTATTAACCATTTCATTTGCTTTAATTCAATCTTTTTGTAATAGTGGTTTTACTAAAAAAATAACAGTAATGGCCCCTAAACCACCTTCCACTGTTCCTAAAAAAGCAACAATCGCAACGCTGTTCTTGACAAACCCGTTAAATTGGGAACCATAACTACGAATTAATAAATACATTAACGTAAATTGAAAACATGTACCAATTAACGAAGTAAAAGCCCCGATTAAAATACTGAAAATTCCTCTTCTTGTTGACAATTACTTCACCTCGTTCCTAGTATTTTTATTTTATAATATTTTCTGGAATTTTAATAATCTTTTCATTTAAATAACTTAAATGGTCTGGCAATTGATGAAAAATTAAGGTTGTCGCATATAAAACAATCATATACTCCTTTGTTTCTTGTTTAGCTCCATATTTAATATCATTAACAATGGGATGATGTAAATAACTTAATGAGGCACGAATCTGATGCTTACGGCCAGTTATTAGTGTCACTTCCAATCATGTTGCATTTGTTAACTGGTGCTGAACTTTAAAATGTGTTTTAACTACTTTAGCATGTGGTTGCACTGTTTTAGTAAAAACCATTTTTTGTTTATCTTCATTTTTATATAAATAACCCGTAAGGGTAAAATCAGTTTCTTTAATAATTCCTTCACACTTTGCTAAATATTTTTTTTCGATAGATTCTTTTTGGTTAATTTTAGCTAATAATAAATCTAAGGTAATTTTATTTTTAGCATATAAAACTAATCCTCGCGTTAATTTATCTAATCGATGAACATGGGAAATAACAAATGACTGTTCATCCTCGGGATGATATTCATGCTTTTGAATTAAATAATGTTGCACCATCGCATCTAATGAAGTATGAAACTTTGAGTACATTTCTACCCCATGTGGTTTATCAACAACAAGAATATTGTCATCTTCATAAACAACTTGTAATGGTAATGTTTCAACATTATTATAAGTTACTGCCTGGTTTCGTTCTGTTACAACTAAATTTTTATCAAAAATAATAATTTGATCTCCTAATTGAAGTTTATAATTTCGTTCTTTCATTACTTTGTTATTTACTTTAATTTTTTTATTGCGAAATAATTTATAAATAACTGATAACGGAGTTGTTTGAAACATCTTTTTAATAAAATTAAAAATTGTTTGATTAACATCATTTGCTTTAACTGTTAAAGTAACAACTGTTTTTGGTTCCATACTTCCCCCGTTTTCCTAGTATTAATTATATAATGAAAGTTAACCATTATCCGAAGAAAAAACATTCTAAGCTATTATTTTAGAATGTTTATCATTTTTTGTTTTCTGTTTTTCCTCAACTTTTAAGATATTTGCTTTAATTTCTACAATTTCAGCCACATCTGTAATTTGATTAAATAAATGATATAACATATAATTTTTTTCTTTTTCTTTCAAAAGATGCTTATCAAAGAAAGCCACTGTCTCATCAATTGTTTTCATTAACTCATAAGCTTGCTCACGAGTAATACTATTATTTGATAATGGTTTTTTTACCAAGGTTGGTAATTGGGTTACAAAAGCATAATCTTCCAATGCTTTTTCTTTTTCGGTATAATAGAAAATTCGAAAAGCACTCACTTTTTCACTAATTTTCTTAATAGCATTACGAACAGCAGTAACTTTTGTTGATAACATATTTTTAATAAAGACAGCAATAATAACAGTAATTGTCCCAATTGGGATAATAATTGAAACGATTAAGTCTAAATCAACACCAAATTTTGTTGCAAACATTGCTTTAATTAATGTATAACCATTTTGAATTAGTAAAACAGTAATAAAGAAACTAAAGTTAGTTGCTTTTCATCATTTATGTGGAACTAAAATTTCTGTCTGACGATTTAACACATATCAGAATAAATATGACACTAATACTAATAAAATGCCATATACTAAAGTAATTAAGGTTGTTAAAAAGTTAAAAAAACTAAAAATTACTGTTAAATTTGTTAAAAAGTTTAAATACATACGAGGATTAAAAATAACATAATCATTTGGAAAAGTTGTTGATAATCCATAACGAACTTCAAAACGATGACGTTGTGCTATTTTAATAATAATTACAATATAATAGCATAATGAAATCAAGGCAATCATCCCCGTAATAAATAAATATGAATAAGCCATATTAATATTTGTTGCACGTTGATTTCATGCTTCACTTCAATCTGTTACATTATTTTTTTCTCCAAAAAAATTAAATGATAATAATGAAAAATCAATTAATGGATATGTAATACTCATTAAATTTTTATATGTTTCTTGCACTTGTTCGGCTGATTTTTTCCCAGCTGCAATTTCTGCTAAAGTCTTTGAAACATTGTTTTCACTATTAATCCGATCACGTTCATTAATAAATAAAATTAAAAATGTAATAATTACGGCAGTATAAATAATTCAAAAAAGCATTGAAACTAAATACTGCCAACCAACTAATGCTGTCAGTTTTTTGGGTTTTATCATTAGCATCACCTATTTTCTATTTATTTTTTAAATAAAACTATATTTTTTTAATGTTACATTTTAATATTATCTTGATAATAGATGTTAATTTGTTTGTACTATAAAAATTGTAGCAAAAAAAAGAAAAAATACAAATCAATTCTACTTTAAGTTCGAATATTATTTTAGGTACCAGTTTAACAATAATTTTAGACTATTTTTAAAAATAGTTAATCATTAAACTGCTTAATTTAAAAGTATCTTATTTACATATTTATTAAAACATAATTCTTGAAAAAAGGGAATACTAAAATGAGAATATTTTAAAAATATTCTTTTTTTGTAAAATTAAGGACTTTTTAACTAGTATCTTACTGCTGTTATTTCTTTTAATGCTTTACTAATCCCAGTAGTTCATACTGTGCTTTATAAACACCATCATTATGATATGCAATAATATCATATGTGTTGTTCTTTTCTCATGATACACGATTGTCTAGTAATACAGCACTAAATTTATTGTCTAAAACATCAACTTTAGTACCATTAATTTCTAACCATTCTGTATTGTCTAACAAACTGTCAAACTCAATACTCGCAGTTGTATGATATCTTAAGGTTCCACCATAGTTTTTACTTGGGCTTGGAGGATCTAATATATCTGATGTATCAATAATAATTCCTTTTGTGGAATCATTAGGGTTTACAATTTGTCCAGGTAATAAATGCATTCGTTCACTTAAACTCTTACCTCAATAATTCTGTGATAAAGTAATATTAATTGGGGTATTAAAAGTTCAAACTTGTTGTTGACTAGTAACTGGATCATTGAACTTTATAGTTGTTGTTGCTTTTCTAGTCTCATCACTAAAAGAAAACGGTTGAATATATTCTTTTCAATCATTATACTCACTACCCAATACTTTTGAGATTGCAGAATTTAACAATGTAGTTTCATCATTTCCTTTTCCTGTTGGATCAATTATATTTCGTTTATCAATTAAGCTTCCTGAATAATCACTCACTAAGTTAATTGTATTAGATAATACACTAGCTAAATTATTTTTTATTGTATTCAAATTCTGATTAGAATTTAAAGTTATTTTAGAAACTTGTAATCTACTAGTTGTATCAGTTCATGAAGAATTTCCACCCTGATACATTCAACAATTAACTTTAAAATTAAAATATAATTTATTATACAACCAAGAAATATCTACAACAACACTATTAGAAGCTTGATTTTGAATACCTTTTTTAATCAATTAAAAAAGTATAACTGCTATCAGTTGTTACCAAATTAATTGTAATAGGACCATTGGTTTTCTCTCTGTATAAATTATTTTAAATAGAAAGAAGAAATAAAATATCGAAGAAATAATAAATTCATTTTTCTATTTAATAAATTCATTTTTTACAAATGTGATACCATCTATTTTTTGATTATCATGAATGGTATCACCAATTAAAACAATTATTTCACTAATAATAATTTTAATAATAACTTTTAAATTTATTATTTGAATTTTTAATAAATTAACAAATTTATAAATATTTTTATACAGAGAGAAAACCATAATAATACCTTAAATATAATTAAGTTGATATTTTTACACTATATACTGCCTACAAGTTTTTAAAAGAAAGTAGGTATATTTATAAAAAATATTATAAAAATTTTTGGTTCAAAACTGTTATTAATATTCTTATTTCTATTAAATCCTACTAAAAATAACCAAATGAGTAGTTAAATTTATTTAAAAATAAATTTGTAGACAGTGTATAGTGCAAAAAAAACAACAAAATTATTTATTCAATTCACATAAAAACTAGTGTGCCTTAGCTAAGATATATAATCGATTATAATAAATATTAAAATCCTTTAACCATAACACGGAAAAAGTTTAAGATTTTAATAATACAAAATATAGCAAATGGAATTAATATAATTCACGCTTCACCTAAGAAAACCATTATCTCAGGTAAAATATTTGTTATACCTTCTTTAACTTTTCATAATGCACTAGTCAAACCCGTTCAAATACCAGTCATACCCTCAGTCATAGTTTTAGGTGTAGGTGCTGTCAAAAAATTAAACGCTGTTGTTAAATACATACCTAACATTATTTATTACTCTCCTTTCTTTCAATTTCTTTTTTATCTTTTTTCTTTCCTCGAATTTGTTTAATTTTTTGATAAATTGATAAACCAATTCAAACAAAAATCCCTAATATAATAACAACACTAAATATTGTAGTTAATCAAGTTGGCATATTACATCTCCTCTCTAAAAACTAAAAAATTGAAATTTGCAAACTCGATCCGCTCATTGTCGCTTCGCTCCATTAAAAACACTATTGAATAAATTATCCGCTAATAAATTACGCGGAATAATTTATTCTTTTACTTTTTAATTTCAATATCTTTTGAAATCTTATTAACAGTATTAATAACAATATCTTTACCCTACTTTTTCACTAGCGACTGCAAAATAAAATATTGCTTTGTTTGCATAATTTCAACTCCTTAATTAAAAATATTATAAAAATTTTTAGTTCAAAACTGTAAAAACCAAAAATACAAAATGTGTGTGGTTTCTACATTTTTAGTAAATCATACGGCGGATCAAAAAAGATAAAATCACCTTTTTGGGCATATTCGCAAACTGTTTCAAAATCATCATTTATAATTTCAACATTATTATTTAAAAGTTTACTCAAATTCATTATATTATCTTTATAACATAGTTTAACTGTTTTTTATTTCAAGGAACATTATAAAATATCCATCTTTATTCACACGATATACGCCCTTAAAACAAGCTTTATTTAAGTAAATTAATCTAGCGGCTTTAACAAAAATATCTTCTTGGCTTCAATTTTTATTTCTATCTTGTTCCCTAACAAAATAATCGTATTCTTTAGGATTTAACAAATGTTTTTTTCATGTTCATTTAATAATTTTATTAATTTTTCTGGATTTGTTTGAACTGCTTTATAAGAATTAATTAATTCAGATGAAATATCATTAATCACACTTTTAATATTTTTATTATTATGAATATTAATAAATAAAGAACCCCAACCAATAAATGGTTCAAAATATCGGTTAAATTCTTTGGGCATTCTCTTCTTTATTTCATTAATTAATTGAGTTTTTCCCCCAACTCATTTTAAAAATGGTTTAATTTGCATTTTAAATTCAACCCTTCCAAGCATTTATTTCTTTAATCAAATTATATATTATATTTGAAAATATAATATATAATTTGATTAAATATATCCATATAATTAATAATTTAATATACTAATGATTCCACATATCATGATAATTTTTGTGAGTAATTCGTGGTAAAATCGTTTCTCTTCGGCCGATAAAAGGATAATCAAAATAAATAATTGCTTTCCAAAAGATTGGGGTCATAATAACAAATCAGATCAGAGTAAAGATTGGTACTCAGAAGAAATTAGTTCCTTTGGCGACCGGAATAACTCCTTTGTAAATAAAATCAACTAAACCATCGGTAAAGGATACTCAAATATGAACATCAAGCATTGACATAAATAAACCATTTAATCCAGCAAGAGGAGTATAAACACAAAAGTATAATAATGGTGAAACAAAGAAGGCAAATAAATTAATAATTACATTGTTTCCCGTTAAAATGGTAACCGCCACAATCATTGTCATTAAAATTGCTGTTGGCACACGATTTTCTTTTTTACTAGTTAAAATAATAGCTGTACTAATTGCTAACGAACCACCAAAGGTAAAAGCATAGTTTGGTGGTAATTTTAGTTGTAATAAATGACCAAAATTACTAGATAAAAATCAATCATAAACTTGGGCTGAAAAACCATTTGCTTGTGGTAAACGGTTGATTGGAAGAGAATTAATTCATCCTAAAATACTGATCTGCTGATCTCGGAAAAATGGTTGTCTTATAAAATTCCAGGCAACTTGAATCGTACTATTATCTGAAGTATCATCAAAAATATTATGCTCTCAGCCATAATGAAGAGCAATATTTCTAAATAAAGCTTCAAACTCTGTTTGGCTTAGTGTCTCAACAGTTGTTGGAATAAATAAATTAGCAACAATATCCTTAAAACCAAGTGGAATTAATAAAATATTTAATAATTCATAGACAAAAGCTGGTCCTAAGAAATTATTTGCACTTTGTTGTCACATTCAATTATAAATATGGTTTAAAACAATTGCCAACACAATCCATAAAAGTAAGAAAATAATTGCTAAAAACATATTTACTAAAACAACAATTAAAGTAACAAACGGAAAACCATTTAATAATCCGAAGGATTTTGGTAAACGCAAATCAATAGATTTATTATAAATGTATGATGAAACAATTCCAACGATTACTCCCCCTAAAATTGAAGTATTTAAAGTAACAAGACCAAAAGTTGTTCCTAAAACCATTGATAAATTATTCCCATGGTAAAAGAAAAGAATGCTAGTAACATAAGTCGTTCCTTCAGGAGTGACTTTATACTGAATTAATGCATATTGCATCACAACAAAAACTAAAAAGCCAGTAACAGCAATTGCTACGGCTTTCACATTATTAGTAATACTAATAACTGTTACTAAACAAATGATAAGTGATAAATTATCAAAAACTGTTTTTCCGATTTTAGTACAAACATCCCCAATTGTTACTATTACAAGATTATTAGCATATTCTTTTAAAATCATTCCAATTCCATAAATTAAAACAATTAATAATAATGGAATAATTATTAAAGTAATAATTTTAATAAAACGTTCATAAATATTTCTAATCTTAATTTTATTACTACGATTATTACTATAGCTTTTTCCGTTTTTCCTGATTTGATATAACCTATCAATTTTCAAAATTATTTTCCTTTCTTCAAAAACAATTTAATTTCTTTAATCTGCAAAAAATTGAATTGTTTCAGCTTCTGAACTATAAAATGGATAGGGTGCACCATATTGTTGTGAAATATTTAAATCATATTGCACATAAAACTTAATTTGACCCAATGCTTCTTTTAGCAACCCAACGACTGTTAAGCGAACAAAATCAGTTTGATTTTTAGCTATAGTTCTCTTAATAATAAACTGACCATTTTTCATTTGCAATTTAAAATCAGCAGTTTTAAAAGGGATATTTGATAAATTAAATCCATCTTGATTACCCGCAATATAAGTTTTAATCATTAATTTAGTAAACTTAAACTTTGGATATTTATTCACAAAACTATCTCAAGTATTTGCATGTTCCGAATAGTTAAAATCAATTGGCTGGTGATTATTTACAACACCGTAATCAGTTGTTCGAACAGGAAATTCCTTCTTTCCACTCATACCGCTAATGTTATACTCTACAACATTATTATTTTTTGCTAGTTCAACAAGTCGTGCTGTTGAAATAGAAGTAAATGTTGTAGCAGGTATTAATGAAGTTACTGCCATACTAGCTGATGATACTAAAAATAAATTTTTCATTCTTAAAAACTCCTTTTAATATATTTAATTAATATTGTTGATAATTGATACACGATTAATACATGTTTGATATAAAAAATAGGCAAATCCTATGTGATAATGATATCACATTTTTCTTCCAAAAAATAAAAAATATTAGAAATTTAACCAAAAAAAAGACTTAAAAAGTGAATTATAAAAAATGACTAAAGGCTTAGGTTCCTGTATTCAACAGACTTAGACCTTTTGATTGTGGTCTAAAATTATTATAAAAATAAATATACTTAGGTAAATTACTTATAATTCATTTTGTAGTTCTCTTTTTTCTTGAAATTTAATTTAAAAATTCACTTTTCATTGTACCAAATCATGATTCAGTATGTGCATTATCATATGGATTACCTCGTTTATACATTAATATTTTAATTCCTAAATAATTGCAAAGTCTTTGATAATTTTGATTTGTGTAATGAAATCCTTGATCAGATTGTAAAATTCATGTTTTAGGTTTACCAGCTTTTATTCAAGCATTAATAATATTTTTTAAAACAAAATTAGTACCTAAATTATTACTAATTTGATAGTCCAAAATTTGGTTATTATGAAAATCTTTGACAATTGATAAATAATAAGTTTTTTTATTAGTTAGCAAATATGTAATATCGGTTCCTAGTTTTTGATTAAGTTCAGTAGCCCTAAAGTTTTGACTCAATAAATTTTCATATCGAAAAGGCCCAGATGAAAGTTTATATTTGAATTTTTTAATTCTTTGAACAGATTTTAGATTCAAATATTTCATATATCTATATAACATATGAGCTTTTAAAGATAAATTATAGATTTTATTAATTATTAAAGTTAGCATTTTATAACCATAAATTTTATTAAATTTCAAAAATGATGTTTTAATTAATTTAGCTAATTTTGAATCTCACTTATTAAATTTTTGCATACCATTGTTAAATCACTTATAATATCCTGATTTAGAAATATTTAAAATATGAGTTAAATATTTAATCGTGTATTTTTTCTTCAAGGACCAAACCGCTCAAAATTTCATTTTCTTCGATTTGGTTAAATACTTTTTTATATCTTGTATCATTTCTATATATTTAATTAGTTCCTCTTTACTCATACTATTAAAATCAATAGTTTTAGGTCGCCCTAGTCTGCGAATCCCCTTTGACTAAGGACCCTTTCCAGGAGTTAAATTATCTTCATTTGTGATTTTAATTCATCTGCTTAAAGTTTCCTTTGCAATAGTAAATTTTTTTATTGTATTCATATACCCATTTTTATGATAATATTTAATAATTTTTATTTTTTCTTCTTTTGTGTATCATTTTCCCATAATAAAAGAACATCTCCTAATAAAATATTACACTCTTTTTAAGAGTTGGGGCGTTTACTTTATAGATGTTCAAAGTCCTCTTAAATATTACTTATTTTAGCGCTGCAAGAGCAACATTTAAAGCTTCATGTAATTGTGTCGCTGATTTTTCAAATTGAACTTGCTCTTCTTTTGCTAATTTTCATTCAATAATTTCTTCAATTCCATTCGCCCCAATAACGGCTGGCACACCAATGTATGTTCCCTTAACATTATATTCGCCTTCACATTTTGCACCAACTAAGAACGTTGATCTTTCATCATTTAAAATTGCTTTTGCAATTGATGATAAACATACCCCAATTCCATAAAAAGTTGCTTTCTTTAAATCAATGATTGTATAAGCCATTTTCATCATTTGTTGGTGCATATCTTCTAAATCTTTTTCTGTTAATTTTCCTTCTGCAACAAAATCAGCAATTGATTTTTGCATAATTGAAGCTTTTGATCAAGCAGAAACTGATGAATCGCCATGTTCACCCAAAACATAGGCATTAACACTAGCTGGAGCAATATTTAATTTATTACCAACTAAGCGTCTTAAACGTGCTGAATCTAAAGTTGTTCCTGAAGAAATAACTTTATTTTTTGCATAACCAGTTACTTTTTGATAAACTGATGCCAAAACATCGACCGGATTTGAAGCAATTAGAGTAACACCTTTAAAACCTGACGCTTTAATTTTTAAAGCAATATCTTGCATAATTCTTGCATTATCAGCAACCATATCTAAACGTGTTTCACCATCTCGTTGTGGTCTCCCAGCTGTAATAACAATTAAATCAGCATCTTTACATTCACTATAATCACCAGCTTTAATTGTACTAAAACGATTTTCTAAAACAGCAACAGCATCTGATAAATCAATAGCGTTCCCTTCTGCTGCTTGTCGAAAGGCATCAATTAACACATAATGTTGTGCAATCCCTCTATTCATCGCTGAATATAAAAAGCTGTTTCCAACCATTCCACATCCAACTAAAACTACTTTTCTCGTTGAATTTTCCATATTTTTTCTCCTTTTAAAAATCTCTTATTTTATTATAGCAAAAAATAAAAAAATTTTTTTTAAAAGACTCAAAATATATGGGTTTTTTACAATTTTAATTGTAAAAAATGATAAGTTTATTATCAAAATTATATTTTTTAATAAAATAGTAACAAAGTTTTGCTACTACGTAATTTTACAAGGTACGATAACCTCAAATCAAGTCTTTTTTTTATTTTTTCATAATTTCTATTAAAAATAATTAGTCCTGCTAAAATATTTAATTCAGTTAAGCTTATATTACTTTGAATTTTATTTATTTTTATGATATTTTTACCTATAGTTAAATCATTGAAACTAAATTTATGGCAATTATTTTCAAAATAATATTTTATAAAAAGTGCTAAATTATATAAAAAATCTTCTTCGTTTTTTCCTTCTCAATAGATTAAATAATTATAAAGATCATCATAAATTTCAGAAAAATCTATTAATAATTTGTTATTAAAAAAGTATTTAATATCCTTAATATCTTCAATTTCAAGATAAGAAATTATTGAAATTAAAATTATTTTATTACTTATTTGCTTAATTTTTGACAATATTTTCTTAGACTCACAATAATTTAATCCTATTAAAGGTTCTTCAAAAATACATAATATATTTTTATCATCCATTTTTGAAAAATATTCTAAAAATATTAGATATATTTTTTTTATTTTAATTTCATCAACAATCTCAATTATTTCATTTTCAATATCAAAAATATTGAAAATAATTTGCTCTAATAAATAATTAAATAAATTATCTTGATAGTAATAATCAATATTAATATCTTCTGTTTTTAATTTAGATTTAATTAAATCTAAAACTTGAAATTCTTGTAAATCTAAGTTATTTAATAGACCCCCTACTGTTTGTAAAACTTCATTATTGAAAAATTCTTTTTCTAAAATAATTTTTAACAAATTTCGAAATATTCCTTTTGTTGATGTAAAGAAATCTTTTTTAAAATCAATAAAATTTGGAAAAAAAAGTATTTTTCAATTTGTTTTATCATAAAAAATATCTTTTTCTTGATAAGTTATCTTATAATAATCATTTTCGTTTTTACCACTTATTAATAATTCATAGCAATTTTTTAATATGTTTAAAATAATTAGAATTATCAAAAACAAAAATATTTGTATTATTATTTACAAACTTAAAATTAATCTTATTTTTTATTTCAATTTTCATTTAAATTTTATAATTCTAAAATTCTTTTTGTTGTAATAATATTTTATATAAACTTGATATCGTTAACATTAACGGATGACTAAACAAAACTGCCATTCTACCAAATAATCAAATCAACTATAGTCCAAATTATAAAACTCAATAGTATTTTTAGAATCAACTAATAAGTTTCTAACATTTTCAACTCTTAATAATTTATTGATATTAAAATTTTGTTGTAATCTTTTATCAGTTCAAATTCCTCATTCCTTACCATTAAATGTTAAAGCATTCTTAATTAAAAATTCTTCACCAAAATTTAAACAAAAATTATTGAACATTTTTTCTTTTAATTCATTAATAGTTTTTGAGTTGGGATAAGCAAATTCTTTCAAATAATCTAAATTAATTAAATGAATACCATATTGTCAAAATTCAATTAAACCAGCATGTAAATCATTAAAAACTACTTTATTACATAATTCTTGATCTAAAACATTTAAACCTAGCGAAGCACCGCCACAAAATAAATCTATAAATTTATCAATTTTACCCGGTAATAATGCTTTAATTTTATCAAAATGTTTAGCTTTTCCACCAGGTCAAGATAATGGACTAATAAATTTCATAAATTATTTAGTAATTTTACTTTCTAACTGTTCTGCAATATGTTGATAAAAACTCATTTCTTTTCGAATAATATTAACGGATTCATGATGAATTTCATATTCATTCAATTAAATTAAAGTAGCTTGCATAGTTTTAATTTTCATTTTAATTACATCTAATAATTCTTGTATAATTATTGTCTCCTTACTGTAATAAACATTGTTATAAGAAATGTAACTTAATATTGTTAAATAAACATTGGTAATAACAATGTTAAAATATATAAAATCAAAAATTAAGGCACACTGAAAATAACTAATTAGTTTTAACTAATAGCTATTAAAATATAAAATTATATGTTTATAGTTAAGTTGATATTTTTACACTATATACTGCCTACAAGTTTTTAAAAGAAAGTAGGTGTATTTATAAAAAATATTATAAAAATTTTTGGTTCAAAGCTGTTATTATTATGACCTTTAATAGAAATACTCTTATTTCTATTAAATCCTACTAAAAAATATTTTTCATAATAGACTCAATATTATGAACAATAAACAATATAAATGTATCCACTATTGGAGGTATAGTCATATTTATTTCCACAACAGGATTTTTCATCTTGTTAACATTATCAATAATAACCAAAATAATTAAATTTATTTAAAAATAAATTTGTAGACAGTGTATAGTGCAAAAATAAACAACAAAATTATTTATTCAATTCACATAAAAGCTAGTGTGCCATAGCTAAAATATATGATCAGTTATATTAAATATTAAAATCCTTTAACCATAACACGGAAAAAGTTTAATATTTTAATAATTACTCAAATTCCAAATGGAATTAAAATAATTCAAGCATCACCTAAAAATGTCATTAATTGTGGTAACACAGCATAAACAGCATCTTTAACTTTCATCATTGCTTGTCCTAAACCACTTCAAATAGAATCCATTCCACCTGAAATAGTAGAAGTATCTGCAGCTAGAAAATTAACAGCTGTTGTTAAATACATACCTAACATTATTCTTTATCCTCCTTATTTTTAATTTCTTTTTTATCTTTTTTCTTTCCTTGAATTTGACGGATTTTTTGATAAATCGACAAACCAATTCAAGCAAGAATTCCTAAAATAATAACAATACTAAATATTCATGTTAACCATACTGGCATAATTTAATTCCTCCTAGAAATTTAGCTTGCGCGACACGCTTCGCGTGTTCGCTACGCTCAAAATAAACAATATTAAATAAATTACCGCTAATAAATTACGCAGATAATTTATTCATTTTCTTTTACATTATTAATTACTATCTTATTAACAGTATTAATAACATTATCTTTTCCATACTTGGTTACTAAGGACCGCAAAATAAAATAATGTTTTCTTTCCATTAAAAAATCAACTCAGAAGGGAGTTGATTTGTTGCACTTCATATTACAGTTTACATTTTTTTATTAAAAAAACAAGATTAAATTATCTTTTTTCTCAAATTGGATGAACTTCGTGAACTTTCATCATTGCTGTCTTAATAATTTTATCACTTTTAATATTCATTGGTTTTTGAAACTCTTTTTTATTGTCTGTTTTGGTAACCCCTTGGATTACTGCTTTTCAATCATTTAATGTTCCTCGCCGAGCTTTTGCATTTTTTCAATGTATTGCTAAGCAATTATTAACTTCTAATTTACCACCTTTCTCTAGTGGTATTAATGGTTCAATAACTCATCCAAATTTTGTTTCTTGATTTAATTCTCCCATTTTAATAAAAGCTCCTGCAATATCACGACGATAAAGTAAATTATTACGACCACCACCACGAGCAGTATTATCTCAAATTGCACGAATTTCTGGCTCTGATAATTTTGAAAGATATTGTTTTTTCATAAGTAATCCCCTTTTTAAATTAGTATTTTTTAACTAACAGAAGTAGTTATACACTATTTTATGTGATTTTCAATCTCTTAAGCAGCCAGAACGTTATCCTTCTTGTTAAAATTTGATATTTTATTAGTTTCAATTTTATTAAACCCAAGTTTTTTAAAAAATTTATTAATGCTTTTTTTAATTGATTTATAAGTTTTTTTAATGCTCTTTTAATTTCTGCAGTAATTTCCATTTTGTTTTTCTTTCTTATTCAATTAAGGCAATTTATTTTAAAACATAATATTTATTTTTTAAAATTATATACAGCTTTTATTCTATAACATTTATTTTAAATTAGCAATAGAATTTAAATTTATCATATTAGTGAATAATTTAAGTTATTGTTTTATATAAAACAATAATAAAAAACAACTTATAGAGAAGTTGTTTTATTATTTTTACTTTTTGCAAAAATTAAGCAAGTTTAAATTCTATTAAAAGTAAAATTAGATTTATCAAATTTTTGCTTTTTTTGCTTTCATTTTTTATTACCTTGAGTATTAAATTTCTTTTTTGCATTTTGGTTCTTTTTATTATCTAAATATGAATCCTCATATTTAAAACTATTGTTTTTTTTGTTAAAAGCTGATTTTTTATGATTAGTGCTAAAATTTTTTCTTTCTTGAGGTTTTTGTTTTAAATCATATGTTGTAATATCTAATAACTCAATCTTTTTCTTTTGATATGCACCTAAATGCTGAATTTCTCTTAAATCATTACGATTTGAAACAATTGATATCGCTACACCAGTAGCACCAGCACGTGCTGTTCTACCAATTCGATGAATATAACTTTCTCGTTCTGTTGGAATATCATAATTAATAACATAATCAATATTATCAATATCAATTCCTCGTGCTGCAACATCAGTGGCAACCATAACTCGTACTTTACCATCACGAAATAAACGCATTGCCTGTCCTCGTTCATAACGACTTTTATCACCATTAATGATGCAACAAGGAATACCATTATTTGTTAACATTTCAGCAATTTTATTAGTAAAAACTTTTGTATTTGAAAATATAATGCTTCGTTTTGGTTGCAAATGTTTATATAATGCTATTAAAACATCTTCCTTATGATAAGATATTGCGTTAACATAATGCTGGCTAATATTATTTTGTTCAATAACATTTTTTGTAACAACAATTTCAACGGGATTAGTTTGATAGTTATTAGCAATTTCTAATACTTGTTTTGGCATTGTTGCGGAAAATAATAATGTTTGATATTTATTAGGAGCATTTTGAAATACTTTATCAAGGTCAGTTTTAAATCCCATTTTTAACATTTCATCAGCTTCATCTAAAACAATTGTTTTAATTTTATCTAATCGCAATGTTTTACGATTAATATGATCAGCAATTCGCCCCGGAGTTCCCACAATAATATTGCTTTTTCGTAAAGCATAAATTTGACGTTGAATATGTGAACCACCACAAATTAAGGTTGCATTTACTCCTTCTAAATAAGTTGCAAATTTTCGAACCTGTTCAATTATTTGACTTGCTAATTCATGGGTTGGACATAAAATAATCGCTTGTGGTTGTTTTAAGTGTGTATTTAAGTTTTGCAAAATTGGCACAATAAAAGCTACGGTTTTACCAGTACCCGTATGACTTTTACCAATAATATCTTGACTATTAAGAGCAACTGGGATAGCTTTTTCTTGGATTTCAGTTAGGTTAGTATAACCCATTTTAGCAATCATTCGCTGTAATGCTGGGTATAAATTTAATGTATTAAAATTCATTTAGTCTCCTTTAAAATTTAGTATAAATAGTTTAGTTGTTTTTTTAACATTACAGCTGTTGAATTTACATATTAATATTATTTTAGATAACAGAATAAATTAAAGTTTAACAACTTACTAAGTATACCTTAAAAAAATAAGAAAATAAAGGATTTTTCTTAGAAATTAGAATGAATTCTATTAAAAATAAATAAAAAAAGCAATAAAATGAATTAGTCAAGAAAAGTAGACTAATGAAAATGACTAAAGGTTTAGGTTCCTGTATTCAACAGGACTTAGACCTTTTAATTTTGATTGTGGTCTAAAATTATTATAAAAATAAATATACTTAGGTAAAATACTTATAATTCATTTTGTAGTTCTCTTTTTTCTTGAAATTTGATTTAAAAATTCACTTTTCATTGTACCAAATCATGATTGTAGAAACCACGCACATTTTGTATTTTTGGTTTTTACAGTTTTGGAAAGTAAATTTTTTTAATATTTTTAATTAAGGAGTTGAAATTATGCAAACAAAGCAATATTTTATTTTGCAGTCGCTAATGAAAAAGTATGGTAAAGATAATGTTATTAATACTGTTAATAAGATTGCAAAAGATATTGAAATTAAAAAGTAAAAGAATAAATTATTCCGCGTAATTTATTAGCGGATAATTTATTCAATAGTGTTTTTAATGGAGCGAAGCGACAACGAGCGGAGCGAGTTTGCAAATTTCAATTTTTTAGTTTTTAGAGAGGAGATGTAATATGTCAACTTGATTAACGACAATATTTAGTGTTGTTATTATATTAGGGATTTTTGCTTGAATTGTTTTATCAATTTATCAAAAAATTAAACAAATTCGAGGAAAGAAAAAAGAAAAAAAAGAAATTGAAAGAAAGGAGAGTAATAAATAATGCTAGGTATGTATTTAACAACAGCGTTTAATTTTTTAACAGCACCTACACCTAAAACTATGACTGAGGATATGACTGGTATTTGAACGGGTTTATCTAGTGCATTATGAAAAGTTAAAGAAGGTATAACAAATATTTTACCTGAGATAATGGTTTTTTAGGTGAAGCGTGAATTATATTAATTCCATTTGCTATATTTTGTATTATTAAAATCTTAAACTTTTTCCGTGTTATGGTTAAAGGATTTTAATATTTAATATAACTGATCATATATTTTAGCTATGGCACACTAGCTTTTATGTGAATTGAATAAATAATTTTGTTGTTTATTTTTACACTATACACTGTTTACAAATTTATTTTTTAATAAACTTTATTATTATCGTTATGTTATTGACAGCAAAAAGAAATTTTTATTAGAAACTATTGAATTAATTAAAAATAATAAAGATGGTATTGAAAATCAAGAATTAGAATATAATATTGGTTGTCATGTTGAAGGTGGTGTTTCACATTATATTAAGGCTGTTAAGGGGCGTGCTGCAAAAATATATTGTAAAGAAACATTTAATAATATGTTAATTGCTTCAATGTTAAGACTTAATAGCAGAATTAATGAAGTTAAAATTAATAAAAATAAAGAAAAAATTGAATTTAATATTTTTAAATTAAATCAATCTCAAAATCAATTTTTATCTTTATAAATAAAAAACTTTTTAAAATTAGTAATAACTTTAAAAAGTACTTTTTAGTGTGTCAAAATTCATAATTTTTAAAAAAGTTGAATTTTTTATAAATTTTGTTATCATTTATTCATAAGCGAGATATAATTTGTTTCTAATTACTTAATTTTATTAAAAACCTCAAAATAATATATACTACCACAATTCCTAATAATATTAATTATCAATATAGTAATGATGTTCGTCAAAATATTTGTGATTTATATTTTGAATATTGTAATAAGCGTGCTGGTGGTGTTTTATCTTTGTTTTATAATTTAAAAAAAGGAATTCACGGAGAAGAATTAAAAAATAAAGCACCAAAAAATTTGAAAACATTTTTTCGTTGACTTAAAAAAGATGAAAGATGATTAAAAATAAAAAATAAAATTAAAGAAATTAAAAAACAACACCCAAGATATGAAGTTAAAGAAATAGGTTTATTACAGATGGATGCTAAATATTTTGTACCAAGTAAATTTCCAGTTGATAAAAAGTATTATGTTTATGATTTTATTGATGAAAAAACAAAATTAGCATTAGGATATGTTTATGATAAATTAAGTATTAATAATGCTATTGCTGCTATTAAAAAAGCAATTAGTGATTTTAAAATATATTTGGTGTTAAAATAACACGAATTAGAACTGATAACGGTTCTGAATTTATTAATAATTATCGGAATAATCAAAAAAAATACTATTAAAGAAACTAATTTTACTCAATTTTTAAAAGATAAAAATATTTTTCATCAGACAACACCGGTTCGTTCTCCACAGTCAAATGGTAAGATTGAAAGATTTAATCAAAATTATACTAAATTATTTGTATTTGAAGAAAAAATATTAAATGTAGTTAGTTTACAGAATAAATTAAATAATTATTATTATTTTTATAATTTTGAAAGAGTACATAAGTCTTTAAATTTTCAGACACTATTTAATTTTTTGAATAGTTTAATTAAATAATTGGCATGATAATTATTAAATTTTTGTATTTAAACTAATTTTTAGTTTGTTTAATTTTATATTTTTTATTTATTTTATGATATTTTTTATTATAAATAAATATTTTTATTATTTTTGTTATTTTCTTGTAATCTTTAAAGTGTCTGTGGTATAATGCATTTTAAAGATAAATTATAGATTTTATTAATTATTAAAGTTAACATTTTATAACCATAAATTTTATTAAATTTCAAAAATGATATTTTAATTAATTTAGCTAATTTTGAATCTCACTTATTAAATTTTTGCATACCGTTGTTAAATCACTTATAATATCCTTATTTAGAAATATTTAAAATATGAGTTAAATATTTAATCGTGTATTTTTTCTTCAAGGACCAAAACGCTCAAAATTTCATTTTCTTCGATTTGGTTAAATACTTTTTTATATCTTGTATCATTTCTATATATTTAATTAGTTCCTCTTTACTCATACTATTAAAATCAATAGTTTTAGGTCGCCCTAGTCTGCGAATCCCCTTTGACTGAGGACCCTTTCCAGGAATTAAATTATCTTCATTTGTGATTTTAATTCATCTGCTTAAAGTTTCCTTTGCAATAGTAAATTTTTTTATTGTATTCATATACCCATTTTTATGATAATATTTAATAATTTTTATTTTTTCTTCTTTTGTGTATCATTTTCCCATAATAAAAGAACATCTCCTAATAAAATATTACACTCTTTTTAAGAGTTTACTTTATTATAGATGTTCAAAAATTGCTTTTTTTATTTATTTTTTGATAAAACTCTTAAAATGGTCACCAATTTGTTAAAAAATGAGTTGTTGATGATGCTACACCTTTTGTTGTATTAGCAACTGAATTAGCAAAATTTTTCACTTCATCAGAATGATTATAAGCATAATAGCCAATTGCTCCAACGGCTGCTGTTCCTAGTACTATTCATGCCGATCCTGGTACAATTCCAAATAAAGCACATACTAAACCATTAGTAAATTCACCTATCACTTTTCCTAATATTCGTGGTGTTTTTTTTAACCCTTTATAAGCTAAAACTGCTCCTTTTTTAATTCCTATCTTAAGATTTTTACTTTCTTCTTTGACAAGGGCTTTAACAGCTTTTCCTGCAGTTTTCATCCCTTGAAAAGTATTTTTACCTATTTTCTCAATATTTTTACCTTGGCCTTTCATAATTGTTCTTAAATGTTTACCTTCTTCTTTCAAAAATGTTTCAGCAGTATTACCAATATTTTTTATACTCTGGAATCCACGCTTAATCACTTTTTTTACTTTATTAGTTTTTCTTGTAAAAAAGTTTTTAATCCCATTGTTTGATTTTGCTATATCTTTAATACCAGTTTCTGATATTTTTTCAACTTTACTTAGGCCTGTTTCAATATCTTTAGGAGGGATAATTTTTTTACCAAGACTTTTTTCTATTGCAACATTTTTGTTTACAACAATTTTTCTACCAATTTTTCTACCGAAATCTTTAGCATCTTTTTTAACTTCTTTATATGCTTTTTTAGTGAAATTCTTAATTTTTTTAAATATTTTAAAACCAGAATTAGATTTAACCTTAACTGGTTTATTAGTTAATGTTAACGTTGGTTGAGCTTTTGAATTTAATAACGAGTAAACATTTGATGGTGCTAATTCCTTATTTGATATATCGCCAATAATATCTCTCATAATAAATTCTTGTTCTACAGTTCGATTTGAATAATTTAAATCAGGAGTTTTCATTAATGTTCCGCTTAAACTACTGCTACTAAGTCCTAATGCCCCAAAAATAACTATTATTTTTTTCATATTGATTTATCCTTTCTTATATAAAATTATCTTGTACTAAAAATTGTTATATTAAAAAAATAGTCAGTTTTTTAAATAATCTGTTGTTGTTGAAATATAATGTTTAACATCATTAACAGCTTTATTTGAAAAAGTTTTAACATCATCTCAATGTGTATAAGTATAATATCCACCATATATTGCCAAAGCAATGGCTACCGTTACTCCTATCGTTGTAGCTGCTGTCCCTAATGAACTAGTTAGAAGACCACTTTCAACTGTTTTTCTGTAATGCCACCCTCAACTGTTTCTACAATAGTATCTTCGCTATCATCTTCACCCATTATTGCATTAAAAATTTCTTGGAAATCATCCATTAAACCGCTTGATGATTCTTTAAGTTCTTCTAACAACTTGCTTGAATTAATCAGTGAACTATCCATATTATCAAGTTCATTTTTCATATTATCAACCGTAGTTGGATTTATATTTGTACTAAATGTATTAATTGCAGGTATTACACTGCCAATAGTTCCTAACGTTCCTAAAATAATTGTTGTGACTTTCATTTGCTTTATATCCTTTCTTAAAAAATTATTTTTAAAAGTTTGAAATATTATTTAAGCCCAATAACAAAGGAAGTGATACTTTTTTGTTAGTAAATTTAATTTTATTTCATTACTAATTTATAATTTTATTTTGTAATAACTTAGTAATAAAACTAAGATGGTTTTAATACCGCAATTGCTAAAAATTTACTTACCTACTGAATTAGCAACAAAAATGATTAAGAGATAATCTAATTACACAAATGTTAAAAACTTAAATGACTTTCTTTTAATTCATGTTAAAACTATTTGTTCTAACATTTAAATTAACTTTTAATAATTTTTAAAATATCATATGTTCTTAATTAACATTTTATTAGTGCTAACTAATTATTATATTATTTTGTTTACTTAAAAATTCTTTTTCATAGTTTTGGAAAAATAGATAATATAAAAGATATTACTAACTAGTAATAATTAATAGATTTAAAAAATATTTTTTTCATAGTTTTATCTTCTTTTTTAAATATTTAAAAATAATATTTTTTTAAATCAGAAAGTAAAATTATATGTTATATTCAGAATAAGAAAATTTGAAAATACCAAATAATAAACTTCTAACTATCGTTAAACTTTTAGTTAATTACCTGATTCTTTTAACTATATTATTTAATAAACAAAATTTATAATATTATTTTGATAATTGATATACCCATCTTTTTGATAAAATTTTGGTAAAATAAATTTTTATAACAATACAACTGCTTAGTCTATTTATAACTTTTTTTAAGAAAAAAAACAAGAACATTTTTAAAAAAAACATAATGTAATAAAAACTACAATTGCAATAATTCATATTTATTACAAATAAAAAAACAATAAAGTAAACTTTATTGTTCTTAACTTATCATAATTAATATCTTATGATGGTGGGTAAACATAGTCTTCTGGTTTAAACGAAATTCGATATTTATCAATTGGCCAAGGTGTATAATAAATATTGTTTGTTGTTTGGTTAACACCAAAACGGAATTTAAGTTCATCATATCACCCATAATGTCAAGTAAATGCACGGTCTTTACCAATGTCAACATTAAATTTGTTATGTGCTGTCACTCAGAACTTCCCAATATCAGGTAAAATTTTGATTTCAGGTTGTTCCTTAAATTCTCTTAAATAATTGATTCAAATTGTTTGAAGCGATAAAGCAGAATTTTTTGCAAATTGGTTATTTAATTTTTCTAATTTTTTAA
This sequence comes from Spiroplasma citri, assembly GCF_001886855.1. NCBI lineage: Bacteria > Bacillati > Mycoplasmatota > Mollicutes > Entomoplasmatales > Spiroplasmataceae > Spiroplasma > Spiroplasma citri. The sequence goes on from NZ_CP013197.1 coordinate 1,091,104, forward strand.
TTGGTAAGAAAATAACACCTCCGGTATGAACACGAATATCTCACATAATTTGAAAATATTTATAAAATGCAGCAATAATTCGTCCAAAGTTTTCAATCTTTTTAATCATCCCTGCTCGTGTTATTCCGACATTAATATAAATTGGTTTATTGTCATTTAATGCAATACCTGATAAAGGCATTCCCGCTACTAAAATTTTTGATAAATTAACTTTAAACTGTCCTAATTGTAATTTTTCACCCGTAGAAGCAGTTAAAATATTTAATTTTTCACCATAAAATTCTAAGAAATTTTCGGGTGTTAACTTGTCTGGCGCATAACCAGTATTAACTTAAGCACATATTTTTTATCATATGGTAAAACTGGCGTCACACCGTTTGTATCTGGATTGAATTTAATAAAATTAAGATTTTTTTCACTAGCATAAGTGATATTTTCACCAAGCTCTCCCAATGTCTTGTCATCTTTTAAACCTTTTTCTAATCGCTTTTTGAACAATGGCATCTAACATACTATGATCATACCCATAATTTAAATCAAAATTATCATAAATACTTTTGAAATTTTCATGTTTATCAACTTTTCATTAAAAAATTTAATAATTGAATTTGATATTTGTTCTACTACTGCTTTTAAAATTTTTTGCATTTTATCAATATCATTAGTAATAGTATATTGAATTAAAAATGGTACAACTGTTTCTAATTTTTTAAATTTAATGCTAACATCAAATTTAAAGTTTAAACGAACTGCTTTTAAACCTTCTGGATTAATATATGCCAGTTTACCTAATTTTTCAACATCAATAAAATTTAAAATAACTTTCACACTATCTGGTTCAATATTCAATGGAAAGTTGATTATTGTTTCAAGCATTTTTACAACTAATAACAGAACTAACACTAACAACACTAAAATTTGCAACCCCTAACATTGCTAATAGTTTTTTCATAGTTTTTTAAACCTTTCCTTTTTTTAAAATAGATATATTTCAAATATTTTATATATACTTTGAATATCCTACATATTCGAAATATCTTTTATGTTATTAAAAAAGGATAATAATTATTTTAAAGTATTTCTTTTTTAGTTCGAAAGAATTTCTAATTTATGGTGTGAATTAACACATATATAAGAAATTTTAATCTTTAGTTTGAATTAAATATTTATAATTTAATGAATATTTTTGTGGAATAATACGAAATAATCGTTTTAAGAAATGGACCGCTTGAATATTTAAATTAATAATTTTTAATTCATCTGCTAGAGGAATTGTTTCAAAAAGACCTTTTTTCCCAAAACCAGCATTATTAATAAATAAAACAATATGATACTGTTTTATTTCTTCAAAGAAAGCATAACAATTTTCAGAAATAGACAAATCATATGATAAAACAATAATTGTTTGTTCAGGAAATTGTTGTTGTAATTCTTTTGCTCATTCTGTATGGCGAGATACTCCAATAATATGATAACCTTGCTTTAATAATCACTGACAATAACCATATCCAATCCCTGATGATGCTCCTGTTACTACAGCAAATTCTTTTTCCATTATATATCATTCCTTTCATTTCCTTAATTTTAATATTAAATAAAATAATATTTTTTAAAATGTAAATTAAATGCAAAATGTAAATTAAATGCAAAATGTAAATTAAATGCACAGTAACAAATTTATTAACTCAATAATAACATAAAATAGTAATTGTTATAATTATTTTTAGAATTAACTATCAAAAATAAGTTGATTTATTTTATTCCACGTCATATTAAACTTTACAAAAAAAGGTTAAAAAATTTAAACCTTATTTTCTAATTCCCAATGTTTCAATGATTGCTTTATATTCATTAAAATTAGTCTTAATTAAATATGCAAGCAAGTGTTTTCTTTGCGCTACTTTTTGCAATAAACTTCTTCTTGAAACAATATCTTTTCGATGTATTTTCAAGTGTTCTGTCAAATTATTAATATTTTCTGTTAAAATTGCAATTTGAACTTTTGTTGAACCAGTATTTTTGGCATTTTGACCAAACTTTGTAACTAATTCTGCTTTTTTTTCTTTTGAAACCATTACTATCTTCTCCCTTCATTTAGTGGCTTATTATGTTAAAACAAAGAATTTAAGAAAGGGTTATCTTAAATCAACGAAATAACAACCTTATTAATATTATGCTTTTTTAGCAAAAAAAGCAAGGGTATTAACGAAATCTTGATTTAAAAGAGTGACCAATTCTGTTAAATTATTAATTTTAATATTTTCTCGAAGGTATTTTTTAAAATAAACAATGATTTCCTGCCCATATAAATCTAAATTAACATTTAGTAAATATATTTCAACAACTTCTTTCCCTTCAAATAACCGATAAGATGTCATTGAGGGATAAAATTTTCCTTGTGCTAATGTTTCTGTTATATAGACACCATGGGGCAAAATTACTTTTTGTGGCAAATAAATATTTGCCGTTGGAAAATTAATTGTTCATCCTAATTGTTTTCCTGGTTTTACTTCACCACGTAGATTATAATCTTCATATAATAATTTATTAGCGGATGATAAATCATATTGTAATAAAAAATTGCGAATTGTTGTTGAGGAAAACAAATTATCTTGGCGAGTAATTAAATAAACATTTTCTTGACCAAAAAAAGCAATAATATCATTAAAATCTCCTTCACGATTTTTTCCAAACCGAAAATCAGATCCAATGACAATTTTTGTAACATTAAATTGTTTTTTTAAAATTGTTAAAAATTGTTTTGGCGATAAATTTATAAATGCAGTAGTAATAGGCACTTCTAAATAATAATCAAATCCTAATTTTTCAACAATTTGTTGTTTTGAATGATTATCTACTAGTTTTGTATTTACTTGTTGTAAAAAATCACTAACACTTTGCGACATAGTAAAAAATAATGTTGCAAGGTTATGCTGTTTTTTAATTTCCATTAAACGTGTAATTAATTTTAAATGACCTTGATGAAACCCATCAAATAAACCTAAACAAGCAACTTTTGCTTCCTTATAACTTGGCTTATTTCATACTAAAGTTTTCATTAATAATGATCGCCCTTCTCTCTATCATCTTGTTTTTTAGGCTCAATATGTGATCATAATCCACGTTGACAAGCATATACGTGTTTTCCAATATGTTTATAAATTGCTAAAACATTTTTATTTTTATCAATAATAAAAATAATTGGGTCAGTATGTTTAATAATAACAATGGGTTTTCCTTGTCGAATTTCTTCATCATGATGATAAAGTAATAATTGTTGGTTATTAGTAAATAAAGCATCATACATCGATATTAACTCATTAAAATTTACTGTTTCAGGGCTAATTGCTTTAGATAACAAAAAATTCCCTGATTGCGTGCGGCATAAAGCTGTAACAGTAGCAATAGTATTTAATTTTGCCGCAATATCAGTCACTAAACTTCTAATATATGTGCCCTTAGTACATAACACGCTAAATTTAATTGTATGATTATGAGCATCGTATTTTTTTAATTTAATCGCCTTAATTGTAACAGTTCTTGGTTTAATTTTTACTTCTTTATCTTGGCGAGCATATTCGTAAAGTTTTTTACCATTAACTTTAATAGCAGAATATTTGGGCGGATATTGTTCATACATAAATCCATTAAATTCATTAAAAATTTTTTTTAATACCTTCTTCTGAATCTTAAATGGAGCCGTTTTATTAAGAACATTCCCAGTAATATCACCAGTATCTGTTTCAATAAATAAGCGCATTTCAACATCATAGGCTTTATCTGCTGTTAACAAATATTCACTCATTTTAGTAGCATTATTTATTAAAACAACTAACAATCCTGTTGCTAATGGGTCTAATGTTCCTGCGTGACCAATTTTATTAATCTCTAATTTTTGTTTAATTTCTTGAATAACTTGATTACTTGTTTTTCCTGTTGGTTTATTGATTAAAAAAATACCATCATGCATAATAACCACCCCGACTTTCTGAAATATTATATCATTTTTTACTATATTAACATTGATTAAAAAAGTACCTCTATTTTTGCCGTATTTTTTACAAAATTAATTGATTATTAAGAAAATATAGTTTACAATATTTGTGTATGAAAAATAAGTATTGTTACATTTATATCTTTCTTAAATTATTCTAGCCTTTCCTTTTGTGCTAAAATTTGTATTTTGTGGCAATATTTAAATCTAAAATAGTCTTAAAGTTTGTTTTTCATACGTTTTTAAAAATTAATTGAAGTTTCTTATAGGCTGTTCATTTTTCTTCAATTAATTTTTTTTATTTTGTAAATTATAAATACAAGTGTAATAAATCTATTAATTTATGAAACCATAAAATAAAATAATGTTTTCTTGCCATTAACAAATCAACTCAGAAAGGAGTTGATTTGTTGCACTTCATATTACAATTTACATTTCTTAAAACAAAAAAATAATTTTAAAATCTGTCAATATCTAGCTAAAATTTCGTAAATTTATTTAATTGATAATTGTTTCATAGTATATCTTTCAGTTCATGGATGATTTGATTTGGGTTTATGAGCTTTAGATTTTGGTAATGTTTTTTCTGTATTTTTAACTGTTGGAATATATTCTAATAGATTATAAATTTTGTTTTCATACTTAAGATACAATGTTTTATCAAATGCATTAATTATTGTAACATTTGTTTTTGAATTAAAAACTTTTAGTTTTTTATTATCATAAGCTAAGTACTTTTTATTTGCATAACTAATTGATGATCCATTATCTGTTCTTCTTGTTGAAGTTATTGATAAAAGTAAATTAATTTTGTCACTTTCTGGTGCATCAACGAAAAAAGAATTGTTATAATCAATGGGAAGAGCAAAGTGTTTATTGAATTTAGGCAGAAATTCTTTTAAGAACTTATTTGCTTCTTCAAGAGTAGTTACTTTTGCAAGACCTAATTCATTTTTTAGACGATCTTGTGAAGTGCCTCATAACCGTTCAATTCAACCTTTTGCTTGAGGAATTGAAGTAGTTATGATTTCGACACTTAATTCATTACAGCATATGCTGAATTGAGTAAAGGTGTCTTTTTCTTCGTTTTTACTATTATTTTTTTGATAAGTAAAAAATGTTCGCTTATCTGTATAAAATGTCATAGGAATACCATAGTTTTTTAAAATTTGATATAAAACATTATAATAACCATTTAAGGTTTCTTGATAATCAAAATATAATCCAACAACTGTATTTGTTGCATCATCAATAACACCATGTAAAAATATTTTAGGATGATTTATTCCTAGTCATAAATGTTCACTAGCATCAGCTTGTAATAATTCCCCAAAATATTTGCGGCGTTCTCTTAAAGGATGTGATTTATCTTTTTTTCTTAATTTCTGTTTTCTAGGAGATTTTATTTGATTTAGAGACATTAAGTTGTACAAAACTGAATAAGAAGTTTTTATTTTTTCATTTTCAAGTAATTTTTCTTTAAAATGTATAAAATTAAAATCAATATATTTAGTTTTGTAAAGATTAAGAATATTTTCACAAATTTCTGGTTTTGTTTTGTTATATGCTGTTCTACCACGTGAATGATGGGCAAAGGAAGTCATATTTTGTGTATCATAAATTTTCATTAATTGTTCAATTCTACGAATAGACAAATCTAAAATTTTAGCAGCACGTTTTTTTGTTATTTCATTATTTAATAACTTTTCCAATAGTTTTATATTTATGTTTTTCTGTCATTGTTAATTTTCTTTCCATAGTTATCACCAAATTAATAATATAAATAATTGCGAAATTTTTGCTAGATAACTATTACGAAATTATCACAAGATAAGGGCAAAAATACTTTTAAAATTTTGCAATTTCAAAAATGTCTTAAGTAGACAAATAAGTAAATCAAAATAAGAAAATTGGACATGTTATGTAATCTTTATTTTTAATAAAATAAAGCAACGAACAAAATAAATGCATTAAATACCTAAATGGCCTTTAAAATTAATAAAATATCTCAAAAAATTAAAAAATATGACTGAAGTCCTATTTTTTATATTAATTTATTATCTTGTAAAATGGTAACTAACCCTTTAAAAAGTAAATCTTTATCATAATGGTAATTAACTAATTTTTTAATGTAAGTAGCATTACCTCCCGTTAAAATTACTTGTGGGTTTATTACTTCAGTTGCGAGTTGATTAACAAAAGCAATAATTGCTAATAAATGACCATTAACTAATCCAATATTGATTGCTTGCTTAGTATTTTTTCCTAAAATAGCATTGTCATAAGAAAAATCAAATTTTTGTAATAATTGTGCTCGTTCAAATAAGGCTTCTGCTGCTGTTTCTAAACCTGGCATAATAATTGTTCCTAAGAGGGTGTCTTGTTTTAATAATGAAATTGTTGTTGCCGTCCCCATATTAACTAAAATAACATCTTGTTTAGGGAATAAAGCTAATGTTGCATATGAACCAACAATTAAATCAGCACCAAGATTACGAGGATTAGGAATCTCTGTTTTTATTCGATCAGTGGCCAAATTTTTTTTAACTTGATAAAAAGGAATTTTTAAATCGACAGCCAACTGATAAAATAAATCATCTCACATTGGTCGAACTGAAGATAAAACTAATAATGTAAGATCTGTTAGAACTAATTTTATTGTACTTAAACCAGTTATTATTTTTTGTCGAAAATTTTTTTCAGCAACTAATTCGCGACTAGCCATTGTTAAAAAAACAATAATCTTTTTTTGAGGATTAAAAATTGCAAATTTAATTGCTGTATTACCAATATCAACTAATAATTTCATTATTGTGTTTTCTCCTTTATTAATTCACTAATTGCTGCTAAAATTTCTTTTGCAATAATAATTTTGTTTTGACTAGGAATTTGTTGATGTCCTTTTTTTGTTAATAAAATGATTTCATTTTGGTCAGCACCCATAGCATTAATTTGATTAATAATAATTAAATCTAAATTTTTTTCAATTAATTTTTGTTGCGCATAATCTAAATCAAAATCATTTTGGGCACTAAAACCAACTAAAATTTGTTGCTGTTTTAACTTACCTAATTCAGATAAAACATCAATATTAGCAAGTAATGATACAGCAAGTTGTGGATTTTTTCGTTTACTAATTTTTCCTTTCATAGGAACCGCAACTTGATAATCATTTAAAGCAGCACATGCAATAATAATATCTTGTTCTTTATATGCTTTTAACATTGCTGCTAACATTTCTTCGTTTGTAGTTGCTTTAACATGCTCATAATAAATTGGAAAATCACAATCACCAACAATTGTTGTTAATGAGCAGTTTGTTCATCTTAATACAGTATGCAATGCATCTCCCATTTTGCCACTAGAATTATTTGTGACATAACGAATATCATCTAAATATGTTTTTGTTCGACCAAAATTAAGCATAACTTTTTTATCTTTTCACAAGTTTTTTCAATCTAAAAATTGCTTTATTTCCATTAAAACATCTTCTCATTCTCAAGCACGGCCAATACCAACCATATTGCAAGCAAGCATTCCCGAACGAGGCTCATAAACTTGATTCCCATCCGCTATTAATTGTGCTAAATTACGTAAATTAGCTGGTGATAAATACATCTTACTATTCATTGCAGGAAAAATCATTTTATAACTTTGAGTAACACTATATACTAAACTTGCTAAAATATTTGTAAAACCATGAGCAATTTGAGCAATAAAGTTTTGTGTTGCTGGATAAACAACAAATAAATCAGCTTGCTCAGCAATTGTAATATGTTCTGATAAGTCTTTTTTATCATAATATTGTTTCATAAAAATTTCAGTTTTTGCTGTTGCTGGTTGATCCTTTAAAAATTTTAAAGCATCTTGTGTTAACAGTAATTCAACATCATATTCTTTTTTCAATGCTTCATATAAATGAAGTCCCTTATATGCAGCAATGCTTCCTGTAATAACTAAAATAATTTTTGCCATCTTAACACCTCACTCATCTTTATAATTATATAATTAAAAATCGATATATTTATGTTAATATATCGATTTTTAATTATTACCCTGTTGTTTTCTTTGTAAAAAAACAGCTTGCATTCTTCGTTGCGATTCGGCAATAATTCCTTCCACTAATTCTTGTCAATGTTGTTGCTCTAAATAACGGCAATAAAAGCTACGAATAATATTTAATCGTTCACCATAACGTTCTTGGGCAAAATATTTTACCTTTTTTAAGATTGAGATATAGGCATATTGTAAATCTAATGGTTTTTGATAAATTTTTCGATAAACCTGTGCATATTCTTTAATTAACTCCGTTGCCTTATATTCTAAGGCTTTTGTTCATTCAGTAATCATTCGTTTCAAAATTTCATCTTTTTGTGTTGAATTATACTTTGAACTTTTCATAACATAATACAATTTTATTTCTAATGCTAAGACAGGATTATTATGTGATATAATTTTTTCATTATTCACAATCATTGATAATTCACGAATAACATTATCATAAAATTGGCTAGAATTGTTCCCTACTAAAGTTGACACTTTTTCACCCCACATAATAAATAGTTTTTATCAAGTACCTTTCTCATAGTAATATTATACAGTATATTTATCATTTTTAATTAAAAACTTAACTAGGAAACATTCTAATACATAGTTTTTATCTTTTAATTATCATTGCCAATAATATAATCATAATTTTTTAAGTTATCAACAGAAGCCATAATAGCTTGCAACCGCATATAATAATTTGATGATGAAATAATTGGATATTTTTTATCAAAATAAACTTTAATATATGTTAACTTTTTACGATAAGTTGTTAATCATTTATGCGCAATTAAATTTAGTTCTTCCATAATTTCTCGTTGATTAACACTTATTGCATCTTTCCGCTTTGCCGGATCTAGTTTTTTAAATAAACTTGTTGCTTTTTGTTTAAAATTAATTGCATAGTCAATAAATCCAACTACTCCTAAAATTTTAACTGGTGTAACATAAATTCCTAAATCATGGTTACGACAATAATTATACTGAATTCGCGAAAAGTTAGTATTTTTAAACTCTGATTGAACATAATTTAAATCATTAAATTCTTTAATATTATAAATTTTAAAATCAACATAATAATCATATGGTGTTAAAAAACAATTATTGGTATATCAACTGTATCGTGAGATTGATTCAAAAATTTCTTCTTCAATAAATTCAAATTCACGAAAATAATATGTTTCTGTTTTTCAAAAACGTTCTAAAATATAAAAAATTAACTCTTCACCATCAATATTATTTAAAAATCAATTTTTTTGAAAATTAATATTACGGTACTTCATTAAATCTTGTTTTTCAATTCGTTTGCCTGCATCAATTTTTTGCAAATAATTATCATATCTTTTTGTAAAATATTCATAAAATCATCGCAAGGTTAAAGTATATAGAATATAATAATATGGAAAATCAGTTTTAAGAACATACTTAATTAATTTTATTAATGTTCGTAATAAGTTATTAGAAATCTTATTAGCTTTATTAAAACCTTGGACAACTTGAATAACATTATCATTTTTTTCAATTCCATTGCGCCAAAAAATATATGTTAATTCTCCTTCCGAATTTTTTTTGTAACAAAAAGGAATAATTCGCACAATAAAATTAATTTCATCGTTCACTTGATATTCTAAATAACCATCATTTTGACTATCTTTAATAATTGTTCCTTTGCTAATATTTTTTCGCATTTCATTTAAAACTACTTGGAACATTTGTTCACGTAAGCCTGTTTTATTTTTAGGATGATATTTAATAACTGCTAATTCTAGTTCTAACTTATCATATTTTGTTAATGTTTTAAAACCATATTCACCAAGTGCAGTTGTTTGATAACCTAATTTTTGAAAACTATTTTTATAAATTTTAAAAATTTCCTGCATTTTTTTTCGAATATTAGTTGCTAAATTAAGTTGTTTACTAACAATACTATTTAATTCTAAAAACTTTGCTTTTTTCTGCATTAAGTTCTCCCCTATTTTCTACTTAAAAACATTATAACAAAAATTACTTAATATTTATAATCTCATCATTAGCCACTTCAATACTAGCAGCATTAGGAATTTTATTTAAACCAGGCATCGTAATAATATCTGCTAAATAAGCAATAAAATATTCCGCTCCTGAATTAATTTTTAAGTCACGAATAATAATTTGGTCATCATAAGGATTTTTATTGCCAAAAATTGTTTGATGATTTTTAGCCATGCAAACTGGTCAATGCTTATATTTTGGATTTTGTTGATAAAAATTAATTTTTGTTTGAGCCAATGGACTAAAAACAATTTTTGTTGTTTGATAAATTTTTGTACAAATTATTTTAATTTTTTCAGTAAGCGATGTTGTTGTTGGATTAAATAATAATTGATATTGTTGTGGTTTTTCAATTTCTTTAATAATAGTTTTAACTAAAGTTGGATCATCTTTAATTCCTAAATGATAAGTATTATTAATTCCAAACGGAATTTTCTGTTCTTTTAATCATTCAGTTACCATAGCAATTTCTTCAAGAGTATCAGTTGCAAATTGATTTAAACAAACAACAAAATTTAAGTGATAATTTTGAATAATTTTAATATGATGTTGCAAATGCGTCAATCCTTTTTTTAAAGTAACAAGGTCAGCTGTTGCTAATGTTGTTTCAACAGCACCACCATGTAATTTTAATGCTCTAATCGTTGCTACTAACACTGTACAATCTGGTGTATATTCCTCGTTTAAATTAATAATATCATTAAATTTTTCAAATCCTAAGTCACTTCCGAATCCAACTTCGCTAACAACAAAATCACTTAATTTTAATGCTAAATTTGTTGCAATTAAAGAATTTGTCCCATGAGAAATATTTGCAAATGGACCACAATGTACTAATAATGGTGTTCCATGTTTTGTTTGTGCTAAATTTGGTAATAAAGCATTTTTTAACAAAGCTAATAATGAACCAGTAATTTTTAATTCGTGGAGATAAACTGGTTCATTATTAAAATTATAAGCAACTATTGCTTGATCTAAACGACGACGTAAATCACTAAAATCTTTACTTAAACCTAAAATTGCCATAATTTCACTAGCAGCAGTAATTTGGAAATGTTCTAAACGATGTAATTTATCACTAATTTTTATTTCAATATTTCGTAAAGCACGATCATTGACATCCAAACAACGTTGTCAAACAATTTGCTTAGGATCAATTTGCAGCGGATTGCCTCAATAAAGCAGGTTATCAATCATAGAACTAACCATATTATTTGCTGTTGTAATGGCATGAAAATCACCAGTATAATGTAAATTAATTTCATTTTCTGGTTCCATAATACATTCTCCGCCGCCGGTTGCTGAACCTTTTAATCCAAACACTGGTCCTAACGATGGTTCTCGTAATGCTAAAGTTGTTTGATATCCTAAATGATTTAACATATCAGCAATGCCAATTGAACAAGTTGTTTTTCCCTCTCCTGCTTTTGTTGGATTAATTGCTGTTACTAAAATAAACTTTGCTTTTTTAGGTAAATTAATAAAATTAAAAGCTTTTACTTTTGCCATATAATCACCATATTTAATTAAATCATCATCTTTTAAATTAATTTTTGTTCCAATTGTTATAATTTTTTCCATTTTCTTCTACTCCTTTTAATTAATAATGTCCTATTTTTGGGGAGTGTCAATAATTTTTAAACACGATGCTATTTTAAAAAAGCTAAGATTTTGTATTTAATTATTTAACTCTTTCAGATACAATAATTTATATACAGGTATTTTAGCATAGAAAAGAGCAAAAATTTAATGGATAAAACAAAAATAATTGATGGAAAAATGGTTAGTGAATTAATTAAAGCAAAAATAACTGAACAAATTTTAAAAATTAAAGCAAAAAAGCAACGAGTACCGGCCTTAACAATTATTCAAATTGGTAATAATAAAGCAAGTACTACTTATATTAAAAATAAAAAAATTGCTTGTGAAAAAGTTGGTGTTACTTGCAAAGTTTTAAATTATCCAGATATTATTACTGAATCAGCTTTAATAAAAATTATTAATGACTTAAATAATAATTCTAAAATCGATGCAATTCTTGTTCAACTTCCGTTGCCAAGTCATATTAATAGTGAAAAAGTTATTAACACAATAATAACCAAAAAAGATGTTGATGGCTTTACTCCAAAAATATTAGGCAATTTAATGCTTGGGCATTATAACTTATTACCAAGTACTCCAAAAGGAATCATAGCACTTTTAAAACACTATCAAATTCAATTAGCTGGACAGCATGTTGTAATTATTGGTCGTAGTAACATTGTTGGTAAACCACTTGCTAATCTTTTAATAAATGCCTCAGCAACTGTTACAGTTTGCCATTCACAAACAAAAAATTTATCTGATTTTACAAACCAAGCTGATATTTTAATTTCTGCTGTGGGAAAAGCTAAATTTGTTACAGCAGAAATGATTAAAGAAAATGTTATTGTGATTGATGTTGGAATTAATCGTGATGAAGATAATAACTTATGTGGTGACATTGATTTTCATAATGTTTTCTCAAAAGTAAAAATGATTACCCCTGTTCCTGGCGGAGTTGGACCAATGACAATTGCCGCATTATTAGAAAATATCTTATATTTTTATCAATTGAATCAAAAAATATAAAAAATGTTTCTTTTAAATTTTATATCACTAAAAACCGTTAAAAAGATTTTAAAAAAATTCATAATATTTTTGGTAGTAAGAAAAAAGCATAGGTTTTATAAAAAAAATAAATAAAGTAATTAAATACAAATTAAAGTAATCGCTTATCAGAGCGATTTTTTTAATTGCATTATTCATCAGATAGTACCTTTAAAATTGTTGAATTATTTTTTCTAATTCAACAATTCTACTAGATAAATTTGTATTATCTATAATTAATTGATTTTTTATTTTATTAGTTATTTCAATTAAAAATTAACCTATTTTCTCCATCAATTAGTTAATTTTTATAATTTCCTTTCTGTGATTTATTATATTTTTTTGGTTTAACAACTAATAATATTTTTTTTAATAAAGGTACTATCTGATGAATAATGCAATACTAAAACTTAATATTTTGATGCTTAAAGATGGATAACTCATCTATGGCACGAAGCCTTAAAGAAAGTGTGAAAGCGATTGGATTTAACCATATTTATTTCTTTAATTCTCGGCGGGGTTAGTCGCCCGCGAAATGTCAGAGCGTGTTTTTTGGCTTGTTTCATAAAAAGAGTGCTGTTAAACCGAAAAAAACGATATAGGACACTAAAAAACAAGAGGGAGGAGCTCCAAAAGGTTATTTTCTTTATATAAAGTTGTGTAGGGATGGGTGAAGCGTAATTAATAACTGGGTAAATTATTTTTTGTTTATTTCCGTAGGGTGTAAACTCTATCAAAATATTAACTAATAAATGAATATTATTTTTTTTTTACAGAAAGGAAAAAATAAAATGAAAACATTACAAGATTTAATTAAAGATTTAACAGATATTACTGTTGAAGAACAAAAAATAAATGATTATTTACAATATTAAAAATTAGATTTAGAAGATGCTGATTTACGAGATGCTAAATTACAAGGTACTGATTTATCTTTTGTTGATTTACAAGGTACTTATTTACGTTGGGCTAATTTATCTTTTGCTAATTTATGAGATGCTAAATTACAAGATGTTGAAATAACACGACAACAATTAGACCAATTAACTGTTATTGAGGAGGAATTATAATGGGAAAAAGAAAGTATTGTGAAGATTGTCAAGAAGACGGATTAAATATTCCTTATGATTGTTATTATTGGTCTTTTTCAGATGAAAGATATACACAAAAAGAAATTGATTTTATTGTTAGCGAATGTTCTGCTAGAGAATTAAGACAAAATTTTAAAGCTAAATTGCATTATGTATGGCTAGTTGCTTTATTTCATATTGCTAGTGAGGAAGAAAAACAATGAATATAACAGAATTAATAAAATTTGACAAACTAAAAGAAGAAAATGAATTACTTAAAAATGAAATTACTGAATTAAAACAACAAATATTATATAAAGAAGATTTTTATTTTCAATTATTTTGTATAAATTGTGAAAAAGTTGACGAATGTATATTATCAAATTGTTCAAAAAATACTTTAAGAAAAAATTATGTTTTATCTGATAGTTCTAAATATGACAAATTACCTAGTAAGGAGGATTAATTAAATAATGAAAAAGTTAAATAAAAAAATTATCAACAAAATAAATGAATTAATGCTTAGAAGTTATCCAGTTTCAAAAGATGATACTACAGATGAACATTGAGCATTAGGCAAACAAAATTTGGAGGAAATAATATGCGTTTTGTAATGTGTTATAAAAATAAAGATATTTGAAGACCGGAAAAAGATGATAACAATGATTTTATAAATGAAGAAATATTAAGTAATAGTAAAACAGAATTAAAATTAGCGAGGTTAAAATGTAATTTAAAAATAATTGATAAATGATATTATTTTGTTGAAAAATATAAAACAAAACAAATAGAACCAATTTTAGATAAAAATGATTAAATATATTATTGCAATTGACCCTGCTGGAATTGGACAAACTGGTATTATTATTTATAATTTTTTGAAAAAGAAAATAATTAATAATATTACTTTTAATTCTAATTATGAAGAAGAAGCAATAAATAATATGTATTTAATATTAAATGATTTTAAAAATAAAATTTGTTCTTATTTAAGTAAAGTTATTATAATAATTGAAGATTACCAACTTCATGAAGGTTTAAAAATAAAAAATCCTTTATCTACTACTAAATTTATTGGTGGTTTAAAAGTTTTATGCAAATATTTATTTAATTTAAATTATGTTTTACAATCGCCAGTTGTTAAGAAAAATTATATTTATACTGGAAATATTAAAATGACAGAGCATGAATTAGATGCTTGGAAACATTTGCAATATTTTTTAGTAAAAGGAGTTAATAAAAATGGCACAATCAAAAAGTAATTTATCTAAAAAATCAATAACTAATAAAACTAAAATAAAAAAGTTAATAAGTTAGAATTAACTGTTAAATTACATGAAAATCCTATTAAAACTAAAATTAAAGCACTTGTTGCTGGTGGTGTTGAAATTGATGCATGCTCGGCTAAATGTCAATGAGACGGATTAAATTATTCAACATTATCAATATATAACCAATCTATTTTAAATGAGTTTTTAAAATTAAAAAATACGATGAGATAAAAATTAAAGGCTCAGTATTTAATCAGTTAAATATAAAAACTAAAAGCTATTTTTTATCTTTTAGAGTAGAAAGTTTTGAAATTATACAAAAAGCAATTAGAAAAAGAGCAAATGCAAATATTAAAAAATAGGAGGAAAAAAATAAAATGGCATTAAAAAATGTAAAATATGTTCTTATCAATGAAGAAAACGAACCAATTATTAATGAAGATGGTAGTTTAGATATTAAAACTGCTGAAATTATTTTAGAAAATAATGCTGAAGTTGAAGAATTTAATGCAAGTAATTTATAAAATAGTAATCAACAAATCAATGAATTACAAACAAAAAATAATGAATTAACTTCACAAGTTGAAGAACAAACACTGCAATTAAAACAAATTTAAGTAATTGACTTTATTAATTCTTTAACTGATAATGAAGAATTTAAAAATGTTTTATTAAAATCTTATGATATTAATGATGATATTGAAATCATCAAAACACAATTGCAAAGTGTTTATGATGAATTAATTAAGGTACAAACAGTTAAGCTGGTGGAGTATCAAAAACAGAAGAAAAACAAAACAATATTTTAGATACAGACAGTGTATTTAATAAATAGAAAGAAGGTATAAAATTATGGCACAAAATCCACAAAGAATTTTTGGAGATATTGTTAATCAAGCAACAGTTAATGATAAAGAAACATTTGAACAATGATATTTACAAACTTATCAACAAAAGTTAAGTTGAGAAGCATTATTTGCTTGAAAAGATGCAAACAAATTTGGCTATCAATATAAAATAAAGAAAAATATTAAATATAAACAAGGTTTAGGAAAAGATGGTCAAGCATTTAATACAGATGATAATTTATTAAAATATTCAACCGTAGAGTTTGAGGATGCAACCGTTGTATTAGATACAATTTTAACTTTTGCTCGTAAATTAGACCCCATAGAAAGTGATTTTAACCCTAATCTTTGGGCTGCTGATATTGAACAAGCAATGGATACTGAAGTTGCTTATAAACACAATAAAATTTTAGAAATTACTAATAATGGAGACGTTACAACTATTCAAGGAACAAAAGCCTATGATACAACAGCTTTACAAATTCACGATGAAATTATGGATAAAATTTATGAAAATGGATTTACCCCATCAGAAACAGTTGTTTTAGGTTTTGCTGATTTTATTCGTGGAATTCGTAATAAATTACAATTACAACTTGGAACAAATGACCAAATTAATAGTGTAATTGAAACAAGTGGAGCAATGAAAACTGTTGAAGGAACAACATACTATATGGTTCCTAAAAAATTACCAATTATTAATGAAGATGGTTCAGAAAGAACAATTACTTTATTACCAAATGGTATTAATGCAATTGCCTTTAAATTTAGCAAAAAATATGACCCATTAATTTGACGAAAAAAAGACCATATCCCATTAAGGGTTGATGCAGCAGCCTTAGGTACTGGAATGGGTAATACTTTAATAATGGAAAGAGTTTTATATTTAGGTGGAGCAGTAGTTGAAGCAAAAGGAATTATTAAACACTCTTATTTAATACCTTTATCAACAGTTATTACAGTACCTAATTTAGGTAAAATTACAATGTCTGGTGATACCCCACCAACAACAGCAGAATTAGAAACTGCTATTAAAGTAAAAAATACTAATTATCAAACTGGGGATGCAACATTTTCTAATATCACATCTACTGGCACATTAGCAACTGGAAATCAAAATAAATATAGTGGAACAGTTTCTTTAATTTATTCAAAGTAAGTAGCGCCATAGATATCCACGATAAAATTAAAAATGTTGATAATTTAACAGATGATAAAATAATTAAAGGAATTATCGTACCACAAAAAGTAGCAAGTGAAGATTTAAGACCACTTTTAAATGATAAAGTTTTAAAAGCAGTTAAAGCGGTTGATACAAGTTTAACAACAGATGATTATGATTGATGACCGTTATATTATCAAGGTTCACCCGAAACTTATGATATTACTACAACAGATATTTATGTTGATATTTATATTGCTGGTAAAAATAAAGCAACTGGAGTATCACAAATTCAATATTATAAAGTGCAAAAAGTAAATAAAATTAGTATTAATCAATTTAATAAAGATAATATTGGAACTTTAAAAACACCTTGATATAGTGATATTCCTAATAAAGCAATTCAAAAAATTAATCCAAATTTAAAAACATCTGTAGTATACCACACACATTTTAAAGATTACAAGAAAATAACAAAAATAATAAAAATATTTATTTATAATAAAAAAATATCATAAAATAAATAAATAAAAAATTAAACAAACTAAAAATTAGTTTAAATACAAAAATTTAATAATTATCATGCCAATTATTTAATTAAACTATTCAAAAAATTAAATGGTGTCTGAAAATTTAAAGACTTATGTACTCTTTCAAAATTATAAAAATAATAATAATCATTTAATTTATTCTGTAAACTAACTGCATTTAATATTTTTTCTTCAAATACAAATAATTTAGTATAATTTTGATGAAATCTTTCAATCTTACCGTTTGACTGCGGAGAACGAACCGGTGTTGTCTGATGAAAAATATTTTTATCTGTTAAAAATTGAGTAAAATTAGTTTCTTTAACAGTATTTTTTTTTGATTATTCCGATAATTATTAATAAATTCAGAACCGTTATCAGTTCTAATCCGTGTTATTTTAACACCAAATATATTTTTAAAATCACTAATTACTTTTTTAACAGCAGCAATAGCATTATCAATACTTAATTTATCATAAACATATCCTAATGCTAATCTTGTTTTTTCATCAATAAAATCATAAACATAATACTTTTTATCAACTGGAAATTTACTTGGTACAAAATATTTAGCGCCCATCTGTAATAAACCTATTTCTTTAACTCCATATCTTGGGTGTTGTTTTTTAATTTCTTTAATTTTGTTTTTTATTTTTAATCATCTTTCATCTTTTTTAAGTCAACGAAAAAATGTTTTCAAATTTTTTGGTGCTTTATTTTTTAATTCTTCTCCATGAATTCCTTTTTTTAAATTATAAAACAAAGATAAAACAGCAACAGCATGTTTATTACAATATTCAAAATATAAATCACAAATAATTTTGCGAATACTATCACTATATTGATAATTAATATTATGTGGTAAAGTTGATTTTAATAATAATTCATCAAAATCATTATTTTTATACGCAATTAAAATTTTATTCGCTCAATAATAAAAAGTTGAAAATTTATTTTTAAAATATTTTTTAATTAAATCTTTCAATAAACATTTACCACTATTAACATAATAATCATTACATAAATTAATATATGAAAATATTTTTTGTTTTATTCTTTTATAATATTTATTTTTATAATTTTTACTTAAAAAATTCTTTAATTTTGCTTGTAAATCAAACAAATTAAAATTATTAATAATATATTTCATTAATTTACACCTACCATCAAAAATATATAAAATTAATATTTAATACGAATAATTGATATAAGATAAAGTCAATTATATATAAAAAAATAAAAAGGAGCAATATATATCAAAAAATGACTTAGCATAATAGGAGCAATCAGATTAACCGCAACAAGCACAACAACATTAATCAGTTGTAAAAAATCTGAAAAAACAAATAATAATGAAAATGATAAAAACACACCAACAAAAAAATTACAACAACCACCAGAAGGTAGTAATTAAAAATTAATTGAAAATAATAATAGAGAAAATGAGTTTTCAGTACCAAATAATAAATGATATTTTTATATTCGGATTCTTGTTTAACACCAGGAATAGTATTGACAATTCAAATCACCGCATTTTTAATGTGAGTTTCTAAATCTCATCAACCTTTAGGAGTTATATATTGCACTTGAAATCATTGTTTATCGGGGAATAAACCACCATTATTAATTTCTTGTCAGTTATAAATCCCAAAATTAAAATCATAATATCGGTACATATCATTCTCTTTTTGTGCTTGCAATTCAAAAACATTATAACCGATTTTTTGTTCTTCAATTTTTTTATATTGCAAACCATATTTATTTTGTAAATCACCACCAAAAACATAACCCGAATTTGAGTTAATATTATAATTATTAGCAACCGAAAAATCATAATTAAAAACACTACCATAATTATTAATCGTATAAAACCGATTTTTAAATGCTGAATATAATTTAATATCTAATTGCTTATATTTATCAGAAAAATAAAAATATCGTGGGTAAATTTTAAAACCATTATTTACTAACAAACCATATTTTTTATTATAACCTTGAACATAAGTATTATTTTCTAAATCAAAAATCGTACGTAAATAATTAGTATAAAATTTCTGTGAAATCTTAAACATACTATTTAATAATTTATCAAATTGCAATTTATCGTTAATATTCTCACTCAACAAAATATTATTAAAATTTTGTAATTTCAACGCAAAAAAGTTAACTAAAACAGTATCATATTGTAAATTATCAATATATCCATTTTCAATAAACGAACTACGATTTTGAAACACTGGCATCAAAGC
The DNA here is from genome assembly GCF_001886855.1 of Spiroplasma citri. Classification (NCBI taxonomy): domain Bacteria; kingdom Bacillati; phylum Mycoplasmatota; class Mollicutes; order Entomoplasmatales; family Spiroplasmataceae; genus Spiroplasma; species Spiroplasma citri. Next base: position 1,110,934 of record NZ_CP013197.1, read on the forward strand.
ACTTGCAAAAAACGACTGTAAAAACTTAGATAAATCAAACTGACCGCTAAACTGTTGATAATACTTTAAATCTTTACTATTTAATGATGAATAAACTGAACCCTTAAAATTAAAAACTTCACCAGTTCCCGTTCGCATAAAATTAAAATTAAAACTTAAATCATCATTATTAATATTATTTAACTCTAAACTACCAGAAATAATTAAATTTGCTTCATCAACAGTTAAAATCATCCGATAAATTGCTTTTTTAATATTTTTAACATCCAATTCATCAACCGTCTCAAAATCAAAAATTATCCGCTTTGTACCAACCTTATTCGGATTTTCATAATCCCCACTACCACCTTGCTGAACCCTAGTATTTTCTAGCAAAACAGAATATAAAGATAAATCAATAAATTCTTTTACGCGAGTTTGTTAATAACCATTTCAATCAGTAATTTCACCGGTGTTTTTATCAATTTCTGGTAATTGTGGTTCACCATCACCAGCTCAACGATAAACAGGAAAATTAATTCCATATTTTAAATGTTGTCAGTATGTATTGTGATTTTTTATAAAATTACTATCAAAATAAACTTTTTTTACTAACTAATAAACATTATTTAATGTTTATCTATTTACACCTTAATAAGTTTTCTTATTTTAAATTTTGCAAGATTGCTTCAATATTATTAGCATTATCTAATGAACGGTCAAAAATAAATTCTAAGTCCGGGCAACGATAAATTTCTAGTTTATGTGCTAATTTGCTACGAATTTTATTTTTATAATTTTGAACAATATTATGAAGTTCTGCTTCTGGTTTATTTAATAATGATGAATAATAAACTTTTGCATGACTTAAATCATTTGATAATTTAACAGCATGAATTGATAAGGTATTTAAAATTTCATCACGAATCTCTCGTTGCATAATAATTGTTAAATCACGAGCAATCAAAGATTGCATTCTTTCAACTTTAATTTTATTTGCCATTATCTCACCTTTTTCTAACTTACTAATATTATAACAAAGCATTGGATAAAAACGAATAATTTTATTAATAAACAAAATTATTTTTAAAAAAGAAATGAAAAAAGGTTAGATGTAATTAAAAAAACAATTTTTATGATAGTATGTAAAATATACCAAGGAGGTACTATGAAACGCTGAAATTATCGGATTTGATACAAAGATTATCTCTGATATTATAAAGTAATAATTGCCAGTTTAGCTTTTGGCTTTTTAACTTATGGATTTTACATGGATATTTTTAAAGAATTTTGATATGTAAAAGGAACAAAATTTACTAGTTTGCAAAATTATGATATCTTATTGAGTTTTTATTCTGTTCAAGTTAATATTATAACTATTACTTGGTTAATATTAGCAATTTTTAATCATCATCGTGAACAAAAAAGTTGGTTTTTTTCAACTAATGCTAAATTAAGTATTTTAAACTGAAATTTATTAATGTTTTTTATTTTTTGAATTGGAATTATTATTGGTTATAAAAATGGACAAGTAACAATTGCTGAATATAGTAAAGCACAAATTAGTTGTACTGTTGTTACTCATTTTATTATGCCAATTCTCTTTTTTGGTTATACTTTCTTGTCATTTGGTAATCATCGCCTTAGCTGAAAAAAAGAATTTTTGCAAAAAGATTGATGAATTAGTTTAAGTTATCCATTTTTTTATCTAATCTATGTTATTGTGCGAGCTGCTGCTTGAAACCGAGATGGAAATATTACTTGAGCATATCCTTATCCATTTTTAGACATTGATCATCCAATTATTTCAGGCTTGTCAAGAGCACAAGCAACATGTTTTATTGCTTTTATCTTTATTGTTGTTTTTACTATTTTTCATATTAGTTTACATAGCCTCAATAATGGCATGTCCCGTGTTTTTAATAAAAATCAAACTAAAAACAAAAAGAAATAAAATAGTGATAAATAAAGTTATTTATCACTATTTTCGTTTTGCGGTTGTAATAAAATTTATTATTGCTGTTACATATTCAGTTGGATTATGATATATTCCACGAACATGATCACAATCAAAAACAATACGGCGACTAATTTTTTGTTTTTCATACTTACGTTTATTTTGATAAGCCACCCGCCCCATTATATATGGTGTTGCATGATCTTTTTTATTTAAAATATATAATACTGGTAATTTTGCTAATATTTCCAAGTTTTCACCAGGATTAATTTGTTCTGGATCATAACCACGTGTTTCAATTGCGTAACGACGAATTGCATAATAATGTTCATAATAATTAACTTTTGTTTTTAAAATATAATAACGATATAAAACATTTAAATTACTAATTGTTGAATCTAAGACAGCACTATTAATTAATTTATTTTTATTAAATGCAAATTTTAAATATTCCATAATGATAAAGGTTCCCATTGACCAACCATGGAAATTAAGTTCCTTTAATTTTGGGTCAATTTTAGTTTGTAAAAAATCAACTGCTGCTGCTAAATCATATTTTTCATAATAGCCCATTGTCGTCATTTTAGTAGTTGATTCACCATGATTTCGTTGGTCAAAAACAAGAATATTATAACCTAATCGAAGATAAATTAAACCAAAAAAGATTGCCCGAAATTTATGTGAATTTAACCCATGAACAACAACAACTCATTTTTTATTGTTGTCGTTTTTTACCCATGACCGAATTGAAACGCCCTTTAACATTACATCTTCATAACCAGGAATGTCGTGCTCTTGAATATCCCATTTTTGGGCTAATTCATCGGAAGTTAAGGCCATTGTATCAAGATGCAAACGTTTGGTTAAATCTAGAATATACTTTTTACAATATGCTTCTAAATCATTATCAGTTTTTTTTCACCAATTATAATGAGTTAATAAAAACCGTTTGTCATGAAAAGCATAAAAGATTTTAATATAAAGAGCATTATTATGCATATATTCTCGCAAATGTTCATCAGGAACAATCCGATAACTATGGTCAGTAACTAAATCTTGCTCAAAACTTTCCTCATCTTTATGTTTTTTGACCATATTATTGTAAATCCTCCTTCGTAAAACCATATGGTAGTAAATCTTTAATTGTTAAAACATATGATTCACCTTTTTGATTATAAATTTCAATTGGAATGCGATGATCAACTAATTCTCATAAAAATTGCCGACATATTCCACAAGGAGAACCTGCCTGTTTACTATCCGTGTATAAGTAAAATTTCACAATATCTGTTTTACGATAACCTATAATGCATAAACCTGGGCCAAAGCTGTCCGTTCTGTACAAATTGTAGCAGCATATGCTGCATTTTCAACATTAACACCGATAACTTCTACTCCATCTTTTAATAAACAAATTGCACTAACGCGAAAATTCGAATATAGTGCATAAGCTATTTTGCTTAATAATTTTAGCTTTTTAAAATAAGTTGGCATTTCAGTAACTCCCCTTTTTTAACTAATGTGTAAATATAATTTAATAACATCGACCAACGGTGGTAACATTATTAATAATCCAATTGCAATTGCCAAAATAGAATTAATTAATGTTGCTGCGGCACAGATATCTTTAATTTTTTTTGCTTTAATATTATATTCAAATGATAATAAATCAACAAAATTTTCAACCATTGTATTAATTAACTCAAAACCAATTACAATTCCAATGGTTAATAATAAAATTGCTCATTGAACATAACCAAACTGGTTAGGAACCATTTTTTGTAACCAAATTCCTAACCCAATAACAACCAACGACACAATAAAATGAATAATTAAACTTGATTCTTCTTTAATTGCTGTATAAATTCCACGAAAAGCATTTGAAAATTTATTCCGTAATTTAAAAAATATTTTTTTCTTGACTGGTGATTCTTTTGCCATTATGTATCCCTTTCTTCTTTCTGTTTTTATTTTATTGGAATTCGGTTAATTTGTAAATCATTTAATACTTTTCGTTGTAAATTAAACATTTTCTCTTCATCAGCTGGAGTTTGATGATCATAACCTAAAATATGTAACATCCCATGGGTAAATAAAAAAGCAAATTCACGCCGAGGAGAATGATTATATTCAGCAGCTTGAGCAAGTGCTTTTTCATAACAAATAAAAATATCACCTAGACTGCGTAAACCAGTTAGCTCAAATAAATCAATCTTATTTTCTTCTTCTAAAGCAAAGGTAATAACATCAGCTACATAATCTTTGTGACGATATTTTTGATTAAGTTCTAGTTGTTCTTGTGCATCAACAATAATTAATGATAATTCTAATGGTTCAGTTATTGCTAACAAAGTTTTAATTTTTTGAAAAATTGCATTAAAATCATCTTGATATGGTTTAATATAAAAATCTGTTTCATTGTAAATCACAAAATCGTCTTTCATTACCTCACCAGACCCTTCTCTTTTTTTATTATAACAAATTAAATTATTATCTTCAGTAAATAATCTAATGTTGTTTGAGAGCCAAATTCCATTTTAGCTGATAAATATCAAACACTAATAATAAATTCTGGCTGATTTAAAATAAGATAATAATCATTCTCTCTTTTAACTTGCGTTATAATTATTTACCATTTTTTCTCCACAAAATATTTTATTTTTACTTGTTGTCCTGGTTTAATAACTCCGGGTGTCTGATGAGAAACAAAAATATAGATTAACTCATCATCATTAGTTTTAAGAATCGTCAAATAACCATCATAATTTATATATGTATTATCTTTTTTTATCTTAACATAGAATAAATTAATGTTAAGTATTTAACAAAGATAAATAAAAAATGTATTTATTTTTAAATACACTCTTTTCCTTTTAACGTTCTAAATCATGAATTGGATTATTATTAGTTAAAAATTCAATTTCAAAAATAATATTTTTGGCAGTTAATTTGCTTTTTTTCTCATCGTTTACCCGAAAAGCATAGTTTTGATAAACAAATTCTTTAATTTTATTTTCTGGTTTTGTTAAATTATATCCTGTTTCCTTGACAAATCATTGGTATAACGTTTTGCCAGTGCTTTCTGGTGGTGCTGCTAAATGCAGATATTTTTGAAATACTTTTTTAATCGAAGTACTACCATGAATTCAAAGCATATGGTGACCAATTTCTTTTACTTGACCAGTTTCATCATCTTCAAAATAAATTTCACCAACTAATTCTTCTAAAATATCTTCCATTGTAACAATTCGAAGAAAATTATTACTGTCTTCATTGGTGCTAACAACTGCTATATGGACTTGCTCTTGTTGAAATAATTCTAAGGCATCATCTAATTTTAAATAGCGGGAGAAAAAAATTGCTTCAGAAACTAAACTTTTGATATCAACTTCTTGATGATCAATAACGGCAATAAAAAAATCTTTAATGTTTAAAATTCCAATTACTTTTTCAGTTTCCGGAGCTAAGACTGGAATGCGAGTAAAACGTTCTTGTTTATAAAACCGCTGTAATTCTCGCAATGATATATTGCTATAAATTGTTTTAACTTTTTCTTTTGCTGTCATAATTGAACAAATCGTTTTTTCATCAAAAGTGATTGCTGATTCAATTAGTTCTTTTTCATTTTTTCTAAAACATCTTCGGATTCAATTGTTGAAATTAATTCTAATAATTCATTTTCTGTGGTTAAAACACCATTTTTTTGTTTATGAAGGGTTAGTAATCAAGTAAAAGTATAAAACAAAATTTTTCAAATTCATAAGATATAGGCTGAAAAAAATGAAAACTTTTCCGGAAAAGCTTTAGCAATTGTTTTTGGTAATAATTCACCAAAAATTAAAACAGTTAAACCAATAACTCCTGTCGCTACTCATGTTGCTGTTTCGGCATTAACAATTAAAGATGCAAAAAATAAAGTTCCAATTGTTGCTAAGGCCGTATTAATTAAAGTATTCGCAATTAAAATAGTTGCTAAAGTACGGTCATAATCTTTTACCAATTTATAAACTTGTTTCGTACGACGAATTGTTTTATTTGTTGCTCTTTTTTTCCGTTTGCTAACATTCTTTTTTGCCATTTGTTTTAAACGAATAAAATTAATTGAGGTAATAGCTGTTTCTGAAGCTGAAAAAAACTTGAAAAAATTAATAAAATAATCATTATTGGAAGTAACACAGCCAACGCGGTGGTCATATCCATCATCATTTACTCTCCTTTAAAAATTGTATTATTTTCTATAATTATATACTTTTCTCCCTTAATTATCTACTAAATAATAACATAAAAATATTTAGATTTAACTTTAAAAATATAAAAAATAATGTATAGTTATAAATAGACAATTATATAAAATAATTCTTGGGGAGGAATAGAAATGAAAAAACTGCTAAGTACAATGGCAGCAATGATACTCACAGCAACAATAACAACAACCACGATAGCTTGTTCAGACAAAAATATGACTTATTATATCCAATTTATGAATGGTATAAACAATAAAGAAAGCTTTATTTTTATGGTTTCAGCAAAAAATTGCATTCATTGTCAGAACACAACGGATACAACAATTCCAGATTTATATAATAAAAATGGCTATGGTAATGATAAATATGATAAGTATTTAGCAGGTGGTTTTGGTGCACAATATGCTTTGAATACATATCCTATTAGTTCTGATGAACAAGAAAAAATTAAAAACACGCGTTTAATTGTTACTGACAACATTAAAGATTATAATGGTATTTGAAAAGAAAAATGAGCAAAAAATATTGCTGATTGAATTGTAACACAAGAACGAAATGCTCATAAAATTAATGGGGAGATTGATAAAACAATTACTGCTGATTCATTAGGTTTAACTGGAACACCAACTTATGTTTATATTAAAAATGCAAATTATGTTGGGTTTGAAACTGGTGAAGTTGGAAACTTAGAAACAGGGGCCAATTTTGACTTATGAATGAATCGTTTTATTAAACATATGGTTTTAGAAGATTGAGATACTGATCATAATAAATCAGAATAAAAAAAATAATCAGACAACTTGCTGGGTATTTTTTTAATTAATCATTGTTAAAATTGCATTAAAAATAATAAATAAATGATTGTAAATAATTCGGTGGGTATACATTTTGCGCCGATCATTAATAATAATTGGTGCTTTTGTTGTTAAATTAGTCTCTATAATGGGTGAATTCTCTTTTAAAATAAATTTAATATTATTTAATGGCAAAGTTTTATCAGTATGTTTTAAAACATTAAATAAATAAGTTTGATCTGTATTAATAATAATTCAAATTACAATATTTTCATCTGTTAATCGTTCTAAAAATTTCTTAGAAATAAATTCGTGTGTTGTTACACTTACATCAAAACCAAACCCAACAATTGATGATAAAAATTAGTTAATAAATCCAAATGTATATTTTCACCAATTAAATAATTTTTTTTTGTTGTTTTTAGCATTGTTTTTAATTCTAAAATTGATGATAAATTTTCATTTAATAATTTTGTCATCATTGCACTATGGTTTGATACTAAGTCAGTAACGGTATTTTTTGATGGATTAAGACGGATAAAACTGATTAAGTTTTTTTAAATTATCTAATTCATAACGAAAAAAATATAAAATTCTTTTCAGCCTGTAAAACCTAAACTTTTACAAAACTTTGTCACCGATGAAACACTTGTATGTGATGTTTCTGCAACATCATTAATGATAAAATTCTCATTTGATACTTTAGCAAAATTTAAAATAGTTTGTGCAATAATACCATTAACAGTATCATCATTACGATTAATAATTTATTCTAACTTCTCAAGAATATTAGTTTTTAATTGCATATTACCCACCTATTTATTCCATGGTTTAATCCCTCAGATTTCAATTAGATTTTAATAAAATTTGGATAACAATGGAATGAAAAAAATTTGAGAGTTCAATGAAAATATTTTCCTAATCTACCTCATTGGTACGGTCTTTTACTACTTCCTCAATTTTTGCTAGAACAGTAAATAATTCTTCAAATTCAAACTTTTCAATTTGGTTACATATATGTTGAACATTATTTAAATCTATTTTAACCTTCTTTCAAACAAAAATTAACATCTTAAGTTGACTTTTCCTTGCAAATATAAAACTTTGTTTAATAACAAAGTTTTATATTACTTTAACATTAAAATAATATTGTTTAATAACTTCCGGTCTGTCAGTTACTAAATATGAAGCATCTTTAACGTCATAAAATTTAAAAAATCCAATTTTATCAAATTTCATACTATCAGCTAACAAAATTTTAACTTGAACCCGGGCTAAGGCTGCTAATTCAACCCGTGCTTCTTCTTCATTACTTTTGAACACACTTCCAGTTTTATCAATTGTATTTGCTGAAAAAATAACTTTTGAAAATTGAATTAATGATAAACTTTCTTCACAAAACGAACCATAAAAAGCTTGTGATTTTTCTCGTAATTTGCCTCCAAATAAGACATTATATTGAACATTAGGATTATCTTTTGCCAATTGTAAAATTCGAAATGAATTAGTGACAATTTTTATGGGTTTATCAATTAAAGTAACAAAAATTTCACAAGTTGATCCTGCTCCGACAAAAATAACATCATTTTTTTCTAACAAATTTGTTAACTTTTTTCCGATAATCATTTTTTTATCAAAATTAATACCACTTGCTCGAACATTAATGTTACATGTTTTATTATGAACTCCCAAAAAATTAATACCGCCATAAGACATAGTAATAATCCCTTCATTTTCAAGTTCTTTTAAGTCACGGCGCGCAGTTGTTGCTGAAATATTATATTTTTGAACATATTCAAGAACATGATTCATTTCGTGAAAAAGTTTTTGACACAAATATGCTAATAATAAATCTTTTCGTTGGACTCGATGGATGATTCTCTACTCCTTTCATTGTTTAATTCTGTTCTTAATTATTATACCCAAAAAAAGTTATTTACCAAAATGTTCCAAAAATTTTCTTAAATTTTCAATAAGTTTTTTACTATGCAATACTTGATATAATTCAGCATCACTTGCTTTTTTAATCGCACCAATACTTTCAAAATGGTGATTTAATAATTTAATTCGTTGTTTACCAAATCCTGGGATTGTTTCTAAAATACTTGTTGTCAAAGCTTTTGTTTGCCGACGACGAAAACTAGTAATTGCAAAATGATGAACATCATCTTGTATTCTTGTTAAAAATAAAAATAAACGACTACTTTTATCCAAATATATTTTTTCTTTTTTCAAATTAAGCAAATGATCAGTTTTATGTTGATTATTTTTAACTAACCCAATCACGGGAATTGCTAAATCTAATTTTGCTAGTTCTTTTAAACAAGCATTTACTTGTTGAATCCCACCATCCATAATAATTAAATTAGGAAGGGCTTGTTCTTCTTGAATAACTTTTTGATAACGACGCGTAACAACAGCTGCAATACGATGCGTATCATCTTGATCCGGAATTTCTAAATTATATTTACGATAATCATTTCGTGATAGTCGACCATTTTTATAAACAATAACACCACCAGTCACAAATTCATCATTAATATTAGCAATATCAATCATCTCAATTAAATATGGCAATTCGGATAAATCTAAAAGCATTTGTAATTCTTTTAAAACTTCAGCATTATTTAATTCTCGTTGAGCAGTTGTCTGATATTGTACATAAGATTCATAACTATTTTCAGTCGCCAATTTCATAATTGTTTTTTCAATTGGTGTTTTAGGATGAAAAACACGATTATCAAATAACAAATTTAATTCTGGCAATGCAATTATCTCATTAACAATTATTTTTGTTGGCAAAATATTTTTTTGATAAATATTTTGTAAGTATAAGCGATATAGTTCTTGGCAATCTTCGGCAAAATCAAGATGGTAATATTCATAATCTTTATAACTTAATTTTCCAGCACGATAAAATAAAGTTGTTAAAACTAAATGTTCAGCAGTTTGATACAAACTAATAACGTCTAAATCATCATTTTGATTTAACATTTCAACTGTTTGTGATGACAAAGTTCAATCTAAATTTCGAATTAAAAGTTTTAATTTATGTGCTTCTTCAAATTGTAAATTATCTGCTGCTTGCAACATTCGTTTTTCTAACAGTTTTTTTGTTTCAGTAAAATTACCTTTAAAAAAACTATGAACTTTTTTAATCATTTTTATGTAATAGTCCGGAGATACTGTTTTAACACAAGCACCTGAGCATTGATTAATATGATAATAAAGACAAGGTTTTCCAAGATTCCCTTTACAACGACGTAAAGGATATAATCGTTCTAAAACTTTAATAATTTCCCGCGCATGACTTCCCTCAGGGAATGGTCCATAATAACGGGCATACTTTTGGTGAATATTACGAACATATAAGTATTGGGGATCTTTTTCTTTTGTAATTACAATATAAGGATAATGTTTATCATCATTTAACAAAATATTATACTTTGGTTTATACTGTTTAATTAAGTTATGTTCTAAAATTAATGCTTCTTTTTCAGTTTTTGTAATAATTGTTTCTAAACGAACAATTTCCTGAACTAAACGAGTTGTTTTATAATTATAAACTTTGTTAAAATAAGAACTAACCCGACTTCGTAAGTTTTTTGCTTTTCCAACATATAATACTTGATGATAATTATTGTAAAATAAATAACACCCTGGTTTGGCTGGTAAAATTTCAACTTGTTCTTTTAACGATAATTTTTCTGACATTTTTTATTTTTCCCCTTATGTTTGTTAATATTTTATGATTAATTAAAAAAATTAGCAACTTATCATAAAAAATACAAAGTAATAATCTATTTAAGAAAATAAAAAACTGTAGAAACCACATACATTTTGTATTTTTGGTTTTTACAGTTTTGGAAAGTAAATTTTTTTAATATTTTTAATTGAGGAGTTGAAATTATGCAAACAAAGCAATATTTTATTTTGCGGCCCCTAGTGAAAAAGTATGGTAAAGATAATGTTATTAATACTGTTAATAAGATTGCAAAAGATATTGAAATTAAAAAGTAAAAGAATAAATTATTCCGCGTAATTTATTAGCGGATAATTTATTCAGTAGTGTTTTTAATGGAGCGAAGCGACAACGAGCGAAGCGAGTTTGCAAATTTCAATTTTTTAGTTTTTAGAAAGGAGGTGTATTATGCCAACTTGATTAACGACAATATTTAGTGTTGTTATTGTATTAGCAATTTTTCTTTATTTTGGTTTATTAATTTACCAAAAAATTAAACAAATTCGAGGAAAGAAAAAAGATAAAAAAGAAATTGAAAGAAAGGAGAGTAATAAATAATGTTAGGTATGTATTTAACAACAGCGTTTAATTTTTTAACAGCACCTACACCTAAAACTATGTCTGAGGGTATGACTGGTATTTGAACTGGTTTATCTAGTGCATTATGAAAAGTTAAAGAAAGTATAACAAATATTTTACCTGAGATAATGGTTTTCTTAGGTGAAGCGTGAATTATATTAATTCCATTTGCTATATTTTGTATTATTAAAATCTTAAACTTTTTCCGTGTTATGGTTAAAGGATTTTAATATTTATTATAATCGATCATATATCTTAGTTAAGGCACACTAGCTTTTATGTGAATTAAATAAATAATTTTATTGTTTATTTTTACACTATACACTGTTTACAAATTTATTTTTTAATAAACTTTATTACTATCGTTAATATTGGGATAATAAAAACCCCTATTATACATATAAATTTAACTATATTTTCTATAGTTGATAAATCTATATTGTTTATTATTCATAATATTGAGTCTGTTATGAAAAATATTTTTTTAGTAGGATTTAATAAAAATAAGAATATTTCTATTAAGGGTCATACTAGTAATAGATTTGGGAAATAAATTTTTATAATATTTTTTATAAATATACCTACTTTCTTTTAAAACTTGTGAACAGTGTATAGTGTAAAAATATCAATTTAATTATATTTAAGGTATTATTATGGTTTTCTCTCTGTATAAAAATATTTATAAATTTGTTAATTTATTAAAAATTTGAATAATAAATTTAAAAGTTATTATTAAAATTATTATTAGTGAAATAATTGTTTTAATTGGTAATACCATTCATGATAATCAAAAAATAGATGGTATTACATTTGTAAAAAATGAATTTATTATTTCTTCGATATTTTATTTCTTCTTTCTATTTAAAATAATTTATACAGAGAGAAAACCATAATAATATCAACTTAATTATAAACTTATTATTTTATATTTTAATAACTATTGTTAAAAATTAAATAGTATTTTTCAGTGTGCCAATTTTTATTATTTTTATATTTAATAATGTTTATTAACATTGTTTATTAACATTGTTTATTAACATTGTTTATTAACATTGTTTATTAACATTGTTTATTAACATTGTTTATTAAACATTAAATAAACAATATATTAGCATTATATATAACATTGTTAATAATCAGTGTTTATTACAATTAAAAAACATTATATAAACATTATTTATAACATTGTTTATTAAACAAATATTTAGTTAGGAGACTATATTATGGATATAAAATTTAAAACAACTAAGGAATGTAAAAAATTAAAGAGAGATTTTATTATTAGGAATTTTGTTTTTGGTTTTGTTTATTTTCAATTTTTCATTGTTCTTATTGAAATTATTGTAGGTCTTGTTTTGTTTTCAAATAGAGAAATAATTGTTGGTATTTTACTTTTTTCTTTATTTTTATTTTTAATATTTATTCTTTTATTTTTTATAATTCAATGTCATATATGCGAAATTAAAGAATATAAAGTTATGTTGTTAAAGAAAAGAATGTTACCGTTAGAAAATATAATTGGAGGATTAGGAAAAGGCACAATGTTAAGACCAGTAAGACGAGGAGTTGATAAAATTGAGTAATTTTGTTAAGAAAAATCATAATGTAGAAAATTATTTTATTAGTAAGGAATTTATCCCTTTTACAACAGAAAAAGCAAGTTTTATTAATTTACCTAATCATAATCGCCATATTGGTTTTTGACTGAGTAATAAGTTTATTTATCCGAGTGAAAAACATTCAAAACAAGTAGCTATTGGTTTGATTTATGATAATTCTTATCCTATTGTAAAGTATGATGAAAATTTAAAACGCCATATTTGAAAGTATTTAACTGGAACAGAATTAATCAATTTATATAATCAATATAAACAAAATTATTTTACTAAAATGAAAAAAGCTTTATTTTCAAGTGAACCTAAAAAAGTAAAAGCAAATAATAACAATAATAATTTAACAAATTGAAGTGTTGAAAAAGAACAAGAATTAATTAATGATTTGAAAGACTTAAATTAAATGAGTTTATATGATTATTGAGTTCAATTTGTTAGTTATATTATTGGTGCAAATGCCCCTGAGTTTTTATATGTTATATCGTTTGTGTTATTTATTGTTTTGTTTTTTGGAATGTTTTTTAAACTTATTCAAAAAATGTGGAGTTTTTAAAAATGCAAAATGATTGAATTAAATTAAAAGAGTTTTTTATTTATATATTTTTGTTTATAGATAAAACGAATGTTGAAAGTATTACAATGTGGAATTTAACGCAAAATGAATATTTAACTTTGATGGTTGGTGTTTGAATTGTGATTTTGTTTTTAACTTGGTTTTTATTATGAATGGTTTTTAAAATAGTTGGGTATTTTAAATAATGAAAAAATTTATATTTTTCTTTAAAAACTATTGTTATATTAGTGGTTCAATGCTTTTGTTTAGTTTAATTGATTTATTACTTTGGATAATTTCTTTGTATTGTGTTGGTTTAGTATTTTGAATATTATTTGTTTTGCAGTGTATTTATTTTGTGTGATGATTGTGAAAAAATATTTTTTATCAGTTAAATTCTTTTGGGTTAGTAAATTTTGTTTGAGATAATCCGTTATCGGTAATTATTGGTAAGTTAGGGACCGGTAAAACATTACTTTTAACTTATTTGTCGCAAACTATGAAATTATTAACAGATGAAATTTATAGTAATTATCCGTTAGAAGACGATAAAGTTAAAGTTTTAACATTTAAAAATTTAGATTTTACTGATAGAACAAAACCGGTTCCCCCAGATGATAGTGTTATTTTATTTGATGAAAGTTATTTGTATATTGATGGAACTAGTCCTCACGATGAAAAAAAAGTTCATAGTGGTAAAATACCGTGAATTGTTTTAGCGAGACATTTTGGACATCGTGCGTTGTTTACTGCTCAGCGTGAGGGTATGATTTGAAATAATATTCGCCAGTTAGCAAGTGGAATTATTATTCCAATTTCATTGAAAAAACCAGTTATTAAGAAAGGGTTTAATTTTTTTAATCGTTTCTTTATTATGCGAATTGGTATTTTTCAAGATATAACGGATTATGAAATTTGAAAAACAAAATCAGTAGAACGAACAGCAGAAGGTAAAAGAGTAAAACATAAGTCGGATGCTGGGTTAGGAATTCGGTTTTTTAAAATAATTATTCCCCTTGAATTCGCTAATAAGTATGATAGTCAATGGTTAAAGTTTGTGCGTGATTTAAAGAATGATGAAATTGTTAATAAAAAAGAATATTATTGGTCGGAAATCACAAAATTAAGCGTTAAAAACGATTGGAGTTATTTGATATTGATATTTTGAAAAAGAATTTAAAACCTAAAAAAGAGAAAGGAAATAGTAAAGATGATTAATTTATTAGTTGAAAATAATAATAGTAATTGAGACAAGATTTTTAGTTTTGTTTTTGATATATTTTTGTTTATTTTTGATGTAATTTGAAATACAAAATTACCGATGACAAATACATCGATTGCTTATTTTTTAGTCTTTTTTATGGTTATTAAATTATCTATTTATGCAATTCACGGTACATCAACACAATATAATAATTTAGGTTCGACAGTTAATAATGGTGTTTCGCAAGTATATTCGTTAACTGTACGAGAAGATATTAATACTGTTAAAAGAGAAATTAAGCGTCAAAATGTTAGACAACAAGCAAAAGTTAAAAGAGGTGTTAAGTAATGATTAAATTAGTTTTATTGGTGGCGGCGATTGCGATATTTGGTACTGGTTTTATTACTGTTATTGTTAATCAATTTACATCAGCAAAAAATATTATTATGGATTTATATAATTCTGATACTTGGTTGTTTTGATTATTTGGCAGAATGGCAGTTTTGTTTAGTCATCCGTTAATGTTAACGATATCAAGTTTATATATTGTTGGGTTTATTGTTTCAAAAACATTGTATAGTTAGGAGTTGAGTTTATGAAAAAATCGTTATCTTTATTTGCCATATTTATTTTAAGTTTTTTGGGTTTGGTTATTCCATTTATTACTTTAACGGCGTTTAGACCCTTAAATGAGGAGCAATATACGCTTAAACAAGAAAGTAGTACTGGTAAAGGTATAAATGAAACTGATTTTATTAATACAATGTTTTTACGCAGTAGTTTTTTTGAAAATTGGTCGGAAACAAATTATTTTATTAATCCAACTTTAAAAACATCAAAAAATTTATTGTTTAATGATAAATGGTATTTAGATTTTTTACAAGATAGTTATTCAACCGGAGTTGTTTATGATAAACCTGGTGAAATATTTTTGAATTATTATCGACAATGACATAGTTTAAAAAATAAGTATATGGTTGAAAAATTTTATGATGTTAAAAAAGAGAATTTTTTGAATGATTTAACTGATTTTATTTATGCCTTTGCTGTAAAATATAAGATGTTTAATGTATCGAAAGAAATTGTGGAAAATGTTGACCGTTATAAAGAAAATCATTATCCAAGAGTTAATTTGAAAGTAGATAATTGAAAATTAATTGATATTAATTGACAAAAAGATAAATATAAATTTGAAAATGAATTTAAAAAGTTAAATAATAAATGATACTTTTTTATTGAATCTGATACATATGGATTTAATAAATATTTAGCAAAAAATAATGGTAATAATATAAAACAAGTAAACGAATGAAATTGAATTCTTCTTTTAAATAATAGAAATTATGCTTATTTTGATGCTTCAAAAATAAAATTAATTTATCGTTGAGATGGTGATGGTGAACCACAAACACCTACTATCGACAAAAACACTGGTGAAATTACTGATTGAAATAGTTATCAACAAACTCGCGTAAAAGAATTTATTAGTTTATCTTTATATTCTGTTTTGCAAGAAAATATTAGAGTTCAGCAAGGTGGTAGTGCGGATTATGAAAATCCGAATAAGGTTGGAACAAAGCGGATAATTTTTGATTTTGAGACGGTTGACGAGTTGGATGTTAAAAATATTAAAAAAGCAATTTATCGGATGATTTTGACTGTTGATGAAGCAAATTTAATTATTTCTGGTAGTTTAGAGTTAAATAATATTAATAATGATGATTTAAGTTTTAATTTTAGTTTTATGCGAACGGGATTGGGCGAAGTTTTTAATTTTAATGGTTCAATTTATTCATCATTAAATAGTAAAGATTTAAAATATTATCAACAATTTAGCGGTCAGTTTGATTTATCTAAGTTTTTACAGTCGTTTTTTGCAAGTGCATTGGTGCCAGTGTTTCAAAATCGTAGTTCGTTTATTGAAAATGGATATATTGATAATTTACAATATGATACTGTTTTAGTTAACTTTTTTGCGTTGAAATTACAAAATTTTAATAATATTTTGTTGAGTGAGAATATTAACGATAAATTGCAATTTGATAAATTATTAAATAGTATGTTTAAGATTTCACAGAAATTTTATACTAATTATTTACGTACGATTTTTGATTTAGAGAATAATACTTATGTTCAAGGTTATAATAAAAAATATGGTTTATTAGTAAATAATGGTTTTAAAATTTACCCACGATATTTTTATTTTTCAGATAAATATAAACAGTTAGATATTAAATTATATTCAGCATTTAAAAATCGGTTTTATACGATTAATAATTATGGTAGTGTTTTTAATTATGATTTTTCGGTTGCTAATAATTATAATATTAAGTTAAATTCGGGTTATGTTTTTGGTGGTGACTTACAAAATAAATATGGTTTGCAATATAAGAAAATTGAAGAACAAAAAATCGGTTATAATGTTTTTGAATTGCAAGCACAAAAAGAGAATGATATGTACCGATATTATGATTTTAATTTTGGGATTTATAATTGACAAGAAATTAATAATGGTGGGTTGTTCCCCGATAAACAATGATGACAAGTACAATATGTAACGCCAGAGGGTTGATGAGATTTTGGTGCTCATATTAAAAATGCGGTGATTTGAATTGTTAATACTATTCCGGGAGTTAAACAAGTTAACGAATTAGCGAGCGGTGTTGGTAAGGTTTTTGAAACAGTATATAGTTTTTTTATTCAAATATTTGAAGTATGAAAATTTAATCCAGCATTGTATAGTACAATAACAAATATCTTTTTATTAATTATTTTTATGAAATTTGTGCGATTAATATAAAAAAGGAACTGTTATTCAGTTTCTTTTTATTCTTTTCAATCAGTAATTTCACCAGTGTTTTTGTCGATAGTAGGTGTTTGTGGTTCACCATCACCATCTCAACGATAAATTAATTTTATTTTTGAAGCATCAAAATAAGCATAATTTCTATTATTTAAAAGAAGAATTCAATTTCATTCGTTTACTTGTTTTATATTATTACCATTATTTTTTGCTAAATATTTATTAAATCCATATGTATCAGATTCAATAAAAAAGTATCATTTATTATTTAACTTTTTAAATTCATTTTCAAATTTATATTTATCTTTTTGTCAATTAATATCAACTAATTTTCAATTACTATATTTTGGTGGTTGTTGTGGATTATATTGTGGTTCTGGTTTATTATTTTCCTCGTTTTCATTATTATTTTCTTTTTTACAACTTATTAGTGTTGTTGTGCTTGTTGCGGTTAATCCAATTGCTCCTATTATGCTAAGTCATTTTTTCATATAGATTGCTCCTTTTTATTGTTTTATATATAATTGATTTTATCAAATATCAATTATATATCAATTATTCGTATTAAATATTAATTTTATATATTTTTGATGGTAGGTGTAAAATAATGAAATATATTATTAATAATTTTAATTTGTTTGATTTACAAGCAAAATTAAAGAATTTTTTAAGTAAAAATTATAAAAATAAATATTATAAAAGAATAAAACAAAAAATATTTTCATATATTAATTTGTGTAATGATTATTATAATGGTAATTTTTTGTTGAAAGATTTAATTAAAAAATATTTTAAAAATAAGTTTTCAACTTTTTATTATTGAGCGAATAAAATTTTAATTGCATATAAAAATAATGATTTTGCTGAATTATTATTAAAGTCAACAATTCCTAATAATATTAATTATCAATATAGTGATGATATTCGCAAAATTATTTGTGATTTATATTTTGAATATTGCAATAAACATGCTGGTGGTGTTTTATCTTTGTTTTATAATTTAAAAAAAGGAATTCATGGAGAAGAATTAAAAAATAAAGCACCAAAAAATTTAAAAACATTTTTTCGTTGACTTAAAAAAGATGAAAGATGATTAAAAATAAAAAATAAAATTAAAGAAATTAAAAAACAACATCCAAGATATGAAGTTAAAGAAATAAATAGGTTTGTTACAGATGGACGCTAAATATTTTGTACCAAGTAAATTTCCAGTTGATAAAAAGTATTATGTTTATGATTTTATTGATGAAAAAAACAAGATTAGCATTAGGATATGTTTATGATAAATTAAGTACTGATAATGCTATTGATGCTGTTAAAAAAGCAATTAGTGATTTTAAAAATATATTTGGTATTATAATAACACGGATTAGAACTGATAACGGTTCTGAATTTATTAATAATTATCGTAATAATCAAAAAATTAGTGTTAAAAAGACTAATTTTACTCAATTTTTAACAGATAAAAATATTTTGCATCAAACAACACCAGTTCGCTCTCCACAGTCAAACGGTAAGATTGAAAGGTTTCATCAAAATTATACTAAATTATTTGTATTTGAAGAAAAAATATTAAATGCAGTTAGGTTACAGAATAAATTAAATGATTATTATTATTTTTATAATTTTGAAAGAGTACATAAGTCTTTAAATTTTCAGACACCATTTAATTTTTTGAATAGTTTAAGTTTAATTAAATAATTTTAAATTATTAAGTTTTTGTGTTTAAACTAAATAAGTTTATTATATTTTAATTAATTAATAATATGTAAATTAACTCATAAAATATGTTATTAAAATAATAAAATATGTATTTATTAATTAAAATTTAATAAATTATTTTTTAGTGTGTTTAATTTTATATTTTTTATTTATTTATTTTATGATATTTTTTTATTATAAATAAATATTTTTATTATTTTTGTTATTTTCTTGTAATCTTTAAAATGTCTGTGGTATAATACAAAGAAAATAAAAAACTACTTTTTTGAAAAGTAGTTTTGTTAATTTTTTAACGCTTGTTTTGATTTTTCTACTAATACTTTAAATTCATTTGGATTATGAATTGCTAATTCTGATAATATTTTGCGATTTACTTCAATGTTAGTTTTATTTAAACCATTCATAAATTGTGAATATGACATATCATGTTCACGTACTGCAGCATTAATTCTTTGAATTCATAATGAACGAAAATCTCTTTTACGTTGTTTACGATCACGAAAGGCATATGATCATGATTTCATTACTTGCTCTTTTGCTTTTTTGTAATGCGTTGATTTTGTTCCAAAATATCCTTTTGCTTCTTTAATAATTTTTTTACGACGTTTTCTTGTTGTTGATCCGCCTTTAACTCTTGCCATTTGTTAATACTCCCTTCTTTTCTTTATCCTTGTAATAATTGTTTTAATCGACTTTGATCAGTTTGATCCATTAAACCAGCTTTACGTAAATGACGCTTTTGTTTTGTTTTTTTATTTTGGGCTAAATGTGAAGTATATGCATGCGCAATCTTTCATTTTCCTGTTCCTGTTACTTTGACTCTTTTTGCTAAAGATTTTTTTGTTTTCATTTTTGGCATAAATTTTCCTCCTTGTCCTTTCTTTTAAAAGTTAATTTAATTAATTATTTTTTTGGTACAACATACATATCTAAAAACAAGCCATTTAATTGTGGTTCTTTTTCAATCTTTGCCAAATCTTCAATATAACTAAAAAACTTATCTAATGTTTCTTTTCCATATTCAGGTCTAGCAACTTCTCGACCACGAAACTTTAAAGAAATTTTAACACGATTCCCATCAGTTAGAAATTCACGCACTTTTTTTGCTTTAAATTCTAAATCATGTTCACCAATTCCTGTTCGTAAACGCATCTCTTTATTTTCAGTTATATGTTGATTTTTCTTATTTTCTTTTTCTTTTTTCTTTTGTTCGTATTTATATTTTCCATAATCAACCAATTTTGCTACCGGTGGATTTGAAGCAGCTGATACCAACAATAAATCTAAACCTTTTTCTTCAGCAAAACGAATTGCTTCATTTCTCCCTAAAGGACCAACTTTGTTACCATCATCTAAAATAATTAAAACTTCACGTGCTCTAATATCATAATTTACTTGCTCGATATTTTTATTGTTTTTAGTGGGTTGATTCATCCAATACCTCCATTTTAATTAATTAAAAAAACGCTTAAAAGTAGCGCTTTCATTAACAAGAATTATCTTCTTAAATGATTAAAATAATCATTAAAAACTTTAATTTTATCTTGTAAAACCTATTAACCACACTAAAGGGCATAGGTGAGCATTAGCTACTTTAACATTTTTCAATATTAATTATATTATGTTTTTCAAATTTAGTCAATAATATTAATAAGAATTTGTCCTTATCTTGTGATAATTTCGTAATAGTTATCTAGCAAAAATTTCGCAATTATTTATATTATTAATTTGGTGATAACTATGGAAAGAAAATTAACAATGACAGAAAAACATAAATATAAAACTATTGGAAAAGTTATTAATAATGAAATAACAAAAAACGTGCTGTTAAAATTTTAGATTTGTCTATTCGTAGAATTGAACAATTAATGAAAATTTATGACACACAAAATATGACTTCCTTTGCCCATCATTCACGTGGTAGAACAGCATATAACAAAACAAAACCAGAAATTTGTGAAAATATTCTTAATCTTTACAAAACTAAATATATTGATTTTAATTTTATACATTTTAAAGAAAAATTACTTGAAAATGAAAAAATAAAAATTTTTTATTCAGTTTTGTACAACTTAATGTCTCTAAATTAAATAAAATCTCCTAGAAAACAGAAATTAAGAAAAAAAGATAAATCACATCCTTTAAGAGAACGCCGCAAATGTTTTGGAGAATTATTACAAGCTGATGCTAGTGAACATTTATGACTAGGAATAAATCATCCTAAAATATTTTTACATGGTGTTATTGATGATGCAACAAATACAGTTGTTGGATTATATTTTGATTATCAAGAAACCTTAAGTGGTTATTATAATGTTTTATATCAAATTTTAAAAAACTATGGTATTCCTATGACATTTTATACAGATAAGAGAAAAATTTTTACTTATCAAAAAAATAATAGTAAAAACGAAGAAAAAGACACCTTTAATCAATTCAGCAGATGCTGTAATGAATTAGGTGTCGAAATCATAACTACTTCAATTCCTCAAGCAAAAGGTCGAATTGAACGGTTATGAGGTACTTTACAAGATCGTCTAAAAAATGAATTAAGTCTTGCAAAAGTAACTACTCTTGAAGAAGCAAATAAGTTCTTAAAAGAATTTCTGCCTAAATTCAATAAACACTTTGCTCTTCCCATTGATTATAACAATTCTGCTTTCGTTGATGCACCAGAAAGTGACAAAATTAATTTACTTTTATCAATAACTTCAACAAGAAGAACAGATAATGGATCATCAATTAGTTATGCAAATAAAAAGTACTTAGCTTATGATAATAAAAAACTAAAAGTTTTTAATTCAAAAACAAATGTTACAATAATTAATGCATTTGATAAAACATTGTATCTTAAGTATGAAAACAAAATTTATAATCTATTAGAATATATTCCAACAGTTAAAAATACAGAAAAAATATTACAAAAATCTAAAGCTCATAAACCCAAATCAAATCATCCATGAACTGAAAAATATAATATGAAGCAATTATCAATTAAATAAATTTACGAAATTTTAGCTAAATATTGACATAATATTAATAAGAATTTTAATGAAGATGGTAAGAAATAGTTGGAAGTTTTAACGATAAATTTTATTTGGAATAACAACAATTATTCCTCAAACAAAGAAACTTATTTACAAATTAGTTTTTACCCATAAAAATGGTGACATTAAATATCAATCAGGGAAAAATATTAAATTAATGTTATTAAACTTGAAAAATAGTACCTACTACTTTTGATAAAGTTTTTTGCGATAACTACTTCATTCTTGATATTTTATAAATAATGCTTTATCAATCAAATTTTTAATTTGCAAATCTTAATTTTGTCATTTCTCAACATCCCTATAACTTTTAAAACGTTTTGCTGCTAAAAAACCAATAAAAGCTGCTCATTGAGCTGATAATTCAGATGTTAATAATTTGACAACCGGAAAATTTACCATTTTACTAAATAGTTCTACTATTAAAAAGTTGCTAAAGAAACCACCAGCTAAACAAATTTTTGTTCATTTTTTTTGTGCTAAATTATCAATAATACTTTTACAATTAAAAAGAATTCCTTCAACAACAATTTGAATTAATTGTTTTGGTTCAATTGCTGCTGTTGTTAAATAAAATTTTTCATGGTCATATTCTTTTCAAATTCGTTCTTTCACTAAATATGGAAAGTAAAAATCATTTGTTAGAGACTGTTCTGCAATTTGCTTTGCAAATTCAGTAAGGGCAAAATTTAATGAATAATCTTGCTGCTGTAGAAATCAATTAAAATTATTAACTTCATTTGAAGAAGTAAACCCACGCATATAAATTTCTTCATCAAATAGCATAAAATATTCATTCGTCGGAATTTTTGAAGGTATTGTAAACCAAAAATATCGACAACCAGTTGATGTTCCTAAACTAATTGTTAATATGTCTTGATCATAATAACCCGTTGCTAAATTAGCACTAATACCATCAGCTATCCCAACAACAATATCTAATTGTTCAGGCAGATTTCATCTTTTATTAATAATTCTTAAAACAGTTTGTGGTGAAACAAGCTTACTTAGTCACTTTTCAGAAACTTTTAACATTGTCAAAATTTCTTGATCTCAGTTTCTTGTTTGTAAATTAAATAATCCTGTTCCACTTGCCATTGCATAATCAATTACAAATTGCTCTGTTAATAAATAAATTAAATACTCTTTAATTGAAACAACTTTAGCAATTTTTGTTCATCATTTTTGCAGCTCAAAATTAATATAGCCTAATTTAAATGCGGGTAGAAAACCCCCTCTAAAAATTCCTGTTTTTTGATGAAAAAGATCGACCGGAATTTCTAGTTCCCCAAATGAATGAGGATCTGTCCATAAAATAATATCAGAGATTGGCTGATGGTTATGATCTAACAGTAAAAATGAGTGCATAGCACAACTAAAAGTAATATTAAGAATTAAATACTGTTGCGAAAGTCTTTGAGTTAATTGCTCCAATAATAATTGAAAATTTGTTACTAATTCATTTAAATTTTGCATTACTAGTGGCGTTGTTAGTTGAATTTGATATTGATAAAATTCAGAATCAATAATTCTGCCATTTTGATCAAATGCAATTAGTTTTAAGGTTGTTGTTCCAATATCAACTGCAATAACAATTTCTGGTTTCATATTATTTAACCTCAATTATTTTAAATGTTCGTCATGGTTTAATAAAGTCAAGGAGAATGCAATCTGATGATGGTAGTTTACCAAAATAATTTCGTCTCCCATCATTTTTAATTTGTTTACGAACAATCAATTCAACCATAACTAACATATGTATCTGGTTCAAAGTTTATAATTTTACAAGTATTATTATTCCTTAAAAAATTACTAAGCTCATTTTTTGACAAAATAGCAGTAATTTTATCGCCAGTAATAACTATATTTAAAACATTATTATTAACATCTCGGACATGCTTTAATAAGTACATTGGGGTCTCCAACTATTCTTATTTTAATTGCTCAAAAATAATCGTTTTAATTTCATAACCTTTATCTTTTACTTTTTGCTTAAATAATTTCTTTTGACGATATTTTATTTTTAATGCCGTTGGTCAACGTCAAGATTCAGTATAAACAATTTCACTATTAACATTATTAACTTTAATTAAATCAAAATTAATTTTAAATAAATTCATGTCAATAAAAGTTGCTAATTCAATTTCCTTTGTATAATGATTTTTGGTTAAAACACAATGCAAAGTTTGATTATTGAACTTTCGAATAAATACTTGCCCAGTTGAACTATCTTTTGTAATTTTAGTTTTAGCATCTTGATTTAAAAATTTATATAAAATTTCAAAAATTTCAGTTGGCATTGCTGGAATTTCAAAATGAACAGCAACAGCCATAATTCGTTTTTGTTCTTGTTGAGTATTTTGATAGACTGCCTTTTCATAATTATATACTTGTTCTAAAAGATTATTCTCCATCGCTTTTGTCATTCGTTTCTAAAACTTTACGTTTATTTTTATGAAAATCATATTCAGTTAATGAACCATCAATACTTAATAAAATAAGTGCAGTGCCTCCAAAGAATAATCCTAAGACTCCATTAATTAATATAATACCAATTAATGTCAACATTATAACTACAATTCATCGTCATAAAGAATGTTTGTGATGATTAATCATAAAATTAAATCATCCAATTAAGATAAAAACTAATCCAATTATTAACATAATTTTATTATTTTTAGTTGTTTTAAAAAACTTCCTAAATTTCATTTATCCATTCAAATTATTGTAAAACTAATTAAAGTGCCAAGAAAAGCAATCATTGCAAAAAAATACAGATATTTTTTAGTCTTAACCACCCTAACTTTCCTTTCCTGTCCGTTCATACAAACAAATTAAATGTTCAGCAAGATCAAGAATAATAATTGCTGAATTAAAATGGTCTTGGGCATGAACAACTAATACTGTCATTGGATATTGCTCACCATTAGCTTCATGTTGAATTAATTCCGCATGAAATTTATGTACTTTTGTTAACTCTTGGTGCGCTTCATTAATTAACTCTCGTGCAACAATATCTAAAATAGCGGGATGATTAACTCCGAAAATAATTGTCATAAATTCATAATATAAATCTCATACACTTTGCATTTTTCTTATTCCTTTCCTAAATGTTAATTACTAAAATCAAGATTAGAGTTTATTATTAAATATTAAATTCCGTGAATTAATTTTCTGATTGTTTGAATTCCCAAAACCACAAACATTAAAACTAACGGAGTAATTAATAACATATGTGACCCTAAAAAAGCAATAAATCAGTTAGTAAAAGCAATCGCTCAATTAGCAAGAATAGCAGCAAAATCCGCTATTTGCTTAATAACATCAGCATCGCCCCGTTAATAAATTTAAATTCATTAATAACACCTCACTTAAAATACTTTCTATTAATAATAAAACCTTCGCATACTCTAACCTTGATTTTAGTAATTAACACTAAAAACTAAAATCAATTTTTATACTTGCGAAAGTATTTGATTGATATTAACTTATTCAACAGACTTATCTGCTTTTTTAATTTTTCGTTTTCCCCATTCTTTAAATTCTACTTTTTTAGAACAATGCGGACAAATTAAATACTTATTTTTAGATCTAAATATTGTATTAACTGTTAAAAATAACAATAACATAAACATTGTAATTACTAAAATAATTGTTGCAAAAAGAGTCATTAATTATCACCACCTTTTTTTAATTTTTGCTTTCTATATTTAACATATAATTTTTGACTTGCTCCACTTAATTTAAAATGTTGTTCTTCCATAACACCAATGCCAATCTTATACCAAAGGAAAAATCATAATTTTCAAGACTTAAATTATGCATAAAAAAATCTTGTCTTATCATTAAAGTACTTTGTAAATCATATTTATTTAATTCATTGATAGTTTTTTTGCTAAAATTGTCTTTTTTTCTGAAATAGTGCCATTAAAAAGAAATATTCCCCCAAAGGAATTAATAAAACAAGAAAAAAAAACTTAATATTTTTTACGCATAACATATTTTCCTTTCTATCTAACCACAAATATAACTCTTATAATCATAAGCATAATCCCAAAGGCGATAAACAATCTAAAAATAGGGTGGGTTGCAATAATAAATAAATTAGCAACTAATTTATAAAATTCATTTGAACTATTAAACCATTGTTTTATTGTTGCCATTGCTGTCTCTGATGCTAAAAAAATATTTGCAACAAACGCAGAACCAATAATGTCTATTACAAGAAAAAATCATAATAATTTAATCATTATTTTTCACCTTTATTAGCTTTAATATGTTTAATTTGTTTGCTCTCTTTCAAACGAATAGCACCTAAACCCGTAGACATGGCAGAAGCGGTATTTTGAGACATTGTACTTAATTGTGGTGCTGAACTAACCAAACGCATAACAATTCCTAAAATACCCCCTATAATTCAAAGAATATATAAAGGGATGTCTGTTGCTGGCAATTTTAAAGTTCACATTCAATCCATAATCTTCATAAATATATCAATAACAACATTAAAAATATCATCCCAACTCGTTAATAAATTCATAATTAATTACCTACTTTTTGTAAATTTTCAACTAATCTTGTTACTCCCATTTTTTCTAAATCTTCTAAACTATCAAAATTAACATAATTTCAATAAGTCATTGATTTATCTTTAACTCTGTCATTTTTAATATCTCTAACAAATTGTAAATATTTTGTATCATAATTCATAACATCTGATAAAGATACTGTAATTTTAAAATTACGCATACCAATAGCACTAGCATTTTTTAATTTTACTTTTTTGCCATTAGCAGAACGCTTAACACTTTCAGATTTTCAAATATCATAATTATCTTTATCTTTAAAAATACCAATATTAAATTTAAACTTAGGAAAAAATCAAATAAAATATTTTAATATTCCCTTAAATTGTAAAGGCGGTGTTTTACAATCTAAAGGCAACAATAATGCGTTTGCTAACTCCCAATATTCTACTCAATGATGTTTTTCTCTTTGCCCAATAAATACAACATTAATATCATATTGACACATAAGGACCAAACTGGGAATAACACCACTATATTTTTTCATAGCACCATCTTTAACCTCATTAGCGGGAATATATAAAGTCATTTCATCTAAAACAACTAAATTACTTTCACTATAAGGTATTGGATTTTTTAAATTATTATTATCAAACATATCAAATGTCCCTAATGCTATATCATTGTTAAAAATTGGATAATTAGAATATTTAGTTTCATATTTTGAATATATTAATAAATAAGTTGCTAACGCTGTTTTCCCAGAACCTAAATCACCAATCACCATTGTTATAGGACTTTGTTTAATAGTTTTAAAAAATGCAAGTTGACTTTTTAAGTCTTTAAAAAATAAAAATATTACATATATACTAAATATATAAACAAAAACTATAAAAATAATATTTAATCAACCACTAAATATATTTTTTTTAAATATAATTAAACAATTTAAAGCAATCATAATTAATGTAAAAAAATCAATTCATTAAATATCAATTTATAATTCATTTTCTAATATTTAACATTTAAGATGCCACCTTACATATTTTAAAAATCATATAAATAACAAACCATATAGTAAAGAAAATAAACAATCATATAACTACCATACGGACATAATATTCAACAGTTTTATCAATCAAACCTAATTTATTAGCAGGAATAAAAAAAGCAAACTGATATAAACCTTGATAAACTTTATCTAAAAACTGATTTCAAGTCATTAACAACCCCCCCTAAATATCAATCTAAATATTCAAAATATAACACCAATAATAAAATTTAAAAACAAAGCAAAACAAATATAAGCCAAAGCCGGTGGCATATCTACACCAAATATAATCTGCATAAATCCAATATAAATATCAAAGACACTTTTTTCTAACATTTTATTTATTCCTTTCTTTTCAGTAATATTCAATACTTTTTAACTTTTTAGGGGTTAAAAGCTACTAATATCCGTGTATTAATTTTCGCAAAGTTTCAATCCCTAAAACAACGAACATTAATACAATCGGAATAATTAAAATAGCGTTTGCACCCAAAAAAGCTAAAAATCAAGTTGTAAAACCTCCGGCTCATTTAGCAAGCGTTCCGGCTCAATCCTCAATCGCTTTAATAATTCCTGTTGTACCTGCATCCATAAAATATATTTTCTTTTCTAAATTAATAACTAGTATCAATATTTTTAACCCCTAAAAAGTTAAAAAGTAATATAAAATATTACTAATTAAATTTTATTAATAACTTTTTGTTGTCTTATTTGTTCTTTAAGAGATTTAATAATTCCACGATTATTTTTAATTTCTTTGCGATGTTTAAACGCTACAATGCTATCAGCAATATAAAATATTAAAACCAAAAATAATGTAATAAACACCATAATATATAAAAATGTAATCATATTATTTAACCTCCTTTTGTTTTCTTTTTTCCAATTCAACTTTTAATTTTCGATTTTTTTTACTTTGTCTTAAAATTATTGATGTTTCTTTTTCTTTAATAATTTTTATAATTCCAGCAATAAAATAAGCACAAATCGGCACCATAAAAAATATTAAAATACCTACTCTGATACATATTCCAAATTAATCAGCCTCCTTTTCATTTTTTCTATTATTAACTTTATTTTTAATTCATAAAATTAATTGAACAATATAAGAACCTATTAATGTTCAAAACATTAAATATCCAACATTCATTAAAATTGCTATTAAACCGAATTTTTTTAAAAATAATTCTAATTCTTTAACATCAACACAAGCAGGTATTAATAATGCCCCAAAAATAATTCATAAAATATGAATTAAAATTTTTCATCAATTATTTTTTAAAAAATTTAATACTTTAACTTTCATTCCAATTTTCCTTTACTACTTCTCATCGCTCGTTAGTAATTTTATCTGTTGAAACCAAATATGACCTTAACATTAATTCCTCTAATTTAACAATCATTTTTTCTTTATTCTTTGTCATTATTTAACCTTAACAATTTTTTATGTTTAGGACAAATAATATCTTGTCTATTACATAAATAACAATCTGATTTTTTCTTAGTCATTATCTAACCTAGAATAATATTGATTAATTAAAACAACATTTTCATTAACACAATTTCAACAATAACGAGACCCATTTTCTCAAACAGTATTATTAATACAAACCATACATAACTGTTGTTGCATATTAACTATTGCTTTCTGTTGTTGTTGAATTATTAGAATATTTATTAATAAAATTTTGTTCGGTTTCATAAGGTAATATTTTTGATATTTTACCGTTAAAACCAATTTCTACATAGTAAAAATTACCTTCAATCATTTCGGGCAAACTATTTTGAAAATCACTATCTTTGCGAACTCATTTATCTTGGTATTCTTTACCAACTATTTTTTTACTTTCAACTAGTAAAAATGTATATACATCATAATAAACATCTTTATTTGACTTATCTTTAATAACTTGATTATACTTAATTTCACTTAAATACACTTTAAACATAACTAAAAAATTTCTTTCATTTACATATATGTAAATAAAAGTTTCACAAGGCTTAAAACTTTAAATAAAATAAATGTTAAAAAATAAAAACTAATTTAATAAAAAATTAATAAAAAATGAATGTAAATATAAATGCAAAATAAAAACATTTACCTATATTTAAAGTTTCGTGGCTGAAAACCTTTATTGGTTTGAATACTTAAATATAACTAAATGTTATAAATAATATTCTAATTTAATTTTACATAACAAAATAAATATGTCAACTATTACATATTTCATAACAAAAAATAAATTTATTTATAAATTTATAGCCTTAACTTGTTTTTTGTTTTTGTTTTAATTAATTATGTGGTATAGGTCGTGGCTGAACTATGCTACACACTAGTGCTTTCCATTTGGAAGGTACTTTTTTAATATACCTTTGTTTACCTAAATTAAGGTATTTATCAATTTTTTTCGCGTTCGATATATGTCTAAATTAGATATTTTTTTGAAAAACCGAAATATTTTTTTATCATATGGGACATATTCTTCCATTTGTCAAAAATAATCTTTATTTCAATCACTATCAATGCTAACACCCATTAAATAACCATCTTTATTATTAAACATAAAATTATGTTTTGTACCTTTTAATGAAGCGATTAATTCCATTTCGCACATCTCAATAACACCAACTTTAACAATAGGGTCGGTACAATTAGTACTAAAACTATATGCCTTTGTATTTAAGACATAAACATTTTTACTTTTTTCTTCGCTTTGTGCTTTTACAATATATTTAGCAAAATATTTACTAACAAATTCATTTGTACCAGTTTTAACTGGTAAATTTTCATTATATCCATAAGGTCAACATTTTCTAACTACTTTATTAGAGATATATTCACTAATATTATATGAAAATGTATTCTTCCTTTTTTTGATATTCATAAGCAACTAAATATTTTAAGTCTTTATATTTATTTTTTTATATTTAGAAAAATAATAATTTAATCTTCGGATAAATAATCTAAAATGATGGTTTGCTTTTTTAATATCTTGGACATTTTCAGCATAAGTTAAAGTTAAAAAACCCATATTTTTACAACCACTAAAATTATGAATTGCTTTACGAATACAATTTGCTTGTCAACGAACACGACTATTTAATAATTTAGTCTCATTTTCACCAGTATTTTTAATTCTAGTTGGATTGCCTTTACCAAATTTATTAATACACTCTAACGGTAATACAATCGTTTTAATATAAGGACCAT
Organism: Spiroplasma citri; assembly: GCF_001886855.1. NCBI lineage: Bacteria > Bacillati > Mycoplasmatota > Mollicutes > Entomoplasmatales > Spiroplasmataceae > Spiroplasma > Spiroplasma citri. The sequence continues at coordinate 1,141,959 of NZ_CP013197.1, forward strand.
AATATACTTTTTTAACATAATATTTTTGATTAACAAAATTACTACTATAAATATAACGTCTGTATAGAACTTCTCCAGTCAAACGATTATAAGGATTTATATTTACATTCATTTTTTATTTCCTTTCTAAAACAAAAATAAAAAAACATTTACTTATATTTAAAGTTTCGTGGCTGAAAACCTTTATTGGTTTGAATACATTAAACATTTTAATAAATGTTTTTTATTCTAAGTTATTTACTAATTAATTTTTATTTATCCTCAGTATTATTAATACCTTGAATTTTTGCTTTTGTTTGTTCTATAAAATCATCGTATGAAATTGAAGCACTTTTTTCAACTGGATTTTTATTTTTTTTATCTAATTCTTTATATTTTTGTTCCCAATATTTTTTATGATTTTCTTTTAATTGTTGTTCAAGCGGTGCATATAAGGCATCCATTTCTTTTCTAAAATCATCTGTTTTTTTTCATCCAGTAATAGTTGCAAAAGCAACTCCAAATTCTAAAATAGTTTTTAAAATAATCATTTTTTTTCCTCCTTTTTATTTCTAATTTTTATTATATTTATTTTTGATTAATTGTCAATTTTTAAACTTTTAATATTCTTAAAAACCCTTTGGGACGGTTGTGTTACTTAATGGGACGGTTGTGTTACTTAATTCAAAAATAATCTTTATTTCAATCACTATCAATACTAACACCCATTAAATAACCATCTTTATTATTAAACATAAAATTATGTTTTGTTCCTTTTAATGAAGCAATTAATTCCATTTCACACATCTCAATAATACCAACTTTAACAACCGGGTCAGTGCAATTGGCACTAAAACGATATGCTTTGGTATTTAAGTCATAAATATTTTTTGATTTTTGTTGAGTGTATGCTTTTACAATGTATTTTGCAACATATTTACTAACAAATTCATTTGTACCAGTTTTAACTGGTAAATTTTTATTTAACCCATAAAGTCAATATTTTCTTATTATTTTATTAGGAATATATTCACTAAATATGATATGAAAATGGACTGCTCCGCGTTTTTGATATTCATAAGCAACTAAATATTTTAAATTTTCATATTTATTCTTTTTATATTTAGAAAAGTGATACTTTATTTTTTTAATAAATAAATTAAATTGATGATTAGCCTGTTTTACATCTTGCATATTTTCTGCATAAGTTAAAGTCGTAAAACCTAAATTTTGATAACCATTAAAATTATGGATTGCTTTTTGAATACAATTTCTTTGCGAACGAATACGACTATTTAATAATTTAGTTTCATTTTCCCCAGTATTTTTAATCCCAGTTGGATTGCCTTTACCAAATTTATTAATACACTCTAACGGTAAAACAACTGTTTTAATATATGGACCATAATATACTTTTTTAACATAGTATTTTTGATTAATAAAATTACTATTATCAATATAAGGTCTGTATAGAACTTCTCCAGTCAAACGATTATAAGGATTTATATTTACATTCATTTTTTATTTTCCTTTCTAAAACAAAAATAAAAAAACATTTACTTATATTTAAAGTTTCGTAGAGGGAAACCTTTATTGGTTTGAATACATTAAACATTTGAATAAATGTTTTTTTATTCTAATTAAATTAGAACTTTTTTTAAATATTTTTTATTTCTTTTATTTCACTTTGAGGATTTGCGCCAAAAATAACTAACGATACTTCACTAACAATAGCATTTTTTATATAAACTGCTTCTTTTTCGTGTATTTTTTTAATTTCTAAATCATCTTCATCAATTTTTGCACCAATACTAAGTTGCATTGGGCGATTTTCTTCTTGCATTTGTTTAATAACATAAATAATATTTTTACCTTTTATTGTATTCGTATATAATCTCATTTTAACTCATAAACCATCTTCACAATTTTCTAATTTAGCAATACCTAAAAAATTATCATAATCATATTTATGTTCTAAAAAAATAGGAACAATTATTTTATTTTGTTTAAATTGATTTTCAAAACTTTTTTTATCAAAAAAACTACCTTTACTATCAACAATATTATACTTATTAGCAATACCAATTAATTCAACGACTTTATTTTCCTTAAAATTAGAATTATAACAAGATATTAAATTAGATGCACTTGTTGTTAATAGAACTGAACTTAATAAAAATGCTAAAATTTTTTTCATATTTTTTTACCATCCTTAAAATAATTAATATATTTTTAAACATATTATATTTAATCATTTTTATTTTGTCAATTTTTAAAATTACACTTTTCTTTAAAATTGTTTTCTCCCGTTATGCTACTTAATCAAGGAAAGGGGCTTCGCCCCTAAGTCGCTCCGCGACTTTTACCCCTTTAAGTAAGGTGGTGCGTGGATAAACCACCACACCACCTTACTTTTTTTTACCAACAACATTATTTTACTACTACTAAAAATAGCGTAAAAGTCCATTAACCATTGCTAAAACTAAAATAGAACTTAACATAATCTTAAATGTAATATCAAAAGCAAACAAATTACCAATATTATTAAACAATTCAGAAACATTACTAAACACATGTACTATTCCATTAACAAATTTATAAATTTCTTTCATACCAGGCAAATTATTTACAATCCAAATTGCCGCATTTTGAATATGAATATCTAAACGATATCAAGCACCTTTTTTATAAGATAATTGTCAAATTTTTCCATCATTAAGTTCACCACTTCAATCAGTAGCATTATAAAGACTAAAATTAAAACCATGAATTGAAATAGACCTATCTTCTGTTAATGTAGTTGTATTAAATCTAATTACATTAAAACCTTGATATTTTGACCTATCTGTCATATCTAATAATTTTATTGATTGAGTATATTTATCATTATTAGAAGGTAAAATATCAGTCTTATAATCTCAATTTGAATAATAAGAAAAATAATCATTAGTACTATTTATCGTATAAGCATTATACAATTGCACTCGTGGTTTTAAATAATAAATATCTGTATCAGGAAATCTTAAAATATTAAAAACCATTGATTTTGGATATAATAAAAAACCATTTTTTACAAAAAACACAAAACCTAAATTACCATTATTAGATGTAAAATTAGATGTAAAATAAATAAATTCTCTAAAATTAGAAATATCAAATATAACTCTTAAAACATTAGAATAAAAATAATCTAAAATTAGAAATAAATTATCCAACGAATAAAAATTTTGTTTAACATTATCAACAAAATAATTACTGTTAGATTTTTTAAGAATATCCATATTAATTAATTCTTTATAATTAAAATTTAAAACTAAATAATTCATATCAAAATGTTTATAACTTTGATTGGCAATAATCGGCATAAATAAATATTCTATAATTTCTCAATTAAAAGTAAATTCATATTTTATATTGTTTTTATAAATAAAAATATCTAACAATTTATTTGGCGTTTTATAATCTATTATTAATCTACCCAAAGGAACCTTTGAAATATCTTGTGAATTTCAACTTAATAAATAACTTCAAACAGTATTTTTAATTTTATTAAATCAATAATTACTATCATTTTTATCAGCACTTACATTTGGAATAAAAGGAGTTGTAACACCAAAACTAAATGCATAATTACTAGGGTCTAAACCTTGCATAAAATAATCTTGTCGCAACATTAAAGTAGACTGAAAATCATACTCATTTGCTTTTGCATAAGTTAAATCACTAAAACTATCATTATTTCTTGTTTCTAATTTACAAACATTACTAATATAATTTACAGCTGTAACACCACAAAAAAGAAATATTCAACCAAATATTAAATAAAAAATAATAAATATATCTAATAATCGTTTTCGCATTGTTTTAACCCCCTTAAACAATAAAAATAATTCTAATACCCATAATAATAATTCCAAACGCCATATATAACTGGAAAATAGGGTGTGTTGCAATAATAAATAACTGTGCTACTAATTTATAAAAATCATTAGCAGACTCCAAATAATGCTTAACAGTTGAAAAACCTAAATCTGTTGCAACAACAATATTAGCAACAAAACCAAACCCAACAGTTAAACCAATAACAAAGAAAAATATTAACTTTAACATTATTTATTCATTTCCTTTATTTGTTTTCGCTGACATTCTTGCCTTTTTGTTTGCTGAACGAGTACCAACATAATTACCAAATTTTTTACCAGACTTATAAGAAAACGAAACAACACCTTTCGCACCCTTTGCTAAACTAGAACTTGCTTCTAAACTTGCACGAGAAACTGAACTTAAACCACGAGAACTATTAACTAATAATAAAATAACATTTATAACACCACCAATTACTCAAATTACAAATAAAGGAATATTTGTACCCGGCAATTTTAATGTTCACATTCAGTCCATTATTTTCATAAAAATATCAACTATGGTATTAATAGCACCATTCCATACATCATTAGCAAATAAATTAATCATTTTCTAACTCTCCTAAATTCTTTAATAAATGTTCCATCCCCATCTCTCGTAATTCATTAATCGTAATATCTTTTTTAACAATACTAGGTCAATTTTGTTTAATATAACTTGGTACTTTATCATTTTTTAAATCACGCACAAATTTTAAATATTTACTATCGTATTGCATTGCAATAGATAAAGGAATTGTTATCTTAACAAAATTAATACCAATATCTTTATTAGATTTTTTACGAACTCTTTTCCCGTTTGCTGTTCGTTTAACTGTTTCCGTTTTTCATACTAAATAATCATCTAAATCATCAAAGAAACCTATTTTCATTTTAAAATAAGGAAAAAATATACTAGGTGGAATACATTGCATAGGAACAATAATCATATTAGCAATTTCTCTATATTCGACTCAATTTTGATTAATTCGTTGTCCGGCAAAAATAATATTATTATTAAACTGACGACATAATAAAAAATATGCTTTTAAACCACTAAATTTTTTATCATTTTCCTTAGGGTTTGTACCATTTATATATAAAAATATTTCATCAAATAAAATTAAACTATCATCTGGCGGTATTTTATATTTTTTATTTTTAAAATCTAAATGGTTTAAACCTAAAACTCCAATTTTTTCATCATTAATAAAATAATTAGAATAAACATTATCAAATTTAGCAATTTGCGATAAATAAGTCATCAATAAAGTTTTACCAGTACCCAAAGCACCGTTAATAATTGATATTGGACTACTTTTAACAATTTTAATTAATTTCCGTGTTTGAAAAAGATTACTAAAAAAAGACCAAAAAAAGATAATATCAAAAATTACATCAAAAATAAAAAGAATAATATCTATAACTGATATAGAACAAAAATATATAAATTGTAAATTAAAACAAACAATAAAAAGATAAAACAAAATATTTGCCATAAATCAATTTACAAATCAATAAGAAAACTTAATATTTTTTTGTCTTTTAAATAAATTAAAATAATTTTTAAACATATATCTACACCACCAATCTAATTGTTTTATATAAAATAAATAATGATAATCAAATTAAGAAAAAAACAACTAATCAAACACCTATCATAATTACTGAATAAGTAATATTATCAATAGAACTACCGACAAAGTTATCAATTTCAGTTTTCGGAATAAAATAAAAAATTTGTAAAAGACCTTGATATACTCGTTGCAAAAAAATATTTCAGTCCATTATTTTATCCACCTAAAAATACAACTTAAAATTAAAAATAACATCCCAAAAACAAGTATTAAAAATACAACAAATATAACAATATCTAAAATAACGGGATGATTAACTCCAAAAATAATTGTCATAAATTCATAATATAAATCTCATACACTTTGCATTTTTCTTATTCCTTTCCTAAATGTTAATTACTAAAATCAAGGTTAGAGTTTATTATTAAATATTAATATCCGTGAATTAACTTTCTGATTGTTTCAATTCCTAAAACCACAAACATTAAAACTAACGGAATAATTAATAACATATGTGACCCTAAAAAAGTAATAAATCAGTTAGTAAAAGCAATCGCTCAATTAGCAAGAATAGCAGCAAAATCCGCTATTTGCTTAATAACATCAGCGTCGCCCGCTAATAAATTTACATTCATTAATAACACCTCACTTAAAACACTTTCTATTTAATAATAAAACCTTCGCATACTCTAACCTTGATTTTAGTAATTAACATTAAAAACTAAAATCAATTTTTATACTTGCGAAGGTATTTCATTGATATTAACTTATTCAACAGACTTATCTGCTTTTTTAATTTTTCGTTTTCCTCATTCTTTAAATTCTACTTTTTTAGAACAATGCGGACAAATTAAATACTTATTTTTAAACTTAAATATTGTATTAACTGTTAAAAAAACTAATAACATTAACATTGCAATTACTAAAATAATTGTTGCAAAAACAGTCGTTACGGTCATTAATTATCACCTTTACTTTCTATATTTAACATATAATTTTTGACTTGCTCCACTAATAATTTAAAATGTTGTTCTTCCATAACACCAATATCAATAAAATTATGATTAAGATACAATTTAATTACTTTTCTTAACATAAATAATGGTATTTTATTAGGTAAACATTGATGTATAACATTAACTAAATATTCTAATCGCTGTTTATATAACTTAGTTTGCTTTTTCATTAAAAAAATCCAACATAAACAAAAAACAATATAAATCAAATAACTAATAATAAACAAGAACTTATAAAAATAATTCAATCTCAATTAATATTTATTTTTTTATTTTTATTTTTTGTCATAATCTAACCTAGAATAATAATTATTAATTAAAGCAACATTTTCATTAACACAATTTCAACAATAACGAGACCCATTCTCTCAAACAGTGTCATTAACACAAACCATACATAACTGTTGTTGCATATTAATTATTGCTTTCTGTTATTGCTGAACTACTAGAATATTTATTAATAAAATCTTGTTGTCTATTGTATGGAACAACTTTAACAACACTTACTTTGTTATATTCTTTTCCCGTTTTTCTATCAGTGACAACTGGGAATTTAAGATTAATTAAATAGTAATTACCTTTTTTCATTTCTGGTAAATCATTAGATAAATTACTATCTTTTTTAATTCAAGAGATAATATACTCCTTAGGAATTGGCATATCATCCTCATCAAGCTGCATAAATGTAAATACATCAAAAAATAAATTTTCTTTGTCATCCATTTGTCTATTAAAATCAACTTGGGCTAATAATACTTTATACATATAAAGTACTCCTTTCTTCACTTAATTAAGTAAATAAAGGTTTCATAAGGTTTAAAACTTTAAATAATTATAAATGCTAAAAATAAATTAACAATAATTAAACTTATTAAAAAATATTCTATTAAAAAATGAATGTAAATATAAATGCAAAATAAAAACATTTATCTATATTTAAAGTTTCGTTCGAAGAAACCGTTTATTTTGGTTTGAATACTTAAATATAACTAAATGTTATAAATAATATTCTAATTTAATTTTACATAACAAAATAAATATGTCAACTACATATTTCAAAGCCAAAAATAAATTTATTTATAAATTTACATCCCCAACTTGTTTTTTTTTTTTTTTTTGTTTTAATTAATTTGTGGTATAGGTTGTTCGAAGACTATACTGCACAATTAGTACTTTCCATTTGGAAGGTACTTTTTTTTATGTACCTTTTTTTACCCAAATTAAGGTATTTATCGTATTTTTTTCGTATTTTATATTTATCTAAATCAGATATTTTGTTAAAAAACCGGAATATTTTTTTATCATATGGAACATATTCTTCCATTTGTCAAAAATAATCACTATGCCAATCACTATCAATACTAATACCCAACATATGTTTTTTTTGTTTATCAGCAAACATATAAAAATGTTTTATGCCGCATAATGCCATTTTTAACTCTTCTTTTGTCATTTCAATAACACCAACTTTAATAACGGGATTAGTACAATTTGCACTAAAACGATATGCTTTGGTATTTAAGTCATAAATATTTTTTGATTTTTCTTGACTATATGCTTTTACAATATATTTAGCAACATATTTACTAACAAATTCATTTGTACCAGTTTCAACTGGTAAATTTTTATTTAGTCCATAAGATCAATATTTTCTAATTATTTTATTAGGGATATACTCACTAAATATAATATGAAAATGAACTGCTCCGCGTTTTTGATATTCATAGGCAACTAAATATTTTAAATTCTGATATTTATTATTTTTATATTTAGAAAAATGATATTTTATTTTTTTAATAAATAAATTAAATTGATAATTTGCTTTTTTAATATCTTGCATATTTTCAGCATAAGTTAAAGTTGTAAAACCCATATTTTTATAACCACTAAAATTATGGATTGCTTTTTGAATACAATTTCTTTGAGAACGAACACGACTATTTAATAGTTTAGTTTCATTCTCACCAGTATTTTTAATCCCTGTTGGATTACCTTTACCAAAATTATTAATACACTCTAACGGTAAAACAACTGTTTTAATATAAGGACCATAATATACTTTTTTAACATAATATTTTTCATTAATATAACATTCAGGGTTTATATAAGGTTTATATAAATTTTCTCCTGTTAAACGATTGTATGCATTTATATTTACATTCATTTTTTATTTTCCTTTCTAAAACAAAAAAAAAAAAAAACATTTATCTATATTTAAAGTTTCGTTCGAAGAAACCGTTTATTTTGGTTTGAATACATTAAACATTTGGATAAATGTTTTTTTATTCTAAATTAATTATATTTTTTTATTGTTTATTGTCAATTTTTAATTATTTATTTGTTTTTTTATTTAAAACTGAATCATAATTATTTATTTTAATATAATTTTCTGTAATTTCTGCTTTTAATTTTTCACAATCAGAATTTTCACAATTAGATTTCACATTAATTCCTTGTTGCAATCAAGATATTTTTTGATTATTTTCAGAAATAATTTTATTAGGAAGTCAAGTAATTGGACCATTTTTGATACTTTCTTCAAACATTTTTATAGCATCTATGTTTTGTTTTTTTAAATCTTCATTTTTTTTATTAACTCATTCTAAACAAGTTTTACATTTAAATAATTTTTCTTTTAATTTTATATTATTAATTTCTAAAACTGACTTTTTTTCTGCTGCTTCAATTAAAATTTTATTTGAATCAAAAGTAATATTATTTTCCATATTATTTTTTTTCTTTATTCAGTGTCATCATCGTATTTTATTTTTTTTAAAATTTCCATTATCATAATTATCACTATTAAATTTTATTTTATTATCAGAAAGATTTTTTTTATTAAATCAACCCATATATTTAAATCAACTCCTTTTAATTTATTCTAATTAAATAATATCATTTTTTTATTTTTTTGTCTTTCTCCTGTTGTGTTACTTAATCAAGGAAAGGGGCTTCGCCCCTAAGTCGCTCCGCGACTTTTACCCCTTTAAGTAAGGTGGTGCGTGGATAAACCACCACACCACCTTACTTTTTTACCAACAACATTATTTTACTACTACTAAAAATAGCGTAAAAGTCCATTAACCATTGCTAAAACTAAAATAGAACTTAACATAATCTTAAATGTAATATCAAAAGCAAACAAATTACCAATATTATTAAACAATTCAGAAACATTACTAAACACATGTACTATTCCATTAACAAATTTATAAATTTCTTTCATACCAGGCAAATTATTTACAATCCAAATTGCCGCATTTTGAATATGACAAGCAATATTATATCAACTACAACTTTTATAAGGTATTTTTCAAATATCACCACTATTAATTTCATTATTTCAATCAGTAGCATTATAAAGACTAAAATTAAAACCATTAATTGAAATAGACCTATCCTCTGTTAATCTAGTTGTATTAAATCTAATTACATTAAAACCTTGATATTTTGTTCTATCTGTCATATCTAATAATTTTATTGATTGAGTTCATTTATCATTATTAGAAGGTAAAATATCAGTCTTATAATCTCAATTTGAATAATAAGAAAAATAATCATTAGTACTATTTATCGTATAGGCATTATACAATTGCACTTGTGGTTTTAAATAATAAATATCTACATCAGGAAATCTTAAAATATTAAAAACCATTGATTTTGGATATAATAAAAAACCATTTTTTACAAAAAACACAAAACCTAAATTACCATTATTAGATGTAAAATAAATAAATTCTCTAAAATTAGAAATATCAAATATAACTCTTAAAACATTAGAATAAAAATAATCTAAAATTAGAAATAAATTATCCAACGAATAAAAATTTTGTTTAACATCATCAACAAAATAATTACTATTAGATTTTTTAAGAATATCCATATTAATCAATTCTTTATAATTAAAATTTAAAACTAAATAATTCATATCAAAATATTTATAACTCTGATTGGCAATAATTGGCATAAATAAATATTGTATAATTTCTCAATTAAAAGTAAATTCATATTTTATATTGTTTTTATAAATAAAAATATCTAACAATTTATTTGGAGTTTTATAATCTATTATTAATCTACCCAAAGAACCCTTAGAAATATCTGCTAAATTTCAACTTAATAAATAATTTCAAACAGTATTTTTAATTTTATTAAATCAATAATTACTATCATTTTTATCAGCACTTAAATTTGGAATAAAAGGAGTTTCAACACCAAAACTAAATGCATAATTACTAGGGTCTAAACCTTGCATAAAATAATCTTGTCGCAAAATTAAAGTAGACTGAAAATCATACTCATTTGCTTTTGCATAAGTTAAATCACTAAAACTATCATTATTTCTTGTTTCTAATTTACAAACATTACTAATATAATTTACAGCTGTAACACCACAAAAAAGAAATATTCAACCAAATATTAAATAAAAAATAATAAATATATCTAATAATCGTTTTCGCATTGTTTTAACCCCCTTAAACAATAAAAATAATTCTAATATACCCATAATAATAATTCCAAACGCCATATATAACTGGAAAATAGGGTGTGTTGCAATAATAAATAACTGTGCTACTAATTTATAAAAATCATTAGCAGACTCCAAATAATGCTTAACAGTTGAAAAACCTAAATCTGTTGCCACAACAATATTAGCAACAAAACCAAACCCAACAGTCAAACCAATAACAAAGAAAAATATTAACTTTAACATTATTTATCATTCTCCTTATTTATTTTTGCTGACATTCTTGCCTTTTTATTTGCTGAACGAGTACCAACATAATTACCAACTTTTTTACCAGATTTATATGAAAATGAAACAGTACCCTTAACACCTTTGGCAATATTAGAACTTGCTTCTAAACTTGCACGAGAAACTGAACTTAAACCACGAGAACTATTAACTAACAAAAAGATAACATTTATAACACCACCAATTACTCAAATTACAAATAAAGGAATATTTGTACCTGGTAATTTTAATGCTCACATTCAATCCATTATTTTCATAAAAATATCAACTACAACATTAATGGCATCATTTCATACATCATTAGCAAGTAAATTAATCATTTTCTAACTCTCCTAAATTCTTTAATAAATGTTCCATTCCCATCTCTCGTAATTCATTAAGTGTAATATCTTTTTTTAACAATACTAGGTCAATTTTGCTTAGTATAACTTGGTACTTTATCATTTTTTAAATCACGTACAAACTTTAAATATTTACTATCATATTGCATTGCAATAGATAAAGGAATTTTTATCTTAACAAAATTAATACCAATATCTTTATTAGATTTTTTACGAACTCTTTTTCCGTTTGATGTTCGTTTAACCGTTTCCGTTTTTCATGTTAAATAATCATCTAAATCATCAAAAAAACCTATTTTCATTTTAAAATAAGGAAAAAATATACTAGGTGGAATACATTGCATAGGAACAATAATCATATTAGCAATTTCTCTATATTCGACTCAATTTTGATTAATTCGTTGTCCGGCAAAAATAATATTATTATTAAACTGACGACATAATAAAAAATATGCTTTTAAACCACTAAATTTTTTATCATTTTCCTTAGGGTTTGTACCATTTATATATAAAAATATTTCATCAAATAAAATTAAACTATCATCTGGCGGTATTTTATATTTTTTATTTTTAAAATCTAAATGGTTTAAACCTAAAACTCCAATTTTTTCATCATTAATAAAATAATTAGAATAAACATTATCAAATTTAGCAATTTGCGATAAATAAGTCATCAATAAAGTTTTACCAGTACCCAAAGCACCGTTAATAATTGATATTGGACTACTTTTAACAATTTTAACAAGTTTCCGTGTTTGAAAAAGATCACTAAAAAAGACCAAAAGAAAATAATATCAAAAATTACTAAAAAAATAAAAAAGATAATATCTATAACTGATGTAGAACTAAAATATATAAACTGTAAATTAAAACAAACAATAAAAAAATAAAACAAAATATTTGCCATAAATAAATTTACATATCAATAAGAAAACTTAATATTTTTTTGTCTTTTAAATAAATTAAAATAATTTTTAAACATATATCTACACCACCAATCTAATTATTTTATATAAAATAAATAATGATAATCAAATTAAGAAAAAAACAACTAATCAAACACCTATCATAATTACTGAATAAGTAATATTATCAATAGAACTACCGACAAAGTTATCAATTTCAGTTTTCGGAATAAAATAAAAAATTTGTAAAAGACCTTGATATACTCGTTGCAAAAAAATATTTCAGTCCATTATTTTATCCACCTAAAAATACAACTTAAAATTAAAAATAACATCCCAAAAACAAGTATTAAAAATACAACAAATATAACAATATCTAAAATAACGGGATGATTAACTCCAAAAATAATTGTCATAAATTCATAGTATAAATCTCATACACTTTGCATTTTTCTTATTCCTTTACTAAATGTTAATTACTAAAATCAAGGTTAGAGTTTATTATTAAATATTAATATCCGTGAATTAACTTTCTGATTGTTTCAATTCCTAAAACCACAAACATTAAAACTAACGGAATAATTAATAACATATGTGACCCTAAAAAAGTAATAAATCAGTTAGTAAAAGCAATCGCTCAATTAGCAAGAATAGCAGCAAAATCCGCTATTTGCTTAATAACATCAGCGTCGCCCGCTAATAAATTTACATTCATTAATAACACCTCACTTAAAACACTTTCTATTTAATAATAAAACCTTCGCATACTCTAACCTTGATTTTAGTAATTAACATTAAAAACTAAAATCAATTTTTATACTTGCGAAGGTATTTCATTGATATTAACTTATTCAACAGACTTATCTGCTTTTTTAATTTTTCGTTTTCCCCATTCTTTAAATTCTACTTTTTTAGAACAATGCGGACAAATTAAATACTTATTTTTAAATTTAATTAATATTTATTTTTTTATTTTTATTTTTTGTCATAATCTAACCTAGAATAATAATTATTAATTAAAGCAACATTTTCATTAACACAATTTCAACAATAACGAGACCCATTCTCTCAAACAGTATCATTAACACAAACCATACATAACTGTTGTTGCATATTAATTATTGCTTTCTGTTATTGCTGAACTACTAGAATATTTATTAATAAAATCTTGTTGTCTATTGTATGGAACAACTTTAGCAACACTTACTTTGTTATATTCTTTTCCCGTTTTTCTATCAGTGACAACTGGGAATTTAAGATTAATTAAATAGTAATTACCTTTTTTCATTTCTGGTAAATCATTAGATAAATTACTATCTTTTTTAATTCAAGAGATAATATACTCCTTAGGAATTGGCATATCATCCTCATCAAGCTGCATAAATGTAAATACATCAAAAAATAAATTTTCTTTGTCATCCATTTGTCTATTAAAATCAACTTGGGCTAATAATACTTTATACATATAAAGTACTCCTTTCTTCACTTAATTAAGTAAATAAAGGTTTCATAAGGTTTAAAACTTTAAATAATTATAAATGCTAAAAATAAATTAACAATAATTAAACTTATTAAAAAATATTCTATTAAAAAATGAATGTAAATATAAATGCAAAATAAAAACATTTACTTATATTTAAAGTTTCGTGTCAGAAAACCTTTATTGGTTTGAATACTTAAATATAACTAAATGTTATATATAATATTCTAATTTAATTTTACACAACAAAATCAATATGTCAACTACATATTTAAAAGCAAAAAATAAATTTATTTATAAATTTACATCCCCAACTTGTTTTTTTTTTTTTTTTTTGTTTTAATTAATTATGTGGTATAGGTCGTGTCAGAACTATGCTACACAAGGAGTATTTTCCATTTGGAAAGTACTTTTTTTAATGTACCTTTGTTTACCTAAATTAAGGTATTTATCTAATTTTTTTCGTGTTTTATATATGCCAATATCAGTTATTTTATTAAAAAATCGAAATATTTTTTTATCATATGGGACATATTCTTCCATTTGTCAAAAATAATCACTATGCCAATCACTATCAATACTAATACCCAACATATGTTTTTTTTGTTTATCAGCAAACATATAAAAATGTTTTATGCCGCATAATGCCATTTTTAACTCTTCTTTTGTCATTTCAATAACACCAACTTTAATAACGGGATTAGTACAATTTGCACTAAAACGATATGCTTTGGTATTTAAGTCATAAATATTTTTTGATTTTTCTTGGCTATATGCTTTTACAATATATTTAGCAACATATTTACTAACAAATTCATTTGTACCAGTTTCAACTGGTAAATTTTTATTTAGTCCATAAGATCAATATTTTCTAATTATTTTATTAGGGATATACTCACTAAATATAATATGAAAATGAACTGCTCCGCGTTTTTGATATTCATAGGCAACTAAATATTTTAAATTCTGATATTTATTATTTTTATATTTAGAAAAATGATATTTTATTTTTTTAATAAATAAATTAAATTGATAATTTGCTTTTTTAATATCTTGCATATTTTCAGCATAAGTTAAAGTTGTAAAACCCATATTTTTATAACCACTAAAATTATGGATTGCTTTTTGAATACAATTTCTTTGAGAACGAACACGACTATTTAATAGTTTAGTTTCATTCTCACCAGTATTTTTAATCCCTGTTGGATTACCTTTACCAAAATTATTAATACACTCTAACGGTAAAACAACTGTTTTAATATAAGGACCATAATATACTTTTTTAACATAATATTTTTGATTAATATAACAATCAGGGTTTATATAAGGTTTATATAAATTTTCTCCTGTTAAACGATTATATGCATTTATATTTACATTCATTTTTTAAATTTTTCCTTTCTAAAACAAAAATAAAAAAACATTTACCTATATTTAAAGTTTCGTGTCAGAAAACCTTTATTGGTTTGAATACATTAAACATTTTGATAAATGTTTTTTTATTCTAATTTATATTATATTTTTTTATTTTTAGTTGTCAATTTATTTTACATAGCAATGATATCGTAATTAAAAATATTTATAAAATAAAAAATAACAAATTAATTATTGTTTAATTTAAATTATCAATATTTATCTACTCATTCTCTATGATTTCATTTAATTTTATTCTGATATTTTTTATTATTAGTATAAAAATTAATAGTGTAAATAATATCTTCTGGTGTTTTTTGTATTACTAAATTTTGTTTTTTAATACAAATATTACTATTTTCTTTTAATTTAATTTTTGCATAACCATTAACACATTTATAAATAAAATTTTTATCTTCCAAAAAGATATCTATAATTTCTAAATTTTCAATAAATAGTTCTTGAGAAAGAAATATTTTTTTTTCTTTTAATTTATTAAATATTGTTTTTTCATCAACTTTATTTATATATCCAATATCTATTGTAGTAATAATTTTTTGTAAAGTTGGTGGTTTTTTTTGATTATTTGACATCATAGCCATTAAAGGTGCTCCTCCACTTGTTGTTATAGTAGTTGCTCCGATTAAACTTAATAATTTTTTCATATATATTATTCCTTTTTTATTATTTATATGTATTTGATATACATAATTTAACTATATTTAATTATTTTTCTTTTGTCAAATTTACTTATTTTCCCATTTTTCCTGTTGTGCTAGTTAATTCAAGGAAAGGGGCTTCGCCCCTAAGTCGCTCCGCGACTTTTACCCCTTTAAGTAAGGTGGTGCGTGGATAAACCACCACACCACCTTACTTTTTTTACCAACAACATTATTTTTACTATTAAAAATAGCGTAAAAGTCCGTTAACCATTGCTAAAACTAAAATAGAACTTAACATAATTTTAAATGTAATATCAAAAGCAAACAAATTACCAATATTATTAAACAATTCAGAAACATTACTAAACACATGTACTATCCCATTAACAAATTTATAAATTTCTTTCATACCAGGCAAATTATTTACAATCCAAATTGCCTCATTTTCAATATGAATATCTAAACGGTATCAAGCACCTTTTTTATAAGGTAATTGTCAAATTTTTCCATCATTAAGTTCACCACTTCAATCAGTAGCATTATAAAGACTAAAATTAAAACCATTACTAAATGTTATAAATAATATTCTAATTTAATTTTACATAACAAAATAAATATGTCAACTATTACATATTTTCATAACAAAAAATAAATTTGTTTATAAATTTACAGCTCCAACTTGTTTTTTTTTTTTTTTTGTTTTAATTAATTTGTAGTATAGGTTCGTCCAGAACTATGCTGCAAGATTAGTGCTTTCCGTTTGGAAAGTACTTTTTTATGTACTTTTGTTTACCTAAATTAAGGTAATTATTATATTTTTTTCGTATTTTATATCTATCTAAATCAGATATTTTATGAAAAAACCGAAATATTTTTTTATCATATGGGATATATTCTTCCATTTGTCAAAAATAGTCTCTATTTCAATCACTATCAATACTAATACCTAACATATGCTTTTTTTGTTTATCAGCAAACATATAAAAATGTTTTACACCACACAACGCCATTTTTAACTCTTCTTTTGTCATTTCAATAACACCAACTTTAACAATAGGATAGGTACAATTAGCACTAAAACGATATGCTTTAGTATTTAAGTCATAAATATTTTTACTTTTTTCTTCACTTTGTGCTTTTACAATATATTTAGCAACATATTTACTAATAAATTCATTTGTACCGGTTTCAACTGGTAAATTTTTATTATATCCATAAGGTCAACATTTTCTAACTACTTTATTAGGGATATATTCACTAAAAATAATATGAAAATGAACGGCACCACGATTTTGATATTCATATGCAACAAGATATTTTAAATCTTTATATTTATTTTTCTTATATTTAGAAAAATAATAATTTAACCTTCGAATAAATAATCTAAAATGATGGTTTGCTTTTTTAATATCTTGAATATTTTCTGCATAAGTTAATGTTAAAAAACCCATATTTTTACAACCACTAAAATTGTGAATTGCTTTACGAATACAATTTGCTTGTGAACGAACACGACTATTTAATAATTTAGTTTCATTTTCCCCAGTATTTTTAATACCAGTTGAATTGCCTTTACCAAATTTATTAATACATTCTAAAGGCAAAACAACTGTTTTAATATATGGACCATAATATACTTTTTTAACATAATATTTTTGATTAATATAACATTCTGGTTTTATATATGGCTTATATAAATTTTCCCCGTTAAACGATTATATGCATTTATATTTACATTCATTTTTTATTTTCCTTTCTAAAACAAAAATAAAAAAACATTTACTTATATTTAAAGTTTCCGTCCAGAAAACCTTTATTGGTTTGAATACATTAAACATTTTAATAAATGTTTTTTTATTCTAATTTTCATTATATTTATTAATTGTTGTTAATTTTTATATTATTTAATCTTATTTTTAGTTTCTTCTGGCCCAGTGTTAAAAGTTATTTTAAAATTTATATCTAATTTTGATTTTAAATCAAAATTAATTTGTTTTATATTATTATTTTCTTTATTAACTATATTAATTTTTTCTTTTTCAAAAAAATTATCATCTATATTTTGATTAAAAGATAAAATTTTTAATAAAAAACTAAATATTTTTAATATTTCCATATTTTTTTCTCCTTTTTATTCTAAATTAATTATATTTATTTCTAATTGATTGTCAATTTACTTTAATTTTTAAAATTTTTGTTTTTCTTAAAAACTCTTTGGGACGGTTGTGTTACTTAATTCAAGTAAAAGGGCTAAAGCCCTCTGTTTGCCCTGCGGGCAACCATTCACCCAGCAAACAACACACGGGGAGGACATAAAGTCCCTCCTCCGTGGTGTTTGCTTATCTGTTTTTTTCTTTTTCTGTGTATGTATTTGTATCTGCTTTTACTTTTAGGGTTTTTTATGACTGCTTACTTTTAGTGTCTAATTTACCTCTTAAAACGCTTTATACAAACAAAAAAAGACATAGATTACTAGTCCTAATCTATGTCTTAATATTGAGATTTTTTTGATGTTTATTCTCATGAAAATTATAACACTTTATAGGACTAGTACAAAGCATAATTTAGTTTTTATGATTTCATTATATATCATATTTTTATTTTTTTAACTATTAATTAAATTAATTTATACTTATTTAATCAATAATTAAAAAAATCACATTCCATAAGATTACACTCATTTATTTATCCTACATTTTGCTTTATTAAATACCATTTGACACGCCAATATTTAACAGTCGGCAGAGAAGCAACATTTTTATATTATTCTAACCATTATTATTTTGTTTAATTTTTATGTTAAATTATATATTGTAATTGTTTACTAATTGACACATTACACTAGATAAAGATTGTAAATTATAAGTGTCTTGTAAGTGAAGCAATTTATTATATTGAATAGGAGTTATTTTTATTGTTTTAGAAACTAATTTTTTATAAAATGACTTATCAATTTCTAAGATATCGTTAATATCTCAATTATCAATTAAATATCTTACTGCTTCGGAAAAAGACCAAGTTTTAATCTTATCTCTTATTTGAATTATTTTAGAATAATGTTTTAAAGACATTGGTAAGTAAAACGATATAATGTTTTTGTCTTTAAAGTTTTCATCAATTTTAAAAATTTCTTCATATTCAGTAATATTAATCTTTTTAGTACGGTCGTTCATATTATTTATTCACCACATTTCTATTTTTGAATAATATAATAATCAGACTTATAAATAGTGTTTATTATTTTTTACAATACAAATAATTTGCTAAGACACACACATTTATATTTAAATTATTTGTCTTTAATAAAATTAATAAAATATTATCTGTTCTACTGATAAACAAACTTAAATAACAAAAAATTATAATTTAATTTACAAAATAAAAGTAAACTAAAAAAAGAGAAAATTATTTAATTATTTTGGAATGTTTAAAGTTGTTTATCAACTTAAATATTAAACCATTATCTCTTTTAATGACTTAATAACTTACTTATATACCATAACTAAATTAAAGTCAAATATTTCTAAAATTACTATAAAATAAAAGTGTAGAGTCCACATTCCATAAGAACTCTACTTTTTTATTATATCAGTTTTGTTTATTTAAGCACGCTGAAAAATTAATATTTATTAAAATATTAATGACAAAAATTACTTTTAGATGTATAATTCTAAATGTAAATATTTAATTTTAAAATTTTTATTGTATTAGTAAATTGTTGTGTAAACTAATACTTTTTTTATGCCGTTTTTTATAATTTTCAAAGAATAATTTTTGTTCCTTTCAATGTTGATATTGTTTTCGATAAAATGGGACATATTCTTCTATTTGTCAAAAATAATCGTTTTCTAAATAACTATCAATGCTAACACCCATTATATAACCTTGTTTATCAACAAACATAAATTTATTTTTTATACCTTTTAATGAAGCAATTAATTCCATTTCACACATTTCAATAATACCAACCTTTACAAGTGGGTCGGTACAATTTGCACTAAAACGATATGATTTTTTATTTAAATTATAAATATTTCTTAATTTAACTTCTGATACTTTTTTAGGTTTTTTGTAAGGAATATCAAATTCTTTGCAAAGTTCCTTTTTTTGTCTTTCAGTATTAGATAATGACTTAACAAAATATTTAGTTAAATATTTAATAACAAAAACATTTGTATTTTTTTTAACTTTAAGATTTTTATTTATTCCATAAGGTCAATATTCTCTTATTAAATTTGAACTAATAAATCTATTAAATATTATATGAAAATGTATAATTGGAATTCCTTTTCGGTCTTGATATTCATAAACAACTAAATATTTAAGATTAATAAAAGTATTTTTCTTATATTTAGAAAAATGATATTTTAACTTTTTAATAAATAAATTAAAATGATAATTTGCTTTATCTAAATCTTGCATTTTTTCGGCATAAGTCAAAGTTAAAAAACCTAATTCTTTGCAATCACTAAAATTATGAATTGCTTTACGAATACAATTACCTTGGGAACGAACACGACTATTTAATAATTTAGTTTCATTTTTACCATTATTTTTAATACCAGTCGGATTACCATTGCCAAAACTATCAACACATTCTAAGGGTAGAACAATATTTTTAACATAATTACCATAGTATACTTTTTTAACATAGTATTTTTTATTAATAAAATTACTATTATCAATATATGGTCTATATAAATTTTCTTTTGTTAAACGATTATATGCATTTATATTTATATTATTTTCCATTTTTTACCTCCTTTCGTTAAAATTTGATGATTTTTTTATAAAAACTAAATTTTAAAACCTTGATTTTATTGGGTTATTTTCGTTTTCTCCAGTTGTGTTATTTAATCTACTTAATCAAGGAAAGGGGCTTCGCCCCTAAGTCGCTCCGCGACTTTTACCCCTTTAAGTAAGGTGGTGCGTGGATAAACCACCACACCACCTTACTTTTTTACCAACAACATTATTTTACTACTACTAAAAATAGCGTAAAAGTCCATTAACCATTGCTAAAACTAAAATAGAACTTAACATAATCTTAAATGTAATATCAAAAGCAAACAAATTACCAATATTATTAAACAATTCAGAAACATTACTAAACACATGTACTATTCCATTAACAAATTTATAAATTTCTTTCATACCAGGCAAATTATTTACAATCCAAATTGCCGCATTTTCAATATGAATATCTAAACGGTATCAAGCACCTTTTTTATAAGGTAATTGTCAAATTTTTCCATCATTAAGTTCACCACTTCAATCAGTAGCATTATAAAGACTAAAATTAAAACCATTAATTGAAATAGACCTATCTTCTGTTAATCTGGTTGTATTAAATCTAATTAAATTAAAACCTTGATATTTTGACCTATCTGTCATATCTAATAATTTTATTGATTGAGTATATTTATCATTATTAGAAGGTAAAATATCAGTCTTATAATCTCAATTTGAATAATAAGAAAAATAATCATTAGTACTATTTATCGTATAAGCATTATATAATTGCACTTGTGGTTTTAAATAATAAATATCTGTATCAGGAAATCTTAAAATATTAAAAACCATTGATTTTGGATATAATAAAAAACCATTTTTTACAAAAAACACAAAACCTAAATTACCATTATTAGATGTAAAATAAATAAATTCTCTAAAATTAGAAATATCAAATATAACTCTTAAAACATTAGAATAAAAATAATCTAAAATTATAAATAAATTATCCAACGAATAAAAATTTTGTTTAACATCATCAACAAAATAATTACTATTAGATTTTTTAAGAATATCCATATTAATCAATTCTTTATAATTAAAATTTAAAACTAAATAATTCATATCAAAATATTTATAACTCTGATTGGCAATAATTGGCATAAATAAATATTGTATAATTTCTCAATTAAAAGTAAATTCATATTTTATATTGTTTTTATAAATAAAAATATCTAACAATTTATTTGGAGTTTTATAATCTATTATTAATCTACCCAAAGAACCCTTAGAAATATCTGCTAAATTTCAACTTAATAAATAATTTCAAACAGTATTTTTAATTTTATTAAATCAATAATTACTATCATTTTTATCAGCACTTAAATTTGGAATAAAAGGAGTTTCAACACCAAAACTAAATGCATAATTACTAGGGTCTAAACCTTGCATAAAATAATCTTGTCGCAACATTAAAGTAGACTGAAAATCATACTCATTTGCTTTTGCATAAGTTAAATCACTAAAACTATCATTATTTCTTGTTTCTACTTTACAAACATTACTAATATAATTTATAGTTGTAACACTACAAAAAAGAAATATTCAACCAAATATTAAATAAAAAATAATAAATATATCTAATAATCGTTTTCGCATTGTTTTAACCCCCTTAAACAATAAAAATAATTCTAATACCCATAATAATAATTCCAAACGCCATATATAATTGGAAAATAGGGTGTGTTGCAATAATAAATAACTGTGCTACTAATTTATAAAAATCATTAGCAGACTCCAAATAATGCTTAACAGTTGAAAAACCTAAATCTGTTGCCACAACAATATTAGCAACAAAACCAAACCCAACAGTCAAACCAATAACAAAGAAAAATATTAACTTTAACATTATTTATCATTCTCCTTATTTATTTTTGCTGACATTCTTGCCTTTTTATTTGCTGAACGAGTACCAACATAATTACCAACTTTTTTACCAGATTTATATGAAAATGAAACAGTACCCTTAACACCTTTGGCAATATTAGAACTTGCTTCTAAACTTGCACGAGAAACTGAACTTAAACCACGAGAACTATTAACTAACAAAAAGATAACATTTATAACACCACCAATTACTCAAATTACAAATAAAGGAATATTTGTACCTGGTAATTTTAATGCTCACATTCAATCCATTATTTTCATAAAAATATCAACTACAACATTAATGGCATCATTTCATACATCATTAGCAAGTAAATTAATCATTTTCTAACTCTCCTAAATTCTTTAATAAATGTTCCATTCCCATCTCTCGTAATTCATTAAGCGTAATATCTTTTTTAACAATACTAGGTCAATTTTGCTTAGTATAACTTGGTACTTTATCATTTTTTAAATCACGTACAAACTTTAAATATTTACTATCATATTGCATTGCAATAGATAAAGGAATTTTTATCTTAACAAAATTAATACCAATATCTTTATTAGATTTTTTACGAACTCTTTTCCCGTTTGCTGTTCGTTTAACTGTTTCCGTTTTTCATACTAAATAATCATCTAAATCATCAAAGAAACCTATTTTCATTTTAAAATAAGGAAAAAATATACTTGGTTTAATACATTGCATAGGAACAATAATCATATTAGCAATTTCTCTATATTCGACTCAATTCTGATTAATTCGTTGTCCAGCAAAAACAATGTTATTATCAAACTGACGACATAATAAAAAATATGGAATTAAACCACTAAACTTTTTATTGTTTTCTTCGGGTTTAGCACCATTCATATACAAAAATATTTCATCAAATAAAATTAAACTATCATTTGACGGTATCTTATAATTTTTATTTTTAAAATCTAAGTGGTTTAAACCTAAAACTCCAATTTTCTCATCATTAATAAAATAATTAGAATAAACATTATCAAATTTAGCAATTTGTGATAAATAAGTCATCAATAAAGTTTTACCAGTACCCAAAGCACCGTTAATAATTGATATTGGACTACTTTTAACAATTTTAATTAATTTTCGTGTTTGAAAAAGATTACTAAAAAAAGACCAAAAGAAAATAATATCAAAAATTACTAAAAAAATAAAAAGGATAATATCTATAACTGATGTAGAACTAAAATATATAAACTGTAAATTAAAACAAACAATAAAAAAATAGAACAAAATATTTGCCATAAATCAATTTACATATCAATAAGAAACCTTAATATTTTTTTGTCTTCTAAATAAATTAAAATAATTTTTAAACATATATCTACACCACCAATCTAATTGTTTTATATAAAATAAATATTGATAATCAAATTAAGAAAAATACTACTAATCAAATACCTATCATAATCACTGAATAAGTAATATTATCAATAGAACTACCAACAAAGTTATCAATTTCAGTTTTCGGAATAAAATAAAAAATCTGCAAAAGCCCTTGATATACTCGTTGAAAAAAAGTATTTCAATCCATTATTTTATCCAACTAAAAATACAACTTAAAATTAAAAATAACATCCCAAAAACAAGTATTAAAAATACAACAAATATAACAATATCTAAAATAGTGGGATGATTAACTCCGAAAATAATTGTCATAAATTCATAATATAAATCTCATACACTTTGCATTTTTCTTATTCCTTTCCTAAATGTTAATTACTAAAATCAAGATTAGAGTTTATTATTAAATATTAATATCCGTGAATTAACTTTCTGATTGTTTCAATTCCCAAAACCACAAACATTAAAACTAACGGAATAATTAATAACATATGTGACCCTAAAAAAGTAATAAATCAGTTAGTAAATGCAATCGCTCAATTAGCAAGAATAGCTAGCAAGAATAGCAGCAAAATCCGCTATTTGCTTAATAACATCAGCGTCGCCCGTTAATAAATTTAAATTCATTAATAACACCTCACTTAAAATACTTTCTATTAATTAATAATAAAACCTTCGCATACTCTAACCTTGATTTTAGTAATTAACACTAAAAACTAAAATCAATTTTTATACTTGCGAAGGTATTTTATTGATATCAACTTATTCAACAGACTTATCTGCTTTTTTAATTTTTCGTTTTCCCCATTCTTTAAATTCTACTTTTTTAGAACAATGCGGACAAATTAAATACTTATTTTTAAATTTAAATATTGTATTAACTGTTAAAAAAACCAATAACATTAACATTGCAATTACTAAAATAATTGTTGCAAAAACGGTCATTAATTATCACCTTTACTTTCTATATTTAACATATAATTTTTAACTTGTTCTACTAATAACTTAAAATGTTGTTCTTCCATAACACCAATATCAATAACATTATGATTAAGATATAACTTAATTACTTTTCTTAACATAAATAAAGGTATTTTAGTAGGTAAACATTGATGTATAACATTAACTAAATAATCTAATCGCTGTTTATATAACTTAGTTTGTTTTTTCATTTTATTTTTTATGTTTAGGACAAATAATATCTTGTCTATTACATAAATAACAATCTGATTTTTTCTTAGTCATTTTCTAACCTAGAATAATATTTATTAATTAAAACAACATTTTCATTAACACAATTTCAACAATAACGAGACCCATTTTCTCAAACAGTATCATTAATACAAACCATACATAACTTTTGTTGCATATTAACTATTGCTTTCTGTTATTGTTGAATTATTAGAATATTTATTAATAAAATCTTGTTCGGTTTCATAAGGTAATATTTTTGATATTTTACCATTAAAACCAATTTCTACATTATAGAAACTACCTTCAATCATTTCGGGTAAACTATTTTGAAAATCACTATCTTTGCGAACTCATTTATCTTGGTATTCTTTACCAACTATTTTTTTACCTTCAACTCGTAAAAATGTATATACATCATAATAATTATCTTTATTTGACTTATCTTTAATAACTTGATTGTACTTAATTTCACTTAAATAAACTTTAAACATAACTAAAAAATTCCTTTCATTTACATATATGTAAATAAAGGTTTCACAAGGTTTAAAACTTTAAATAAGATAAATGCTAAAAATAAATTAAAAAATATAATTAAAAATGAATGTAAATATAAATTCAAAATAAAAAAATTTACCTATATTTAAAGTTTCGTGGTAGGAAACCTTTATTGGTTTGAATACTTAAATATAACTAAATATTATTAAATGTTATATATAATATTCTAATTTAATTTTACACAACAAAATAAATATGTCAACTATTACATATTTCATAACAAAAAATAAATTTATTTATAAATTTATATCCTCAACTTGTTTTTTTTTTTTTTTTTGCTTTAATTAATTATGTGGTATAGGTTGTGGTAGGTCTATACTGCACGATTAGTACTTTCCATTTGGAAGGTACTTTTTTTAATGTACCTTTGTTTACCTAAATTAAGGTATTTATCAAATTTTTTTCGCGTTCGGTATATGTCTAAATTAGATATTTTTTTGAAAAACCGAAATATTTTTTTATCATATGGAACATATTCTTCCATTTGTCAAAAATAGTCTTTATTTCAATCACTATCAATGCTAACACCCATTAAATAACCATCTTTATTATTAAACATAAAATTATGTTTTGTACCTTTTAATGAAGCGATTAATTCCATTTCACACATCTCAATAACACCAACTTTAACAATAGGGTCGGTACAATTAGCACTAAAACGATATGCTTTGGTATTTAAGTCATAAATATTTTTACTTTTTTCTTCGCTTTGTGCTTTTACAATATATTTAGCAACATATTTACTAACAAATTCATTTGTACCAGTTTTAACTGGTAAATTTTTATTATATCCATAAGGTCAGCATTTTCTAACTACTTTATTAGGGATATATTCACTAAATATGATATGAAAGTGAACTGCTCCCCGCTGTTGATATTCATAAGCAACTAAATATTTTAAATTTTCATATTTATTCTTTTTATATTTAGAAAAATGATACTTTATTTTTTTAATAAATAACTTAAATTGATGATTGGCTTTTTTAACATCTTGTAAATTTTCAGCATAAGTTAAAGTTGTAAAACCTAAATTTTGACAACCACTAAAATTATGAATTGCTTTACGAATACAATTTGCTTGTGAACGAACACGACTATTTAATAATTTAGTTTCATTTTCACCAGTATTTTTAATACCAGTTGAATTGCCTTTACCAAATTTATTAATACATTCTAACGGTAATACAATCGTTTTAATATAAGGACCATAATATACTTTTTTAACATAATATTTTTGATTAACAAAATTACTACTATCAATATAAGGTCTGTATAGAACTTCTCCAGTCAAACGATTATAAGGATTTATATTTACATTCATTTTTTATTTCCTTTCTAAAACAAAAATAAAAAAACATTTACTTATATTTAAAGTTTCGTGGTAGGAGACCTTTATTGGTTTGAATACATTAAACATTTGAATAAATGTTTTTTTATTCTAAGTTAATTAATTTTTTTAATTTTTTATACTGTTAATTTAATTAAATTTTTATTTTAAAAATAAATTTAAAATACTATTGTTTAAATAAATTAATGAAATTACCAAAATCATCTATAGTAAACATAACACCATTATCACTTTTTACTAAAGGATTAGCAAAAATTTGACAAACTGTAGTCAAAAAATTACTATAAAAACCTTCATTTCCTTCTATTTTTGATATAAAACTAAGCTCATTATCACCATTAATTTCTTTTAATCTTAATTTTAAAAAATTAATCATATTAATAATTTTTGTATTAAAATCTGGCACTCTTTTATTAATTAAAAATTTATTTAAATTTTCAATTGTTGTTGAAGATAAAAAGATAATTCATTCTGCAAAAAAATGTTCTTTTGTTTCTTTATTTTCATATATAATATCTTTTAATATTTTATCTTCTCCACCAGTAAAAGAACTACTACTTTCTCCTTTAAAAAAATTTAAATTTTTATTATTTGGCATCATTGCCATTAATGGTGCTACTCCGCTTGTTGTTATTACTGTTGCTCCGATTAAACTTAATATTTTTTTTATAGACATAATACTACTCCTTTCGTTTTATTTATATGTATTTAATATACATAATTTAACTATATTTAATTATTTTTATCTTGTCAAATGTTCTTTTTTTGCTTTTCTCCAGTTGTGTTACTTAATAAAAATGGTACCATACTTTTCTAAAATTGGAAGTTAACGAAATTTATTAGGAATTAGAAATGGAATTATTGCATCGTTACCTTTGCAATTTTTGGTTCAACAATTGCAGTTGAAATGTATCGCATATGTGTTAAATATCGAATTACAATTTGTTTGCCTAAACAGGTTCCTGAAGCAGTCGGAAACTCATTCCTAGCATTAGTTCCAATTATGTTTATTGCCATTATTATTGCTATCATTGTTGTCTTTTTAATTACTTTTTTATGATGATTTGGAATTCATGGGGGGAGCTTAGTTCAATCTGTTACTCGTCCATTTCGAATTATTGCGTTAGATGAAAATCAAAATGCATTGCAAAATGGGAATTTAATTCAAAATGATTTTGTTGAACCATTTTTTCAGTGGTTTGCTCAATATGGTGGGGCTGGTTCAACAATTGGATTAGTTATTATTGGTTCAATTATTGCGAAGTCTAAACTAGTAAAAACAACGACCCGAACATCTTTAATTCCGAGTATTTTTAATATTAATGAACCAATTTTATTTGGATTACCAATTTTAGTTAATCCTTATATGTGAGTGCCATTTGTTTTTTCACCAGTTGCTGGAGCAATTGTTGGTTTTGGGGCTCAAAAAGCAATGGGAATAAATTGAGTTTTGCATCCGTTCCATGGACACTTCCGGGCCCAATTGGTGCATACTTTGCCTCAGGGGGACAAAATGACAAGCGATTATTACTAGTTTAATTGTTTTAGGAGTATCGCTTGCAATATGGCTACCATTTGTGCTTTGGTTTGATCGGGTAACTACTAAACGAGAAACTGAAATAACAAATCAGAAAGAGGTGAAAATTAATGGATAAAATAGAACAATTAGTTAATTATTCTTTTAGTCTAATAACATATGGGGTAATGCCAAATCGTTAGCATTAAAAGCATTGGCAAAAGCACAAACAAATGAATATGGTGTTATATTTGTTGTATTTTTAATACTTGTTTTTGGGGTGTTATTTTTAATTTTAAGTTGTATTTTTAGGTGGATAAAATAATGGACTGAAATATTTTTTTGCAACGAGTATATCAAGGTCTTTTACAAATTTTTTATTTTATTCCGAAAACTGAAATTGATAACTTTGTCGGTAGTTCTATTGATAATATTACTTATTCAGTAATTATGATAGGTGTTTGATTAGTTGTTTTTTTTCTAATTTGGTTATCAATATTTATTTTATATAAAACAATTAGATTGGTGGTGTAGATATATGTTTAAAAATTATTTTAAATTATTTAAAAGACAAAAAAATATTAAGTTTTCTTATTGATATGTAAATTGATTTATGGCAAATATTTTGTTTTATTTTTTTATTGTTTGTTTTAATTTACAGTTTATATATTTTAGTTCTACATCAGTTATAGATATTATCTTTTTTATTTTTTTAGTAATTTTTGATATTATTTTCTTTTGGTCTTTTTTTAGTGATCTTTTTCAAACACGGAAACTTGTTAAAATTGTTAAAAGTAGTCCAATATCAATTATTAACGGTGCTTTGGGTACTGGTAAAACTTTATTGATGACTTATTTATCGCAAATTGCTAAATTTGATAATGTTTATTCTAATTATTTTATTAATGATGAAAAAATTGGAGTTTTAGGTTTAAACCATTTAGATTTTAAAAATAAAAAATATAAAATACCGCCAGATGATAGTTTAATTTTATTTGATGAAATATTTTTATATATAAATGGTACAAACCCTAAGGAAAATGATAAAAAATTTAGTGGTTTAAAAGCATATTTTTTATTATGTCGTCAGTTTAATAATAATATTATTTTTGCCGGACAACGAATTAATCAAAATTGAGTCGAATATAGAGAAATTGCTAATATGATTATTGTTCCTATGCAATGTATTCCACCTAGTATATTTTTTCCTTATTTTAAAATGAAAATAGGTTTTTTTTGATGATTTAGATGATTATTTAATATGAAAAACGGAAACGGTTAAACGAACAGCAAACGGTAAAAGAGTTCGTAAAAAATCTAATAAAAATATTGGTATTAATTTTGTTAAGATAAAAATTCCTTTATCTATTGCAATGCAATATGATAGTAAATATTTAAAGTTTGTACGTGATTTAAAAAATGATAAAGTACCAAGTTATACTAAGCAAAATTGACCTAGTATTGTTAAAAAAGATATTACGCTTAATGAATTACGAGAGATGGGAATGGAACATTTATTAAAGAATTTAGGAGAGTTAGAAAATGATTAATTTACTTGCTAATGATGTATGAAATGATGCCATTAATGTTGTAGTTGATATTTTTATGAAAATAATGGATTGAATGTGAGCATTAAAATTACCAGGTACAAATATTCCTTTATTTGTAATTTGAGTAATTGGTGGTGTTATAAATGTTATCTTTTTGTTAGTTAATAGTTCTCGTGGTTTAAGTTCAGTTTCTCGTGCAAGTTTAGAAGCAAGTTCTAATATTGCCAAAGGTGTTAAGGGTACTGTTTCATTTTCATATAAATCTGGTAAAAAAGTTGGTAATTATGTTGGTACTCGTTCAGCAAATAAAAAGGCAAGAATGTCAGCAAAAATAAATAAGGAGAATGATAAATAATGTTAAAGTTAATATTTTTCTTTGTTATTGGTTTAACCGTTGGGTTTGGCTTTATTGCTAATATTGTTGTGGCAACAGATTTAGGTTTTTCTACTGTTAAAAATTATTTGGAGTCTGCTAATGATTTTTATAAATTAGTAGCACAGTTATTTATTATTGCGACACATCCTATTTTCCAGTTATATATGGCGTTTGGAATTATTATTATGGGTATTAGAATTATTTTTATTGTTTAGGGGGTCAAAACAATGCGAAAACGATTATTAGATATATTTATTATTTTTTATTTAATATTTGGTTGAATATTTCTTTTTTGTAGTGTTACAGCTGTAAATTTTATTAGTAATGTTTGTAAAATAGAAACAAGAAATAATGATAATTTTAGTGATTTAACTTATGCAAAAGCAAATGAGTATGATTTTCAGTCTACTTTAATGTTGCGACAAGATTATTTTATGCAAGGTTTAGACCCTAGTAATTATGCATTTAGTTTTGGTGTTGAAATTCCTTTTATTCCAAAAGTGAGTGTTGATAAAAATGATAGTAATTATTGATTTAATAAAATTAAAAATGCTGCTTGAAATTATTTATTAAGTTGAAACCCGAAAGATATTTCTAAGGGTTTTTGGGGTAAATTAATTATTAATTATGAAACCCCAAATAAATTGTTAGATATTTTTATTTATAAAAACAATATAAAATATGAATTTACTTTTAATTGAGAAATTATACAATATTTATTTATGCCAATTATTGCCAATCAGAGTTATAAACATTTTGATATGAATTATTTAGTTTTAAATTTTAATTATAAAGAATTGATTAATATGGATATTCTTAAAAAATCTAACAGTAATTATTTTGTTAATGATGTTAAACAAAATTTTTATTCGTTGGATAATTTATTTCAAGTTTTAGATTATTTTTATTCTAATGTTTTAAGAGTTATATTTGATATTTCGAATTTTAGAGAATGTATTTATTTTACATCTAATAATGGTAATTTAGGTTTTGTTTTTTTGTAAAAAATGGTTTTTTATTATATCCAAAATCAATGGTTTTTAATATTTTAAGATTTCCTGATACAGATATTTATTATTTAAAACCACAAGTGCAATTGTATAATGCTTATACGATAAATAGTACTAATGATTATTTTTCTTATTATTCAAATTGAGATTATAAGACTGATATTTTACCTTCTAATAATGATAAATATACTCAATCAATAAAATTATTAGATATGACAGATAGGTCAAAATATCAAGGTTTTAATTTAATTAGATTTAATACAACCAGATTAACAGAAGATAGGTCTATTTCAATTAATGGTTTTAATTTTAGTCTTTATAATGCTACTGATTGAAATGGTGAACTTAATGATGGAAAAATTTGACAATTACCTTATAAAAAAGGTGCTTGATACCGTTTAGATATTCATATTGAAAATGCGGCAATTTGGATTGTAAATAATTTGCCTGGTATGAAAGAAATTTATAAATTTGTTAATGGAATAGTACATGTGTTTAGTAATGTTTCTGAATTGTTTAATAATATTGGTAATTTGTTTGCTTTTGATATTACATTTAAAATTATGTTAAGTTCTATTTTAGTTTTAGCAATGGTTAACGGACTTTTACGCTATTTTTAATAGTAAAAATAATGTTGTTGGTAAAAAAAGTAAGGTGGTGTGGTGGTTTATCCACGCACCACCTTACTTAAAGGGGTAAAAGTCGCGGAGCGACTTAGGGGCGAAGCCCCTTTCCTTGATTAACTAACACAACTGTCCCA
This sequence comes from Spiroplasma citri, assembly GCF_001886855.1. Lineage (NCBI taxonomy): Bacteria > Bacillati > Mycoplasmatota > Mollicutes > Entomoplasmatales > Spiroplasmataceae > Spiroplasma > Spiroplasma citri. The sequence continues at coordinate 1,174,328 of NZ_CP013197.1, forward strand.
AAGCAAAAATAACTCAATAAAATCAAGGTTTTAAAATTTAGTTTTTATAAAAAAATCATCAAAAAATTTAATGAAAGGAGGTAAAAAAATGGAAAATAATATAAATACAAATGCATACAATCGTTTAACGAAAGAAAATTTATATAGACCATATATTGATAATAGTAATTTTATTAATAAAAAATACTATGTTAAAAAAGTATACTATGGTAATTATGTTAAAAATATTGTTCTACCCTTAGAATGTGTTGATAGTTTTGGTAAAGGCAATTCAACTGGTATTAAGAATACTGGTGAAAATGAAACTAAATTAGTAAATAGTCGTGTTCGTTCCCAAGGTAATTGTATCCGTAAGGCAATTCATAATTTTAGTGATTGCAAAGAATTAGGTTTTTTAACATTAACTTATGCAGAAAATATCCAAGATATTAAAAAAGCGAATCATCATTTTAGATTATTTATAAGAAATTTAAAATATCATTTTTCTAAATATAAAAAAATACTTTTAATAATCTTAAATATTTAGTTGTTTATGAATATCAAGAAAAAGGGAGAATACATTTTCATATAATATTTAATAGATTTATTAGTTCAAATTTAATAAGAGAATATTGACCTTATGGAATTAATCATAATGAAAAAGTTAAAAAAAATACAAATAATTTTGTTATTAAATATTTAACTAAATATTTTGTTAAGTCATTATCTAATAATGAAAGACAAAAAAAGGAACTTTGCAAAGAATTTGATATTCCTTACAAAAAGCCTAAAAAAGTATCAGAAGTTAAATTAAAAAATATTTATGACTTAAATACTAAAGCATATCGTTTTAGTGCTAATTGTACCGACCCTATTGTTAAAGTTGGTGTTATTGAAATGTGCGAAATGGAGTTAATCGCTTCATTAAAAGGTTCAGAAAATAAATTTATGTTTGTTGATAAACAAGGTTATATAATGGGCGTTAGCATTGATAGTGTTTTAGAAAATGATTACTTTTGACAAATAGAAGAATATATCCCATTTTACCGAAAACAATATCAACATTGAAAGAAACAAAAATTATTCTTTGAAAATTATAAAAAACGGCATAAAAAAAGTATTAGTTCAAACAACAATTTACTAATACAATAAAAATTAAATATTGACATTTAGATTATATATCTAAAAGTAATTTTTGTCATTAATATTTTAATAAATATTAATTTTTCAGCGTGTTTAAATAAACAAAACTGATATAATAAAAAAGTAGAGTTCTTAATGAGTGTGAGCTCTACACTTTTATTTTATAGTAATTTTATAAATATTTGACTTTAATTTAATTATGGTATATAAGTAAATTATTAAGTCATTAAAAGAAATAATGGTTTAATATTTAAGTTGATAAACAACTTTATACACTCATAAATAATTAAATAATTTTCTCTTTTTTTAATTTACTTTTATTTTGTAAATTAAATTATAATTTTTTGTTATTTAAGTTTGTTTATCAGTAGAACAGATAATATTTTATTAATTTTATTAAAGACAAATAATTTAAATATAAATGTGTGTGTCTTAGCAAATTATTTGTATTGTAAAAAATAATAAACACTATTTATAAGTCTGATTATTATATTATTCAAAAATAGAAATGTGGTGAATAAATAATATGAACGACCGTACTAAAAAGATTAATATTACTGAATATGAAGAAATTTTTAAAATTGATGAAAACTTTAAAGACAAAAACATTATATCGTTTTACTTACCAATGTCTTTAAAACATTATTCTAAAATAATTCAAATAAGAGATAAGATTAAAACTTGGTCTTTTTCCGAAGCAGTAAGATATTTAATTGATAATTGAGATATTAACGATATCTTAGAAATTGATAAGTCATTTTATAAAAAATTAGTTTCTAAAACAATAAAAATAACTCCTATTCAATATAATAAATTGCTTCACTTACAAGACACTTATAATTTACAATCTTTATCTAGTGTAATGTGTCAATTAGTAAACAATTACAATATATAATTTAACATAAAAATTAAACAAAATAATAATGGTTAGAATAATATAAAAATGTTGCTTCTCTGCCGACTGTTAAATATTGGCGTGTCAAATGGTATTTAATAAAGCAAAATGTAGGATAAATAAATGTGTGTAAATCTTAATGAGTGTGATTTTTTTTAATTATTGATTAAATAAATGTAAATTAATTTAATGAATAGTTGGAAAAAAGAAAATATGATATATAATAAAATCATAAAAACTAAATTATGCTTTATGGTACCAGTATAAAGTGTTATAATCTTTATGAGAAAAAACATCAAAAATAATCTCAACATTAAAACATAGATTACTGGTACTAGTCTATGTTTTTTTTGTTTGTATAAAGCGTTTTAAGAGGTAAATTAGACACTAAAAGTAAGCAGTCATAAAAAAAACCTAAAAGTAAAAGCAGATACAAATACATACACAGACAAAGAAAAAAACAGATAAGCAAACACCACGGTGCAAAAAGTTTATCTTTGCCCGTGTGTTGTTTGCTGGGTGAATGGTTGCCCGCAGGGCAAGCAGAGGGCTTTAGCCCTTTTACTTGATTAAGTAGCACAACGGGAGAAAAGGAAAAATAATACAGAGTAAATTAAAAAACTCTGTATATTAAACAGAGTTTTTAAGAAAAATTAACTAATTTTTAAAATATATCCTTTATCAGTAGCAACAAAAACCACGGTCTTTTGTAAATTACCAATATTTTCGTTAGTTGTGGTAATAGAAACTATTTTTCCATATTTTTCTTCTTCTATTTTCCCTAAATTTTTTATACTTTTTATTCCACTTGGTCGATGAACTAATTGCATAACAATTCCTCCATTTCTATGATTAATTAATCTTAATAATTTTATCATTAATGAAAACGATAAAAAATTAAATAAATTGACAATATAAAAAATAAAAATATAATTTAACTTAGAATAAAAAAACATTTATCCGAATGTTTAATGTATTCAAACCAATAAAGGTTTTCCACTACGAAACTTTAAATATAAATAAATGTTTTTTTATTTTTGTTTTAGAAAGGAAATAAAAAATGAATGTAAATATGAATCCTTATAATCGTTTAACGGGAGAGGTTTTATATAGACCTTATATTGATAGTAGTAATTTTGTTAATCAAAAATATTATGTTAAAAAATTATATTATGGACCTTATATTAAAACAGTTGTTTTACCTTTAGAATGTATTAATAAATTTGGCAAAGGAAACCCCTTAGGTATTAAGAATATTGGTGAAAATGAAACTAAACTATTAAATAGTCGTGTTCGTTCCCAAGCAAATTGTATCCGCAAAGCAATTCATAATTTTATTGGTTGTAAAAATATGGGTTTTACCACTTTAACTTATGCTGAAAATATGCAAGATATTAAAAAAGCAAATTATCATTTTAAATTATTTATTAAAAAAATAAAATATCATTTTTCTAAATACAAAAAGAATAAATATGAAAACTTAAAATATTTAGTTGCTTATGAATATCAAAAACGCGGAGCAGTCCACTTTCATATTATATTTAGCGAGTATATTTCTAATAAAATAATTAGAAAATATTGACCTTATGGACTAAATAAAAATTTACCGGTTAGAAATGGCACAAATGAATTTGTTAGCAAGTATGTTGCAAAATACGTTGTAAAAGCATATAGTCAAGAAAAGTCAAAAAATATTTATGACTTAAATATCAAAGCATATCGTTTTAGTGCAAATTGTACTGACCCCATTGTTAAAGTTGGTCTTATTGAAATGTGTGAAATGGAATTAATTGCTTCATTAAAAGGTACAAAACATAATTTTATGTTTAATAATAAAGATGGTTATTTAATGGGGGTTAGCATTGATAGTGATTGAAATAAAGATTATTTTTGGCAAATGGAAGAATATGTCCCGTATGATAAAAAAATATTTCGGTTTTTTCATAAAATATCTGATTTAAATAGATACCGAATACGGAAAAAATACGATAAATACTTTAATTTAGGTAAACAAAGGTATATAAAAAAAAGTACCTTCCAAATGGAAAGTACCAATTGTGTAGCATAGTTCCACTACGACCTATACCACAGTTTTCATTATATATATATATATATATATATGCAAGAGATTAAGTTTAATAATTTAAAAAATTATGGAATTAATATATTTTATTTTAATTATATTAATTGACATATTGATTTTGTTGTGTAAAATTAAATTAGAATATTATTTATAACATTTAGTTATATTTAAGTATTCAAACCAAAATAAAGGTTTTCCACTACGAAACTTTAAATATAAATAAATGTTTTTATTTTGCATTTATATTTACATTCATTTTGTATTAATTTTTTATTAAATTAGTTTTTATTTTTTAACATTTATTTTATTAATTTTATTTAAAGTTTTAAACCTTGTGAAACCTTTATTTACATATATGTAAATGAAAGGAATTTTTAGTTATGTTTAAAGTTTATTTAAGTGATATTAAGTACAATCAAGTTATTAAAGATAAGTCAAATAAAGAAAATTATTATGATGTATATACATTTTTACGAGTTGAAGGTAAAAAAATAGTTGGTAAAGAATACCAAGATAAATGAGTTCGCAAAGATAGTGAATTTCAAAATAGTTTGCCCGAAATGATTGAAGGTAGTTTTTATTATGTAGAAATTGGTTTTAACGGTAAAATATCAAAAATATTGCCTTATGAAGAAAATTATAACGAGCAAGATTTTATTAACAAATATTCTAGTAATTCAGTAATAACAGAAAGCAATAATTAATATGTTAAACGATAAGAAATTAAAAAATAGTTGTTATCGTTCACAAAATAAATGTATTAGTAAGGCAATTTATAATTTTAGTGAATGTAATAATTTAACACTTATTACTCTTACTTTTAAAGAAAATATTACTGATTTTAAAATAGCAAATTATCAATTTAAGTTATTTATTCAAAAAATAAAATATCATTATCAAAGTGATTTAAAATATTTAAAAGTTTATGAATATCAAAAACGCGGAGCAATACATTTCCAGATTATTTTTGATAAATATATATCAAGTAAAATTATCCGAAAATGTTGAAATTATGGAATAATTAAGAGTTTATCAATAAATAATAAATATATTGATTTTATTAAATATTTTGTTTATAGGTATATTACAAAACCATTAATTAAAGAAGAAACGCAAAAAGTTTATGATTTAAACATTAAAGCATATCAATTTAGTCGTAATTGTAAAAACCCCAAAGTAAAAGTTGGTGTTAATTATGAATAAACAACAGTTATGTATGGTTTGTGTTAATGATACTGTTTGAGAAAATGGGTCTCGTTATTGTTGAAATTGTGTTAATAAAAATGTTGTTTTAATTAATCAATGTTATTCTAGGTTAGATAATGACTAAGAAAAAATCAGATTGTTATTTATGTAATAGGCAAGATATTATTTGTCCTAAACATAAAAAATAAAATGAAAAAGCAAACTAAGTTATATAAACAAAGATTACAATATTTGGTTAATGTTATTCATCAATGTTTACCTACTAAAATACCTTTATTTATGTTAAGAAAAGTAATTAAGTTATATCTTAATCATAATGTTATTGATATTGGTGTTATGGAAGAACAACATTTTAAATTATTAGTGGAGCAAGTCAAAAATTATATGTTAAATATAGAAAGTAAAGGTGATAATTAATGACCGTAACGACTGTTTTTGCAACAATTATTTTAGTAATTGCAATGTTAATGTTATTAGTTTTTTTAACAGTTAATACAATATTTAAGTTTAAAAATAAGTATTTAATTTGTCCGCATTGTTCTAAAAAAGTAGAATTTAAAGAATGAGGAAAACGAAAAATTAAAAAAGCAGATAAGTCTGTTGAATAAGTTAATATCAATGAAATACCTTCGCAAGTATAAAAATTGATTTTAGTTTTTAATGTTAATTACTAAAATCAAGGTTAGAGTATGCGAAGGTTTTATTATTAAATAGAAAGTGTTTTAAGTGAGGTGTTATTAATGAATTTAAATTTATTAACGGGCGATGCTGATGTTATTAAGCAAATAGCGGATTTTGCTGCTATTCTTGCTAATTGAGCGATTGCTTTTACTAACTGATTTATTACTTTTTTAGGGTCACATATGTTATTAATTATTCCGTTAGTTTTAATGTTTGTGGTTTTAGGAATTGAAACAATCAGAAAGTTAATTCACGGATATTAATATTTAATAATAAACTCTAATCTTGATTTTAGTAATTAACATTTAGGAAAGGAATAAGAAAAATGCAAAGTGTATGAGATTTATATTATGAATTTATGACAATTATTTTTGGAGTTAATCATCCCGTTATTTTAGATATTGTTATATTTGTTGTATTTTTAATACTTGTTTTTGGTATGTTATTTTTAATTTTAAGTTGTATTTTTAGGTGGATAAAATAATGGACTGAAATACTTTTTTGCAAAGAGTATATCAAGGACTTTTGCAGATTTTTTATTTTATTCCAAAAACTGAAATTGATAACTTTGTTGGTAGTTCTATTGATAATATTACTTATTCAGTAATTATGATAGGTATATGATTAGTAGTTTTTTTCTTAATTTGATTATCATTATTTATTTTATATAAAACAATTAGATTGGTGGTGTAGATATATGTTTAAAAATTATTTGAATTTATTTAGAAGACAAAAAAATATTAAGTTTTCTTATTGATATGTAAGTTGATTTATGGTAAATATTTTGTTTTATCTTTTTATTGTTTGTTTTAATTTACAGTTTATATATTTTAGTTCTACATCAGTTATAGATATTATCCTTTTTATTTTTTTAGTAATTTTTGATATTATCTTTTTTTGGTCTTTTTTTAGTGATATTTTTCAAACACGGAAATTAATTAAAATTGTTAAAAGTAGTCCAATATCAATTATTAACGGTCCTTTGGGTACTGGTAAAACTTTATTGATGACTTATTTATCGCAAATTGCTAAATTTGATAATGTTTATTCTAATTATTTTATTGATGATGAAAAAATTGGAGTTTTAGGTTTAAACCATTTAAATTTTAAAAATAAAAATTATAAAATACCGCCAAATGATAGTTTAATTTTATTTGATGAAATATTTTTATATATGAATGGTGCTAAACCGGAAGAAAATAATAAAAAGTTTAGTGGTTTAATTCCATATTTTTTATTATGTCGTCAGTTTGATAATAACATTGTTTTTGCTGGACAACGAATTAATCAGAATTGGGTTGAATATAGAGAAATTGCTAATATGATTATTGTTCCTATGCAATGTATTCCACCTAGTATATTTTTTCCTTATTTTAAAATGAAAATAGGTTTTTTTGATGATTTAGATGATTATTTAGTATGAAAAACTGAAACGGTTAAACGAACAGCAAACGGAAAAAGAGTTCGTAAAAAATCTAATAAAGATATTGGTATTAATTTTGTTAAGATAAAAATTCCTTTATCTATTGCAATGCAATATGATAGTAAATATTTAAAGTTTGTACGTGATTTAAAAAATGATAAAGTACCAAGTTATACTAAGCAAAATTGACCTAGTATTGTTAAAAAAGATATTACGCTTAATGAATTACGAGAGATGGGAATGGAACATTTATTAAAGAATTTAGGAGAGTTAGAAAATGATTAATTTACTTGCTAATGATGTATGAAATGATGCCATTAATGTTGTAGTTGATATTTTTATGAAAATAATGGATTGAATGTGAGCATTAAAATTACCAGGTACAAATATTCCTTTATTTGTAATTTGAGTAATTGGTGGTGTTATAAATGTTATCTTTTTGTTAGTTAATAGTTCTCGTGGTTTAAGTTCAGTTTCTCGTGCAAGTTTAGAAGCAAGTTCTAATATTGCCAAAGGTGTTAAGGGTACTGTTTCATTTTCATATAAATCTGGTAAAAAAGTTGGTAATTATGTTGGTACTCGTTCAGCAAATAAAAAGGCAAGAATGTCAGCAAAAATAAATAAGGAGAATGATAAATAATGTTAAAGTTAATATTTTTCTTTGTTATTGGTTTGACTGTTGGGTTTGGTTTTGTTGCTAATATTGTTGTGGCAACAGATTTAGGTTTTTCAACTGTTAAGCATTATTTGGAGTCTGCTAATGATTTTTATAAATTAGTGGCACAGTTATTTATTATTGCGACACATCCTATTTTCCAGTTATATATCGCGTTTGGAATTATTATTATGGGTATTAGAATTATTTTTATTGTTTAGGGGGTTAAAACAATGCGAAAACGATTATTAGATATATTTATTATTTTTTATTTAATATTTGGTTGAATATTTCTTTTTTGTAGTGTTACAACTATAAATTATATTAGTAATGTTTGTAAAGTAGAAACAAGAAATAATGATAGTTTTAGTGATTTAACTTATGCAAAAGCAAATGAGTATGATTTTCAGTCTACTTTAATGTTGCGACAAGATTATTTTATGCAAGGTTTAGACCCTAGTAATTATGCATTTAGTTTTGGTGTTGAAACTCCTTTTATTCCAAATGTAAGTGCTGATAAAAATGATAGTAATTATTGATTTAATAAAATTAAAAATACTGTTTGAAATTATTTATTAAGTTGAAATTTAGCAGATATTTCTAAGGGTTCTTTGGGTAGATTAATAATAGATTATAAAACTCCAAATAAATTGTTAGATATTTTTATTTATAAAAACAATATAAAATATGAATTTACTTTTAATTGAGAAATTATACAATATTTATTTATGCCAATTATTGCCAATCAGAGTTATAAATATTTTGATATGAATTATTTAGTTTTAAATTTTAATTATAAAGAATTGATTAATATGGATATTCTTAAAAAATCTAATAGTAATTATTTTGTTGATGATGTTAAACAAAATTTTTATTCGTTGGATAATTTATTTATAATTTTAGATTATTTTTATTCTAATGTTTTAAGAGTTATATTTGATATTTCTAATTTTAGAGAATTTATTTATTTTACATCTAATAATGGTAATTTAGGTTTTGTGTTTTTTGTAAAAAATGGTTTTTTATTATATCCAAAATCAATGGTTTTTAATATTTTAAGATTTCCTGATACAGATATTTATTATTTAAAACCACAAGTGCAATTATATAATGCTTATACGATAAATAGTACTAATGATTATTTTTCTTATTATTCAAATTGAGATTATAAGACTGATATTTTACCTTCTAATAATGATAAATATACTCAATCAATAAAATTATTAGATATGACAGATAGGTCAAAATATCAAGGTTTTAATTTAATTAGATTTAATACAACCAGATTAACAGAAGATAGGTCTATTTCAATTAATGGTTTTAATTTTAGTCTTTATAATGCTACTGATTGAAGTGGTGAACTTAATGATGGAAAAATTTGACAATTACCTTATAAAAAAGGTGCTTGATACCGTTTAGATATTCATATTGAAAATGCGGCAATTTGGATTGTAAATAATTTGCCTGGTATGAAAGAAATTTATAAATTTGTTAATGGAATAGTACATGTGTTTAGTAATGTTTCTGAATTGTTTAATAATATTGGTAATTTGTTTGCTTTTGATATTACATTTAAGATTATGTTAAGTTCTATTTTAGTTTTAGCAATGGTTAATGGACTTTTACGCTATTTTTAGTAGTAGTAAAATAATGTTGTTGGTAAAAAAGTAAGGTGGTGTGGTGGTTTATCCACGCACCACCTTACTTAAAGGGGTAAAAGTCGCGGAGCGACTTAGGGGCGAAGCCCCTTTCCTTGATTAAGTAACACAACGGAAGAAACGAAAATTGACAATATAAAAATGATAAATATAATAAAAATATTAATAAAAAGGTGAATTATATGAAAAATAAAATATTTTTAAAAAAGAAAAAATGAATAATTTTAATTTGATTATTAAGTTTTTATACTTTATCAGTAAAATTTTGAAAAGGTGACGATAATAATGGAAATTATTGAATTTATATGATTGAAATTTTAAGATGATTTAGTGTTTGAGCGACTGTTATTGCTTTTATTTGAAGTTCATTAAATTTATTTATTTTAAATAATAAAATATATATTAATTGAATTAATAGTTATAATTTTAAAATTTATTCCTCTGTTTATAATATAATGGCCGGTATTGTTTTTTGATGTGGAATATTTACTTATGGTTGAAATGATTATATATTTGAGAGGTTAAAATATCCATTATCTTTTTCTGTTACTTTATTAGGACACTTAGTTATTCCTATTTTGTTAGCATTTTATTCAATTATTTATTCCGATTACTATGTAATAAACAAAAAATATTATAAAAAAGATTTTTTTCTAGTATTAGTAGTCCCTAGTTTATATTATTTGTGAATGTTAGTTCGTTCATTTTATTTAATAAAATATATATATAATGGAATTAATCTAAGTAAGCATTTAAATTATATCTCACCTTATTGATTTCTTTCTTGATTTATTTATGGTTGAGGTTATTGGTTTGGCGCTATATTATTTTTTATGATTATTACTTTAATTTTAACTTTTATTCTTAATATAATTAATAATTATTATATTTTAAAAAAAAATATTTTATAGGATTTTTAAAATATTTATTAATTAAATTAACTAGTATAACTGTAATAAACATCAACAATAATAAAAATTTAAAAATTAACAATAAACAAGAAATAAATATAATTAATTTAGAATAAAAAAAACATTTATCCGAATGTTTAATGTATTCAAACCAAAATAAAGGTTTTCAACCACGAAACTTTAAATATAAATAAATGTTTTTTTATTTTTGTTTTAGAAAGGAAATAAAAAATGAATGTAAATATTAATCCTTATAATCGTTTAACTGGTGAGATTTTATATCGACCATATATTGATAGTAGTAATTTTGTTAATCAAAAATATTATGTTAAAAAAGTATATTATGGTCCTTATATCAAAACAATTGTATTACCCTTAGAATGTATTAATAAATTTGGCAAAGGAAACCCCACAGGTATTAAGAATACTGGTGAAAATGAAACTAAACTATTAAATAGTCGTGTTCGTTCCCAAGCAAATTGTATTCGCAAAGCAATTCATAATTTTAGTGGTTGTAAAAATTTAGGTTTTACAACTTTAACTTATGCTGAAAATATGCAAGATATTAAAAAAGCAAATTATCAATTTAATTTATTTATTAAAAAAATAAAGTATCACTTTTCTAAATATAAAAAGAATAAATATGAAAATTTAAAATATTTAGTTGCTTATGAATATCAAAATCGCGGAGCAGTTCACTTTCATATTATATTTAGTGAATATATCCCTAATAAATTAATAAGAAAGTATTGACCTTATGGATATAATAAAAATTTACCAGTTGAAACCGGTACAAATGAATTTGTTAGTAAATATGTTGCTAAATATATTGTAAAAGCACAAAGTGAAGAAAAAAAGTAAAAATATTTATGATTTAAATACCAAAGCATATCGTTTTAGTGCAAATTGTACTGACCCTATTGTTAAAGTTGGTGTTATTGAGATGTGTGAAATGGAATTAATTGCTTCATTAAAAGGAACAAAACATAATTTTATGTTTAATAATAAAGATGGTTATTTAATGGGTGTTAGCATTGATAGTGATTGAAATAAAGATTATTTTTGACAAATGGAAGAATATGTTCCGTATGATAAAAAAATATTTCGGTTTTTTCATAAAATATCTGATTTAGATAGATACCGAATACGTAAAAAATATGATAAATATCTTAATTTAGGTAAACAAAGGTACATTAAAAAAAGTACCTTCCAATTGGAAAGTACTCCTTGTGTAGCATAGTTCAACCACGACCTATACCACAGTTTCCATTATATATATATATATATATATATGCAAGAGATTAAGTTTAATAATTTAATAAATTTAAAAAATTATGGAATTAATATTTTTTATTTTAAGTTATATTAATTGACATATTTATTTTGTTATGTAAAATTAAATTAGAATATTATATATAACATTTAGTTATATTTAAGTATTCAAACCAAAATAAAGGTTTTCAACCACGAAACTTTAAATATAAGTAAATGTTTTTATTTTGCATTTATATTTACATTCATTTTGTATTAATTTTTTATTAAATTAGTTTTTATTTTTTAACATTTATCTTATTTAAAGTTTTAAACCTTGTGAAACCTTTATTTACATATATGTAAATGAAAGGAATTTTTAGTTATGTTTAAAGTTTATTTAAGTGATATTAAGTTTAATCAAGTTATTAAAGATAAGTCAAATAAAGATAATTATTATGATGTATATACATTTTTACGAGTTGAAGGTAAAAAAATAATTGGTAAAGAATACCAAGATAAATGAGTTCGTAAAGATAGTGAATTTCAAAATAGTTTGCCCGAAATGATTGAAGGTAGTTTTTACAATGTAGAAATTGGTTTTAATGGTAAGATATCAAAAATATTACCTTATGAAACCGAACAAGATTTTATTAATAAATATTCTAATAGTTCAGCAATAACAGAAAGCAATAATTAATATGCAACAACAGTTATGTATGGTTTGTGTTAGTGATACTGTTTGAGAAAATGGGTCTCGTTATTGTTGAAACTGTGTTAATGAAAATGTTGTTTTAATTAATCAATATTATTCTAGGTTAGATAATGAAAAAACAAACTAAGTTGTATAAACAACGATTGGAATTTTTGGTTAATGTTATACATCAATGTTTATCAATAAAAATACCATTATTTTTGTTAAGAAAAGTATTAAAACAATTATTAAAAAAAGAAAATATTGATTTACAAATTCTTACAGAAAAAGAGTTTTTAATTTTAAATGAAAAATTAAGGGATAAATTTTTAAATATAAAAAGTGAGAATGATTAATTTGAGCGATAATGTATTTTCAATGATTATTATATTTTTATTAGTTATTTTATTATATGCTTATGTTATTTTTTCTGTTTTTAATAAAAAAGAAATTAAAAAGTCAAAATTAGAATTAGAAAAATTAGAACTTGAAAATCAAAAATTAAAGTTAGAAATTTTAGAATTAAAAAATAAGGAGAGTGATAATTAATGACGGTTTTTGCAACAATTATTCTTGTAATTACAATGTTTATATTATTAATATTTTTAACAGTAAGTACAGTATTTAAAATTAAAAATAAATATTTAATTTGTCCGCATTGTTCTAAAAAAGTAGAATTTAAAGAATGAGGCAAAAGAAAAATTAAAAAAGCAGATAAGTCTGTTGAATAAGTTAATATCAATAAAATACCTTGGCAAGTATAAAAATTGATTTTAGTTTTTAGTGTTAATTACTAAAATCAAGGTTAGAGATTGCCGAGGTTTTATTATTAATAGAAAGTATTTAAAGTGAGGTGTTATTAATGAATGTAAATTTATTATCGGGCGACGCTGATGTTATTAAGCAAATAGCGGATTTTTCTGTTATTCTTGCTAAATGAGCGACTGCTTTTACTGACTGATTTATTACTTTTTTAGGATCACATATGATATTAATTATTCCTTTAGTTTTAATGTTTGTGGTTTTAGGAATTGAAACAATCAGAAAGTTAATTCATGGATATTAATATTTAATAATAAACTCTAACCTTGATTTTAGTAATTAACATTTAGGAAAGGAATAAGAAAAATGCAAAGTGTATGAAATTTATATTATGAATTTATGACAATTATTTTCGGAGTTAATCATCCTGTTATTTTAGATATTGTTATATTTATTGTATTTTTAATACTTGTTTTTGGGATGTTATTTTTAATTTTAAGTTGTATTTTTAGGTGGATAAAATAATGGACTGAAATATTTTTTTGCAACGAGTATATCAAGGACTTTTGCAGATTTTTTATTTTATTCCGAAAACTGAAATTGATAACTTTGTTGGTAGTTCTATTGATAGTATTACTTATGCAGTGATTATGATAGGTGTTTGATTAGTAGTATTTTTTTTAATTTGATTATCAATATTTATTTTATATAAAACAATTAGATTGGTGGTGTAGATATATGTTTAAAATTTATTTTAATTTATTTAGAAGACAAAAAAATATTAAATTTTCTTATTGATTTGTAAATTGATTTATGGCAAATATTTTATTTTATCTTTTTATTGTTTGTTTTAATTTACAATTTATATATTTTAGTTCTACATCAGTTGTTGATATTATCCTTTTTATTTTTTTAGTAATTTTTAATATTATTTTCTTTTGGTCTTTTTTTAGTAATCTTTTTCAAACGCGGAGATTTGTAAAAATTGTTAAAAGTAGTCCAATATCAATTATTAATGGAGCGTTGGGTACTGGGAAAACTTTATTAATGACTTATTTATCGCAAATTGTTAAGTTTGACAATGTTTATTCTAATTATTTTATTAATGATGAAAAAATTGGAGTTTTAGGTTTAAACCATTTAGATTTTAAAAATAAAAATTATAAGATACCACCAAACGATAGTTTAATTTTATTTGATGAAATATTTTTATATATGAATGGCGCTAAACCTAATGAAAATAATGAAAAGTTTAGTGGTTTAATTCCATATTTTTTGTTATGTCGTCAGTTTGATAATAACATTGTTTTTGCGGGACAACGAATTAATCAAAATTGAGTGGAATATAGAGAAATTGCTAATATGATTATTGTTCCTATGCAATGTATTCCACCTAGTATATTTTTTCCTTATTTTAAAATGAAAATAGGTTTTTTTGATGATTTAGATGATTATTTAGTATGAAAAACTGAAACGGTTAAACGAACAGCAAACGGAAAAAGAGTTCGTAAAAAATCTAATAAAGATATTGGTATTAATTTTGTTAAGATAACAATTCCTTTATCTATTGCAATGCAATATGATAGTAAATATTTAAAATTTGTGCGTGATTTAAAAAATGATAAAGTACCAAGTTATATTAAACAAAATTGACCTAGTATTGTTAAAAAAGATATTACGCTTAATGAATTACGAGAGATGGGCATGGAACATTTATTAAAGAATTTGGGGGAATTAGAAAATGATTAATTTACTTACTGATAATGTATGAAATAATGCGATTAATGTTATTGTTGATATTTTTATGAAAATAATGGACTGAATGTGAGCATTAAAATTGCCTGGTACAAATATCCCATTATTTGTAATTTGAGTAATTGGTGGTGTTATAAATGTCATTATGTTATTGGTTAATAGTTCTCGTGGTTTAAGTTCAGTTTCCCAAGCAAGTTTAGAAGCAAGTTCTAGTTTAGCAAGGGGCGTTAAAGGTAGTGTGTCATCTGTTTTTCAAACTGGGCGCGGTATGCAAAAACATTTTGAAGACCGTAAACGATTTAAAAATAATCGTAATAAACAACAATTATCAAGTTTAGCTAAACAAGCAAAAACAAGAGAACAAGGTTTTAAAAGAGTACATACAACTCAAAGAATAAAAAAATAAGTTGGGGGTCTATATATGATTAAGTTAATATTTTTCTTTGTTATTGGTTTGACTGTTGGGTTTGGTTTTATTGCTAATATTGTTGTTGCCACAGATTTAGGTTTTTCAACTGTTAAGCATTATTTGGAGTCTGCTAGTGATTTTTATAAATTAGTAGCACAGTTATTTATTATTGCAACACATCCTATTTTTCAGTTATATATGGCGTTTGGAATTATTATTATGGGTATTAGAATTATTTTTATTTATTAGGGGGTTAAAACAATGCGAAAACGATTATTATATATTTTTATTGTTTTTTATTTAATGTTTGGTTGAATATTTCTTTTTTGTAGTGTTACAACTATAAATTATATTAGTAATGTTTGTAAAGTAGAAACAAGAAATAATGATAATTTTAGTGATTTAACTTATGCAAAAGCAAATGAATATGATTTTCAGTCTACTTTAATGTTGCGACAAGATTATTTTATGCAAGGTTTAGAACCAAGTAATTATGCGTTTAGTTTTGGTGTTACAACTCCTTTTATTCCAAATGTAAGTGCTGATAAAAATGATAGTAATTATTGATTTAATAAAATTAAAAATACTGTTTGAAGTTATTTATTAAGTTGAAATTCACAAGATATTTCAAAGGTTCCTTTGGGTAAATTAATTATTAATTATGAAACTCCAAATAAATTGTTAGATATTTTTATTTATAAAAACAATATAAAATATGAATTTACTTTTAATTGAGAAATTATACAATATTTATTTATTCCAATTATTGCCAATCAAAGTTATAAACATTTTGATATGAATTATTTAGTTTTAAATTTTAATTATAAAGAATTGCTTAATATCGATATTCTTAAAAAATCTAATAGTAATTATTTTGTTAATGATGTTAAACAAAATTTTTATTCGTTGGATAATTTATTTCTAATTTTAGATTATTTTTATTCTAATGTTTTAAGAGTTATATTTGATATTTCTAATTTTAGAGAATGTATTTATTTTACATCTGATAATGGTAATTTAGGTTTTGTATTTTTTGTAAAAAATGGTTTTTTATTATATCCAAAATCAATGGTTTTTAATATTTTAAGATTTCCTGATACAGATATTTATTATTTAAAACCAGGAGTGCAGTTGTATAATGCCTATACGATAAATAGTACTAATGATTATTTTTCTTATTATTCAAATTGAGATTATAAGACTGATATTTTACCTTCTAATAATAATAAATGAACTCAATCAATAAAATTATTAGATATGACAGATAGAACAAAATATCAAGGTTTTAATGTAATTAGATTTAATACAACTAGATTAACAGAGGATAGGTCTATTTCAATTAATGGTTTTAATTTTAGTCTTTATAATGCCACTGATTGAAATAATGAAATTAATAGTGGTGATATTTGAAAAATACCTTATAAAAGTTGTAGTTGATATAATATTGCTTGTCATATTCAAAATGCAGCAATTTGGATTGTAAATAATTTGCCTGGTATGAAAGAAATTTATAAATTTGTTAATGGGATAGTACATGTGTTTAGTAATGTTTCTGAATTGTTTAATAATATTGGTAATTTGTTTGCTTTTGATATTACATTTAAGATTATGTTAAGTTCTATATTAGTTTTAGCAATGGTTAACGGACTTTTACGCTATTTTTAGTAGTAGTAAAAATAACTTTGTTGGTAAAAAAGTAAGGTGGTGTTGTGGTTTATCCACGCACCACCTTACTTAAAGGGGTAAAAGTCGCGAAGCGATTTAGGGGCGGAGCCCCTTTTCCTTGATTAAGTAACACAACGGAAGAAACGAAAATTGACAATATAAAAATGATAAATATAATTAAATTATTGTATTTATTAAATACATATAAATAAAATGAAAGGAATATTATATATGAAAAAAATACTAAGTTTAATCGGAGCAACTACTATAACAACGAGTGGAGGAGCACCTTTAATGGCAATGATGCCAAATAATTCTTCTAATTCTACAATTTCTTTTGAAAGCATAAATACAAGTGGAGTAAATAAAATTTTAAAAGATGAATTAATGACTACTATTATTACTGAATTCCCTACACAAAATACTAGAAGAACTATAACTAGTTACAATTTTGAACCGTGAGTTCTTTATTTATCAGATAATTCTATGCAACAAATAAATCAAATTTATTTACATGAAGAAAATTTAAATAACAATATTATATATATAATTAATTTTATAATTTCTAAATTAGTAGAAAATAATGAAGAAACTAATGAGTTTATTTCTTTATTAAGAAGAAATAACGAACAATTTTATATATTATTTTTTCAATCACTTAACAGTTTACTTTTAAATGAATATGAATCTTTATTTATAAATAATAGAAGTGGTTTATTTTTTTTAATAGAAAATAATGGTAATATAAAGAGCGTTCATTCTCAAACATAATAAAATTTTTTTAGTTAAAGCAATAAAATTTTTTTGTTTTTTATTTTATAAATATTTTTAATATATAAAGTAAATTGACAATATTAAAATTAAAAATATAATAAAAATTAGAATAAAAAAAACATTTATTAAAATGTTTAATGTATTCAAACCAAAATAAATGGTTTCACTTCACGAAACTTTAAATATAAGTAAATGTTTTTTTATTTTTGTTTTAGAAAGGAAAACAAAAAATGAATGTAAATATAAATGCATATAATCGTTTAACAGGGGAAAATTTATATAAGCCCTATATAAACCCAGAATGTTATATTAATGAAAAATATTATGTTAAAAAAGTATATTATGGTCCTTATATTAAAACAGTTGTTTTACCGTTAAAGTGTATTAATAGTTTTGGCAAAGGTAATTCAACAGGAGTTAAAAATACGGGTGAAAATGAAACTAAATTATTAAATAGTCGTATTCGTTCTCAAAGAAATTGTATTCAAAAAGCAATTCATAACTTTAATGGTTGTCAAAATTTAGGTTTTACAACTTTAACTTATGCAGAAAATATGCAAGATATTAAAAAAGCAAATTATTAATTTAAATTGTTTATTCAAAAAATAAAGTATCATTTTTCTAAATATAAAAAGAATAAATATGAAAATTTAAAATATTTAGTTGCTTATGAGTATCAAAAACTGGGAGCAGTCCATTTTCACATTATATTTAGTGAATATATCCCTAATAAAATAATAAGAAAGTATTGACTTTATGGGTTAAATAAAAATTTACCGGTTAAAAGTGGTACAAATGAATTTGTTAGTAAATATGTTGCAAAATACATTGTAAAAGCATACAGTCAACAAAAATCAAAAAATATTTATGACTTAAATATCAAAGCATATCGTTTTAGTGCAAATTGTACCGACCCAATTGTTAAGGTTGGAGTTATTGAAATGACAAAAGAAGAGTTAAAAATGGCATTATGTGGTGTAAAACATTTTTATATGTTTGCTGATAAACAAAAAAAGCATATGTTAGGTATTAGTATTGATAGTGATTGACATAGTGATTATTTTTGACAAATGGAAGAATATGTTCCATATGATAAAAAAATATTCCGATTTTTTAATAAAATAACCGATATTGGCATATATAAAGCCCGAAAAAAAATAGATAAATACCTTAATTTAGGTAAACAAAGGTACATTAAAAAAAGTACCTTCTAAATGGAAAGTACTAGTGTGTAATATAAGCACTTCACAACTTATATCACATAATTAATTAAAACAAAAAAACAAAAAAAAGCAAGTTGAGGATATAAATTTATTTTTTGCGTTTAAATATGTAATAGTTGACATATTTATTTTGTTATGTAAAATTAAATTAGAATATTACATATAGCATTTAGTTATATTTAAGTATTCAAACCAAAATAAATGGTTTCACTTCACGAAACTTTAAATATAGGTAAATGTTTTTATTTTGCATTTATATTTATATTCATTTTTAATTATTATTTAAATTAGTTTTTATTTTTTAGCATTTATGATTATTTAAAGTTTTAAACTATATGAAACCTTTATTTACTTAATTAAGTGAAGAAAGGAGTGCTTTATATGTATAAAGTATTATTAGCTCAAATTGCTTTTAACCATCAAATGGATAGTAAAGAAAAAGATGGTGAAAAAAATGATAATAAAGGTTTATTTTTTGATATCTTTACCTTTATGCAACTTGATGAAGATGATATGCCAATTCCAGACGAATATATAATTTCGTGGGTTTGAAAAGAAAGTAAATTGGCTAATGAATTACCAGAAATGAAAAAAAGGTAATTATTATTTAATTGATATTAAATTTCCGGTTGTCACTGATAGAAAAACGGGAAGAAAATATAACAAAGTAAGTGTTGTTAAAGTTGTTCCTTATGATAGACAACAAGATTTTATTAACAAATATTCTAATAATTCAGCAATAACAGAAAGCAATAGTTAATATGCAACAACAGTTATGTATCGTTTGTATTAATGATACTGTTTGAGAAAATGGGTCTCGTTATTGTTGAAATTGTGTTAATAAAAATGTTGTTTTAATTAATCAATATTATTCTAGGTTAGATAATGACTAAGAAAAAATCAGATTGTTATTTATGTAATAGACAAGATATTATTTGTCCTAAACATAAAAAATAAAATGAAAAAGCAAACTAAGTTATATAAACAAAGATTACAATATTTGGTTAATGTTATTCATCAATGTTTACCTACTAAAATACCTTTATTTATGTTAAGAAAAGTAATTAAGTTATATCTTAATCATAATGTTATTGATATTGATGTTATGGAAGAACAACATTTTAAGTTATTAGTAGAACAAGTAAAAAATTATATGTTAAATATAGAAAGTAAAGGTGATAATTAATGACCGTTTTTGCAACAATTATTTTAGTAATTACAATGTTAATGTTATTAGTTTTTTTAACAATTAATACGATATTTAAATTTAAAAATAAGTATTTAATTTGTCCGCATTGTTCTAAAAAAGTAGAATTTAAAGAATGGGGAAAACGAAAAATTAAAAAAGCAGATAAGTCTGTTGAATAAGTTGATATCAATAAAATACCTTCGCAAGTATAAAAATTGATTTTAGTTTTTAGTGTTAATTATTAAAATCAAGGTTAGAGTATGCGAAGGTTTTATTATTAATAGAAAGTATTTTAAGTGAGGTGTTATTAATGAATTTAAATTTATTAACGGGCGACGCTGATGTTATTAAGCAAATAGCGGATTTTGCTGCTATTCTTGCTAATTGAGCGATTGCTTTTACTAACTGATTTATTGCTTTTTTAGGGTCACATATGTTATTAATTACTCCATTAGTTTTAATGTTTGTGGTTTTGGGAATTCAAACAATCAGAAAATTAATTCACGGATATTAATATTTAATAATAAACTCTAATCTTGATTTTAGTAATTAACATTTAGGAAAGGAATAAGAAAAATGCAAAGTGTATGAGATTTATATTATGAATTTATGACAATTATTTTTGGAGTTAATCATCCCGCTATTTTAGATATTGTTATATTTGTTGTATTTTTAATACTTGTTTTTGGGATGTTATTTTTAATTTTAAGTTGTATTTTTAGGTGGATAAAATAATGGACTCAAATATTTTTTTGCAACGAGTATATCAAGGTCTTTTACAAATTTTTTATTTTATTCCGAAAACTGAAATTGATAACTTTGTTGGTAGTTCTATTGATAATATTACTTATTCAGTAATTATGATAGGTGTTTGATTAGTTGTTTTTTTTCTAATTTGGTTATCAATATTTATTTTATATAAAACAATTAGATTGGTGGTGTAGATATATGTTTAAAAATTATTTTAATTTATTTAGAAGACAAAAAAATATTAAGTTTTCTTATTGATATGTAAATTGATTTATGGCAAATATTTTGTTTTATTTTTTTATTGTTTGTTTTAATTTACAATTTATATATTTTAGTTCTACATCAGTTATAGATATTATTCTTTTTATTTTTTTAGTAATTTTTGATGTTATCTTTTTTTTGGTCTTTTTTTAGTAATCTTTTTCAAACACGAAAATTAATTAAAATTGTTAAAAGTAGTCCAATATCAATTATTAACGGTGCTTTGGGTACTGGTAAAACTTTATTAATGACTTATTTATCGCAAATTGCTAAATTTGATAATGTTTATTCTAAATATTCTTTTTGATTATTTACACCATAATCATAAGTTTCTTTCATTAATTCTTGAAATATTTTAGTATGTTCTTCACAAGCAGGAACACCAATACCATTTCAATTTTTACTTACTTTTTTAAAACACTCTTTTCCATCAATTATCATTCAACAAATATTTTTATCCATTCGCATTTTTTCAACATTTCTTTTAATTTGTTTTTTTGCCATAATTTTAACCTCGCTTTCCAAACTGTTTACTTATTAAAAATGGATTATCTAATGTTTTTATAAAATATTCCATTATATCCATAACAGCATAAGTCATAGCATCGAAACCATCATCAAATAATTTATTATCTTCTAATTTATAAGTAGATTTATTTGCTGGCGGTTTTCTTCATTCCATTTTTAACATATCTTTAAATAATTCTGGTGTTAATCTTTGACTAATTTGTAAATAATTCTTATTTAGCAGGATGATTATAGCATCAATTCTATCAGTTCTATATCATATTTCTTTATTAACTGGTTTAAATCTTAATCAATTAGCATCAGGGAAAAACTTTCGTCTAATATTATTTAATGTATCAACCTCTACTAAATGACCACCACCAGTATCAACATTTATTTCTAAACCATTATATAAATCATTTCATTGTGTAGCACATATTATATAAAAATGTACTATTTCATGTAAAACTTTCATTATATCTTTTTGTACCATTTCAGCATTACTATGTTTATATTCCATTAATGGTGCCATTTTTTTATAATCTTTATCTATTCCCATTAAAATTGCATGAGTAGCATGTCCTAATGGTGATTCAGCATAACCTAAATCTAAACCTGCTCTAAAATTAACTGGTTCAAAATCATATAATTTACTAAATAAATAATTAGCAAAAATACTACCATCTAATGCACCTGGCATCCTAATTCCTCAAACCTCATATTTTTTAGGTCATTCTGCTTTTAATTCATATAATTTCATTAATTCATCATAATTTAAATTATCTTTATTAATTAAATAATTAGTATAATGATTAATTACTTTTTTATCATATGCTTTTTGACCTGTTTTAGGATCTAAGACTGGCACTATTAATTTAGATATTTGCTCACCATTACTTTCTAATTCTTTACGATTAAATGGCATTAATTTATTTAAATAATCAATATGATCCTGATAAATACTATCAGGATTAGTACTTGTAATTAATATCATTTTTTTATAATCACGAACTGCTTGCATAATTGCTTCTTTTTCTGCTTTACTAAATTCATTTGCTTCCTCTAATCAAATAATACATAAATCAGCACCATTTGCTCGTGCTGTTCCTTTACCTAATACTTGCGATGAATTACTTTTTCTTGCTCCTTGTAATTTAATAAAACTACCATTAGGAAATAATCAAGTAGGTTTATTAAACCTAGCATTATATTGATAATGACCACCTTTTCATTTTTTAGTAGGATTAAGAATTAAACCTATTTTATCTAATGCATCTTGAATATCTTGTTGCATTTCAGCAGTATCAGCACTATTTAATCTAAAACCATATATTGCTATTTTTTTATCTTTATTTGCCAACACACCACAACTTAATAATGCTATTAATTCATCAATAGAATATATTTTACCCGCTTTCCGACTACCTGCTAAATTAATTTCATCTGCAATATATTCTGTATTTTTTAATAAACTAACTACTATCTTATTAAGATAGCTATATTCATATAACATTGCCATTATATATCTCTTCCTTTATCTATATTAATCACTGGTGGAGCATAATTTATTTCAGTTTCATTTTCACTACCATAATACTGGGCATATACAGATACACCCCCCTTAGTTTTGTTTAAGAGATGTAATTTTATATCATTTTCTAATATTCGTATTTTCATTTTAAGTTCATTAAATGCTAATAAATTAGTGTCTTTTAAGGTATTATATTCATCTTCTTCTAAATTACAAAAGATTAATAAGGTTTCTTTTGTGGCAAGTTTAATATTATTTTCTTTACAATATTCATCAAATTTTGTTAATTTTTGCTTTATTTTTGTTAAATTTGCCATTATTCATCACTTTTTATCTACTTTTGCCATCTTTTTTACCTCTTTTGTCATCACCATTCTACAAAAAAATATAAAAAAGTAAAATAAAAAAAGACTTTTTCAAGTCTTCATTTTTAGTAATTTTTAAACAAGAGATTTAAGGTTGGATAATCCTACTTGTATTAAATTACATCACCATCCTAACATCTTTTAATAAAATGTCAACAAAATTTTAAATTTTATGATAAAAATATTTTCAGAAAGGTTGGTTTAATCTTATGAACAAGAAAAAATATAAACATTTTAGTCTTGATGAAAGATATAAGTTAAAAGAATATTTAATATCAGAAACATTTAAAAAGAAAAATGGTACATCTAATTATTCTAAAATAGCAAAAGTAATGAATAAAAGTCCTAATACTATTAGATTATAGGATCAAAGACTTGGTGAAGAATATAATCCTGAAAAAGCAAATAATGATTATAAAAAGAAAAGAAAAAAATCTATTAAATGTACTACAATTTCAACAAAAGTTGTAAATTATGTAAGAGAAATTTTAAGTAAAAAAATTATTCACCAAGATTAATTATTTATGAATATGAAAAA
The DNA here is from genome assembly GCF_001886855.1 of Spiroplasma citri. NCBI lineage: Bacteria > Bacillati > Mycoplasmatota > Mollicutes > Entomoplasmatales > Spiroplasmataceae > Spiroplasma > Spiroplasma citri. The sequence goes on from NZ_CP013197.1 coordinate 1,198,636, forward strand.
AAATATAATGAAAAGTTTCCATTTTCACATGTGACACTTTATAAATATATTGATCATAAAGTTTTTGATGATGAAAATAATGAAATTAAGAAAAAATTACCATTTAAAGGTAAAAAATATAAAACAAAAAAGAGAAAAGATGATCGTGGTCAATTAACTAATATTAGATTTATTGATGAAGCAGAACATGAAAAGGGAACTTTTGGTTGACTTCAAATGGATTGTATTGTTGGAAAAGAACATCAATCTGCTTGTTTAACTATTACCGAAGAAAAAAGTTTATATACGATTTGTTTTAAATTAAATCAACATAATTCAGAAGAGGTTAATAAAGCTCTTAAAAGTATTATTAGAAATAAACTTTATAAGATAAATATAAAAGGAATTATTAAAGATCAAGGTAAAGAATTTAGTAAATGAAAAGAAATTGAAAAAATTACTAATGCTAATGTTTATTTTTGTGATGCTGGAACTCCGACACAAAAAGCAAAAGTTGAAAGAATAAATAGAGATATTAGAGAATATTTACCTAAAGGAACTGATTTTAATACTGTTACTCAAAAAGAAATTAATAAAGTTATGAAAATTATTAATGAAAAACCGCGACCGAGTTTAGGTTGATTATCCTCCAAAGAGGTATTTTTACAAAATATTAATATTTAATTTTTTTAAATATAAATTATATATTTGTAGCAAACTTTTCTTTTTGTCGTGCTTAAATATTAACTCATATTTAAAAAAGTTATTTTTTTTTGAAAAAATATTGCATTTTAAAATAAAAGGTATAATATCATATTAACAAGGTTGGAATTACCTACTTGCATCTTTACAATACAAAAAAACTAAAAATAATTATTATAATCCTTAATATCAAAATAAAACGCATATTCAAAATTATTAAAACTTATTAATAAAATGAAATAAAGATAATTCCTATATTATTCCTTTTAAAAATATTAAAAATATTGTTATTTTAAAAAATAAAGAAAAAATTAGAATAACAAATGCAGGAAATAATTCACAAATATTTTATTATAATATTGATAATTTTATTGAAAAAATAATTAATTTTGAAAGAAATAAAAATGCAAAAGCAATATCTAAAATGCAATTTGATACAATTTGCTTATTTCATAAAGAATTATTAAGAAATAAAAATATATATAAAGAAAATCATAAACTTAATTTAAAATATTAATTTTAATAAATAAAATATATAGTAGATTGACAATTAAAAAAGAAAAAATATAATATAAATTAAGAATAAAAAAGCATTTATTCAAATGTTGAATTAGTCAAGAAAAGTAGACTAATAAAAAATGACTAAAGGTTTAGGTTCCTGTATTCAACAAAACTTAGACCTTTTAATTTTGATTGTGGTCTAAAATTTATTATAAAAATAAATATACTTAGGTAAATTACTTATAATTCATTTTGTAGTTCTCTTTTTTCTTGAAATTTAATTTAAAAATTCACTTTTCATTGTACCAAATCATGATTCAGTATGGGCATTATCATATGGATTATCTCATTTAGACATTGATATTTTAATTCCTAAATAATTGCAAAGTCTTTGATAATTTTGATTTGTCTAATGAAATCCTTGATCAGATTGTAAAATTCATGTTTTAGGTTTACCAGCTTTTATTCAAGCATTAATAATATTTTTTAAAACAAAATTAGTACCTAAATTATTACTAATTTGATAGTCCAAAATTTGGTTATTATGAAAATCTTTGACAATTGATAAATAATAAGTTTTTTATTAGTTAGCAAATATGTAATATCGGTTCCTAGTTTTTAATTAAGTTAAGTAGCCCTAAAGTTTTGACTCAATAAATTTTCATATCGAAAAGGCCCAGATGAAAGTTTATATTTGAATTTTTTAATTCTTTGAACAAATTTTAGATTCAAATATTTCATATATCTATATACCATATGGGCTTTTAAAGATAAATTATAGATTTTATTAATTATTAAAGTTAGCATTTTATAACCATAAATTTTATTAAATTTCAAAAATGATATTTTAATTAATTTAGCTAATTTTGAATCTCACTTATTAAATTTTTGCATACCATTGTTAAATCACTTATAATATCCTGATTTAGAAATATTTAAAATGTGAGTTAAATATTTAATCGTGTATTTTTTCTTCAAGGACCAAACCGCTCAAAATTTCATTTTCTTCGATTTGGTTAAATACTTTTTTATATCTTGTATCATTTCTATATATTTAATTAGTTCCTCTTTACTCATACTATTAAAATCAATAGTTTTAGGTCGGGCTGGTCTACGATTTCCCTTTGACTGAGGACCCTTTCCAGGAATTAAATTATCTTCATTTGTGATTTTAATTCATCTGCTTAAAGTTTCCTTTGCAATAGTAAATTTTTTTATTGTATTCATATGCCTATTTTTATGATAGTATTTAATAATTTTTATTTTTTCTTCTTTTGTGTATCATTTTCCAATAATAAAAGAACATCTCCTAATAAAATATTACACTCTTTTTAAGAGTTTACTTTATTATAGATGTTCATTATTTAGTTCCTTTTTGTTCTTTTCAGTCAGTAATTTCACCGGTGTTTTTGTCAATGGTAGGTATTTGTGGTTCACCAACGCCTTCTCATCTATATAATTCTATATTAGAACTTTGTTCAGTAATACCAGTACTAACAATAAGCGCCATATTAAGAACAATAATATCAATGATAATATTCAAGACTAAAACAATGATTCCAATAGCAAACCCAGTGATTGTAACCTTATTAGTTTTCATTACATATTGGATTGGAACAATTTTAACATTTTTGTTACGATAATAACGGAAATACAATAAATTATTAATGAAAATATAAAAATATTGTAACGAAACTGCAACAACACAAATTACGACTAATGCTGTGGCAACCATAAATTCACCACCAGGTTCAAAATAATTTAAGAAAAAGTATGGAAAAAGTGTTCTAGGATCTTTACCATCTAAATGACGATAAGTCCCTCGCACTAAAATAACTGTTAAATATGCTACCATATATAACATAATTAATCATAAATATTTTTTATGATGATCTTCATAATGATAATAACGATCACCAGCTGTTAAAACATAACTTGTAATCATTATAACTGGCATCACTAAATGTAAAATAACTGTTGCTACCCAGTGATAAGGACGATATTGTGCCGATTGGTCTTTTTGACCAACAATACCAAGTCAAAAAACTAACATTGTAATTGTAATGTATGTTGTAACTGCTAATTGAATAATATAATGTGGCTTTGTATTTTTAAATTTTGATTCAAACAAATATAAGAAAAAATATAGAGCAACAATATAATTAGTTTGCGTTGTAAAAAAAGAATAATAGCTAGAAATTCTTTCACCATAACCTAAATGCGCAAACTTTGGTTGAGGATAATAAATTGCCATAATTAAATCAAGCAATAAAAATAAACTTAAAATAATTAAAGCCCCCAAACGTAAATAAAAATGGACGCGAGGATTTCATCTAAACATTGCATAACTCCTTTAACATCAAATCATATAATGCATATTCTAGTCATTTTTTAAATAAAGTACAAGTAGGTATTATTATTTTACTAAATTTAAAGCTATTTTTTAAATTTTTTTGCTTCTAACACCAAAAAGTGATAAAATTATAGTTAATAAAAGGAGGATTCAAAATGTTTAATTTTAATAGTGAAAAATTAAACCAGTTGGTTGTAAATTATATTAACTATAGTGTTGACCCAAAGCATGATAATGAGCAACAAAAAAATAAACTTGATAGTAGCAATTTCTTTTATCAAATTGATACTCGTCAATTAAAGAATAGTATTAACGGTATCATTAGTTCCCATCTAGCAACATCAGAGCAATTTGCAAAAGCTGGTGAAATTATTGATGAATATTATTCAGAAAAAACACCATTTATTTGATGTACAATCACAGTTGATAATAACCAAGCAGAACGATCATTTTTTGAAAAAAATGGTTTATCATATTTACAAACTGGAATTGGGATGATGATTGATTTAAAAAAATTTACCACAAAAAGTGAATTATTAAAAAACGAAAAATTTAATCCAATAACTGATCTAACAATGGTTTGCGAAGAAAAAAAACCAAAATTAGTAACTACAGCAAATCTTAAAATTATTAGTGATGCTGATTTACCATTAAAAGATTTACCAACTTCACAACCTAATCCTACATTAGAGCAAGTTAACAATCTTTGCTATGTTGTAACCTTAACTAAAGATGAAACGCCAATTACAACTGGGATTCTCTTTTTTGAAGCAACAATTGCTGTAATTAGAATTACTGACACTGACGATAATTCGGAAAATAAACAGAAAATGTTAATTCATTTATTAAACCAAGCAAAAAAAGCAAATTATCAAACTGTTGGTATTGTGGTACCAGATAACCAAGTTGCTTGGTATCAAAAACTAGGTTTTGAACCACAAGATTTATATTTTAACACTTATGTAATGCATTACTCACAAGAATAATTCCTTCTTAATAAATAAAGGGGGGAAAGAAAAAGTAGAATAATTCTACTTTTTCTTTCCCCCCTTTTATGTATCTTCTTCTAATGTAATTACTTTTTCAGCAAGAGCGTGTGCCATTCGAAATGTTTTATTATGCCCAGGTAACACATGTCATTTTGCATCTAAATTAGTAATGCGACGTAATTCAGTAATAAAATAATTATCATTACACATAGTCCCTGTATAACCAGGACTTGTTTTATCAGGCATTAAACTAGCACCAGTTGTTACTAAATTTAGAGCTTTAATTCGTAGCATTTGGGTTCCCGCTGTATGACCGGGAATATGAAAAATTTCAATATGATAACCTATTTCTTCAACAACAGTATCACCATTTAAAGCAACAATATTTGTTAATGGATAATTAATTCCTGGACCTAAAATTTCGCCTGTTTCATCATCAACTTTATGTTGTGACAATAATCGTAAATCAATTTTTTGAATATAAATTTTTAAATCTGGATATTCTTTTAAAACATTATCAAGACCATCGTAATGGTCAATATGTCCATGTGTAATAAATAATGCTTTTAAAGTTAATTTTTTTTGTTTAATATATTCAATTGCTCTTTTTGCTGCATTTGATGCATCAATCATAATGGCCTCATTTTGATTATTAATAATTAAATAAACATTTTGGTTATCATATGTTGCATCTACAAAGTTTTTCATTTTTGCCATAATTTTTTCTCCCTTGTGAAACAATTCTATTTATCTGCTTCGGTAAACTCTTCAATAAAATAAGAATTTTTTTCAATATAATTTAATAAATCTTCAATTAAAAATAAAATGTCATTAATATTATCATGGCCAAATCCCTTAATTTTATCAATATTCATCATATATAATTTTTGAATTAATTCATGTCCATCATCTTGATGAAGAATTCGATAACCAAATCAACGAGCAATTCCCAGTGCTGCCCCAACTAAAATATGACTTAAAAAAGGATTAATATTAGAATTAGCAATATGTTCATCATGGAAAGTTTTTCGAATATAATTGGTTTTAGTTATTTCTGAAATAATTGTTAATAATAAATTAGCATAATCAGTAATAGCAATAATATTTTCCCCATAAGTTTGGATTTCATCATCAATTTTAACAAAAACATTCATAATTCCTTTATATAAAGCTTTGAAAGAAACAACATCTTTTAACGCAATATTAGGAATTAAATCTTGATAACGTTCAAAAGCAATTTTTGTTCCTCATACAGCAGTGGAATAAAAACTTTCAAAAACTTCTTGCGATGGGCGATATCATTTAAAACGTAAAATAATTTTAGGATCAGCAACCCCAGTTTCATCTGCTAAAACCTTTTGGGTTAAAGCCATTGCTGCTTTATAATTTAAAGTTGCATCCTTTTTCGCTAATATTTTAATTAAATATGTTTTCTCCATAAATTTTATATCATCCTTTTGCTTTCAATTAATATTATTATAACATTTTTCCCTAAAAAAGTCTTATTAACTAAATAAATCACAACTTAAATTCCTTTAATATTAGACTTTTTATTAATAAAGGCAAAGAAAAAACCCTTTTTAAAGGGTTTTTATTGTTTTACTTTAAAATCACAAAGAATGAATTAAATTAAATTCAGCAATTAATTTTTGTGCTAAATCATTTCATACTACACATTGCACTTCTTCACAATTATCTAAAACTCAAAATTCACATAAATCTCTTATTTGTCGTTCTTTACTAGTCACTGTTTTTAATTGTGGTTGTTTTGACGCTAATAAAAACTTTTCATCGTTAATAAATTGTTCATTTTTTTATTAAATCTGTGTTGTGGTTTATTATTATACATTCCTACTGCCTTCCTTTCTTATTCAAATGAATATCTAAAATCATAATTTAAATTTTAAAAAGAAAAAAGGAAGATTTATTATATTGTCATATGAAAAACAATATTATATCATTAAATTTTTTTAAAGATTATTTTGTAAAAGATTCTCCATTTTCTTTGTTATTAATGCCAACATTATTTTTTTGTTTTCTAGTATTAAATGTTTGAACACATCATTTTTTTGCATAATAAAGTGGATAACCACTTAGCATTCCGCTTAATACAATTAAACAATTCCATAATTCTCACATATTACCGGTATTTTTTGCATAATAATACATTGCTAAGATTGAACCAATAAAAGTAATGAAACAAGAACTTAATGCTAAAATAACTAAGATAATAAAAAGTGGTTTTCGATATAATGGCTCATGCTTTGGGTCATTAATCCGTAAATAAATTAAACTAAGCATTGTAATAAATTTTAAAACACTAACTGCTAAAATAAAATAATTTGTAACATTAAATAATGATGTTCATAAAATATAAATAACTGTTAACAGAACTAAAAATAACATTGCTAAATATGGCATATTAGTTCGTTTTGTTGTTTTTTGAAAAAAAGCAAAAAAATCTTTTTCTTCACTCATTTTAAAAATTAATCGTGAATGATACACTAAAAATGAATTTAATGAACCCACAAAAATAAAGATTGCTAAAATAGAAAACAAATAATTTAAGCCTGGTGGAACTGCCGGATTATTCATAATAGCATAATATCAAACATTATTAAATCCATTTGGTCCTATTCATGCTTGTGGTTTATTAATTGTTAATAAACCAATTGCTAAAATGATATAAAGAATTACAATCATAATTGTCGCAATAATCATTGCCCGAGGAATATTTTTACGTGGATTAATAACTTCGCCACTAACATAGGTAATTGCTTCCATTCCAGAATAAGCAAACATTGTCATAGCTGTTGCTGGTAGCAATAAAAACGAAGACAAATAAATTTGACTTAAATTTTGGTTAATTGTATCATCAGTGAAACTACCTGTATTACCATACATCATTGCAATAATTAATACTAATACAATTGGTAAGCCTTTTAGTAAGGCAAAAATAATTTGTGAATAACCACTACTTTTTTTAATTAATACTTGCATTAAAACTAAAGCAAATAAAATCAAAATCCCAAACATTTTTCCATATCATTGATTTTCTAATTTTAGTAATGTCATAACAATATTACCAAAAGCTAAGCAAGCAGTAGCAACTGCTGTTGCACTAACAAACAAAACCATAATTCATCCAAATCAAAATGAACAGGCATTTCATTTTGCTCGTTTAATTCAATAATAACTTGTTCCATTTTCAGGATAAGACGTTGCACCTTCTGATAATAAGAACATTTCTGGCAAAACTAATAAACCACCTAAAATTCAAGCAATAATAATTAAAATTGGATTAAATTGTGCTTGAAAAGCAACTTGTCCAAACGAAACTAAAATTGAAGAACCTAATGTGGCTGAAATAGCCAAAGCTAGAATTTGTCAAAATCCATATTTTTTTTGTAATTTCATTATTATTTCCTTTCTTGTTGTGCTAAAAATGTTTTAATTGCCGCTAAATAACTTTTATGACCTTTTGAAATTGCTTCAACATGTCCTAAATTTAATAACGAGACTAACTGACTTTGCCCCAATGGTTCTGATGTAATTTTTTGAAGATAAAATTCTTTGCTCATAAAGTAAGGAACAAAATCATCATTAGTACCATGAAAAATTAACATTGGTAAATTTTTTAATCGTTTTGGATGTTTTAATAAATTATAATGGCGAAGATTAAAACCAAGTTCTTGCTTAAATTTCTTTCTTAAACCAAAACTAATTAATCATCAACACCGTTGATAACGATATTCCATCACATACCGAAATTGAACTAATAAGTTACTAAACCCACAATCACTAATCGCTCATTTAACTAAAGGATTTTGGTATCCTTGATCTAGTAAATATTTGGTTAAACAAGCCGCACCCATACTATTTCCAATTAGCCCAATTGCATTGAGTGTAAAATTATTTATTAATCATGCAATAACAGCACTTAAATTTTGCACGTTTAAATAACCAATACCACTATATTTTCCAGCGCTTAAACCATGTGCAATACTATCAAAAGTTAAAACATTATAACCTTGTTGATAAAAATAATAAACTTGTCGTAAAGCTAAATACTTGTTTTCTGTTCACCCGTGTAAACCAATTACTCACTTTTGAGAATGTGGATATTGCAAATAAAGGGCACTAATGGATTCTTGTTGCTGGTTTAAAATCGTTATTGTTTGCATTTGTGCTTCTTCTATTGTATTAAAACAAAAATTTAATTGCTTTAATTCTTTTGCAATAAGATCTTGATTATATGCCTCAAAACTATTAAAATCAAAATTTTTTGAATTCATTGTCATCATACCAGTTCGTTGATAAGTTTGAGTAAAATTAAAAAAATCCCGCACATATTTTTTTGATCAAAAAATAATAATTGGAAATAATAGAACGGTTAATAATGTTCGTCATCAATTAAAACAAAATTGCCGATAACCATCAATAATAATTTTTTTACTTGGTTTTTTTGTAACTACCTTCATTTTTTCCTTTCATTAATGAAACAAGATAATTTATTTAATATATGCTTTTTAATTAAAATTTGTTATTGTATTAATAATCTTAATATTTGAGACATTACGATAAGAACATTTGTTCAATTACATTAGCAATTCCATCATGGTCATTATCATAAGTCACTAAATCAGCAATTGTTTTAACATCAGCAGGAGCATTTCCCATTGCGACACCAACGCCTGCTCATTGTAACATTGCAACATCATTATGTTCGTTACCAAACGCTAACACATTTTTTGCTGTTAATTGATACTTTTCACAAATTTTGGCAATTCTTGTTGCATTATTAACATTGCAGCTAGTAATTTCTAATGATGAACGATCCCCTCGGATTTCTTAGGAAATTTCAATCTTTCCTTGTCATTTTGTTACAAACCGATTAACATCGGGGGTATAACTGCTAATATAAATCTTATTAACATTAATATTAAAATCAGTAGAATATAAACATGCCGTTACTTCATCTTTAACTGTGGAGAAACTTGCTAAATAACCTTTTGTTATTTTATCTTCAAATCCTTTACAATGTAAAAGCATTTTATTAAATGAAGAATGATCAGCATCAAACATAATTAATGTTTCTAAATCAAGTTCAATAACATCTAAATAAATATCTCGTAATAATTAGTGATTTAAAAAATCACAAAACAAAATTTCTTTCGTGACATTATTTGTTACAACAGACCCATTTAAACTAACAATAAAATCATTGCTATCAGTTAAACCTAACTTTGCGGCAATATCCTTACATTGATATAATGGGCCACCAGTTGCAATTACTAATTTAATATCTTTGCTAGCTAATCCTTTTAAAACTTGCAAAGTACGCGGGGACATTTCTCCGTTGGAATTTAAAGCTGTTCCATCTAAATCAACAGCAATTAACTTAATATCTGACATAATCTTTTCTCTCCTATATAACATAATTCTAATAAAATTTGAATTATGTAAAATGAAGTGCAACAAATCTTTATTAGTTAAATAATATAATAAAAATTACAAAAATCAACCATAAATTTAAAAAAATTAAAAATATTTTAATTTTTCTTTTATTTTATCCATATTTAAACACACTAAAAAATAATTTATTAATTTTAATGACATATTTTATAATTTAATATACATTTTTAAATATTTATTATTTATATATTATGCAAAAACATTTCTTTAGCACTTATTCATTTTAAACACGGTCGGAGTTTTTCATTTTTTCTATTATTAACTACTCAATCAATTCGTTTTTGACTAACATTATTAAAATCAGCTCCCTTAGGAAATCAATATCTTAATTCACTATTCATATATTCAATTAAAGGTTTTTGATGAGGTTTACCAGCATCACAAAAATTGCATTTTGTAATCGAAGTGCAACAAATCAACTTTGAAAGGAGTTGATTTTTTATTGAAAAGAAACATTATTTTATTTTGCGGTCCTTAGTAATTAAGTATGGGAAAGATATTGTTATTAATACTGTAAATAAGATAGTAATTAATAATGTAAAAGAAAATGAATAAATTATCCGCGTAATTTATTAGCGGTAATTTGTTCAATATAGTTTATTTTGAGCGTAGCGAACACGCGAAGCGTGTCGCAATATTTTTAGAGAGGAGATGTAATATGCCAACTTGATTAACGACAATATTTAGTGTTGTTATTGTATTAGCAATTTTTCTTTATTTTGGTTTATTAATTTATCAAAAAATTAAACAAATTCGAGGAAAGAAAAAAGATAAAAAAGAAATTGAAAGAAAGGAGAGTAATAAATAATGTTAGGTATGTATTTAACAACAGCGTTTAATTTTTTAACAGCACCTACACCTAAAACTATGACTAAGGGTATGACTGGTATTTGAACGGGTTTGACTAGTGCATTATGAAAAGTTAAAGAAGGTATAACAAATATTTTACCTGAGATAATGGTTTTCTTAGGTGAAGCGTGAATTATATTAATTCCATTTGCTATATTTTGTATTATTAAAATCTTAAATTTTTTCCGTGTTATGGTTAAAGGATTTTAGTATTTATATTTATTATTTATCATGTATTTTAACTGTGGCACACTATAATTTTGTTGTTTATTTTTGCACTATACACTGTCTACAAATTTATTTTTAAATAAATTTAATTATTTTGGTTATTATTGATAATGTTAACAAGATGAAAAAACTTGTAGGCAGTATATAGTGTAAAAATATCAACTTAATTATATTTAAGGTATTATTATGCTTTTCTCTCTGTATAAAAATATTTATAAATTTGTTAATTTATTAAAAATTCAAATAATAAATTTAAAAGTTATTATTAAAATTATTATTAGTGAAATAATTGTTTTAATTGGTGATACCATTCATGATAATCAAAAAATAGATGGTATCACATTTGTAAAAAATGAATTTATTAAATAGAAAAATGAATTTATTATTTCTTCAATATTTTATTTCTTCTTTCTATTTAAAATAATTTATACAGAGAGAAAAACATAATAATATCAACTTAATTATAAACTTATGATTTTATATTTTAATAACTATTGTTAAAAATTAAATAGTATTTTTCAGTGTGCCAATTTTTATTATTTTTATATTTAACAATGTTTATTAACATTGTTTATTAAACATTAAATAAACAATATATTAGCATTATGTATAACATTGTTAATAATCAGTGTTTATTACAATTAAAAAACATTATATAAACATTATTTATAACATTGTTTATTAAACAAATATTTAGTTAGGAGACTATATTATGGATATGAAATTTAAAACAACTAAGGAATATAAAAAAATAAAGAGAGATTTTATTAAAGATATTTTTTATTAAGTTTAATTGTTTTTTTGGTATATTGTTGGTTTTTGTTTTTTAAGTTCTTTTATTTATTTTTCAATATTGAGTTGAAATGATAAAGATTTTTCACACTTTGTATTTGCAATTATTATGTCTGTATATGCTTTTATAATTATTATTTTTGTGATTATTATGTATATAAAATATATTTTTGAAATTAAGGTAGAATTTGATGTTGAAAAAGAAAAATTAAATCAATATTGAAAAATTGAAGAAGTTGATAAAATTGAGTAATTTTGTTAAGAAAAATCAGAATGTAGAAAATTATTTTATTAGTAAGGAATTTATCCCTTTTACAACAGATAAAGCAAGTTTTATTAATTTACCCAATCATAATCGTCATATTGGGTTTTGATTGAGTAATAAGTTTATTTATCCGAGTGAAAAACATTCGGAACAAGTAGCAATCGGTTTGATTTATGTTAATTCTTATCCTATTATAAAATATGATGAAAATTTAAAGCGAAATATTTGAAAATATTTAACTGGAACAGAATTAATCAATTTATATAATCAATATAAACAAAATTATTTTACTAAAATGAAAAAAGCGTTATTTTTAAGTGAACCTAAAAAAGTAAAAGCAAATAATAACAATAATAATTTAACAAATTGAACTCAATAATCATATAAACTCATTTAATTTAAATCTTTCAAATCATTAATTAATTCTTGTTTTTTTCAGCACTTCAATTTGTTAAATTATTATTGTTATCATCTTTTTCCGGTCTTCAAATATCTTTATTTTTATAACACATTACAAAACGCATATTATTTCCTCCAAATTTTGTTTGCCTAATGCTCAATGTTCATCTGTAGTATCATCTTTTGAAACTGGATAACTTCTAAGCATTAATTCATTTATTTTGTTGATAATTTTTTTATTTAACTTTTTCATTATTTAATTAATCCTCCTTACTAGGTAATTTGTCATATTTAGAACTATCAGATAAAACATAATTTTTTCTTAAAGTATTTTTTGAACAATTTGATAATATACATTCGTCAACTTTTTCACAATTTATACAAAATAATTGAAAATAAAAATCTTCTTTATATAATATTTGTTGTTTTAATTCAGTAATTTCATTTTTAAGTAATTCATTTTCTTCTTGTAGTTTTTCAAATTTTATTAATTCTGTTATATTCATTGTTTTTCTTCCTCACTAGCAATATGAAATAAAGCAACTAGCCATACATAATGCAATTTAGCTTTAAAATTTTGTCTTAATTCTCTAGCAGAACATTCGCTAACAATAAAATCAATTTCTTTTTGTGTATATCTTTCATCTGAAAAAGACCAATAATAACAATCATAAGGAATATTTAATCCGTCTTCTTGACAATCTTCACAATACTTTCTTTTTCCCATTATAATTCCTCCTCAATAACAGTTAATTGGTCTAATTGTTGTCGTGTTATTTCAACATCTTGTAATTTAGCCTCTTGTAATTTAGCATCTCGTAAATTAGCAAAAGATAAATTAGCCCAACGTAAATAAGTACCTTGTAAATCAACAAAAGATAAATCAGTACCTTGTAATTTAGCATCTCGTAAATCAGCATCTTCTAAATCTAATTTTTAATATTGTAAATAATCATTTATTTTTTGTTCTTCAACAGTAACTCCTGTTAAATCTTTAATTAAATCTTGTAATTTTTTCATTTTATAATTTCTCCAAATCATTAATTAATTGTTCTTCTTTTTCAACACTTCAATTTGTTAAATTATAAATATTTTTATACAGAGAGAAAACCATAATAATACCTTAAATATAATTAAATTGATATTTTTACAGTATACACTGTTTACAAGTTTTAAAAAAAGTAAGTGTATTTATAAAAAATATTATAAAAATTTTTGGTTCAAAACTGTTATTATTATGACCTTTAATAGAAATATTCTTATTTCTATTAAATCCTACTAAAAAATATTTTTCATAATAGACTCAATATTATGAATAATAAACAATATAGATTTATCAACCTTAAAATTATCCCAATATTAAAGATAATAATAAAGTTTATTAAAAAATAAATTTGTAAACAGTGTATAGTGTAAAAATAAACAATAAAATTATTTAATCAAATCACATATAAAAACTATTGTGCCACAGTTAAAATACATTATTCTTTAAGTGCTTCATTTTCTTCTTGTAGTTTGTCAAATTTAATTGATTCTGTTATATTCATTATTTTTTTCCTCAATAACAGTTAATTTGTCTAATTGTTCTTTTGTGATTTTAATATCTGTTAAATTAGCCCAACGTAAATAAGCACAAGATAAATCAGCATCTTCTAAATCTAATGGTTCATTTTCTAAATAATCATTTATTTTTTGTTATTCAACAATAATATCTGTTAAATCTTTAATTAAATCTTGTAATGTTTTCATTTTATAATTCCTCCAAATTCTTTTTAAGTATTCGTATTTTGCTATTAAGTGCTTCATTTTCTTCTTTAAATATAAATATTAAAATCCTTTAACCATAACACGGAAAAAATTTAAGATTTTAATAATACAAAATATAGCAAATGGAATTAATATAATTCACGCTTCACCTAAGAAAACCATTATCTCAGGTAAAATATTTGTTATACCTTCTTTAACTTTTCATAATGCACTAGTCAAACCCGTTCAAATACCAGTCATACCCTTAGTCATAGTTTTAGGTGTAGGTGCTGTTAAAAAATTAAACGCTGTTGTTAAATACATACCTAACATTATTTATTACTCTCCTTTCTTTCAATTTCTTTTTTATCTTTTTTCTTTCCTCGAATTTGTTTAATTTTTTGATAAATTAATAAACCAAAATAAAGAAAAATTGCTAATACAATAACAACACTAAATATTGTCGTTAATCAAGTTGGCATATTACATCTCCTCTCTAAAAATATTGCGACACGCTTCGCGTGTTCGCTACGCTCAAAATAAACTATATTGAATAAATTACCGCTAATAAATTACGCGGATAATTTATTCATTTTCTTTTACATTATTAATTACTATCTTATTTACAGTATTAATAACAATATCTTTCCCATACTTAATTACTAAGGACCGCAAAATAAAATAATGTTTCTTTTCAATAAAAAATCAACTCCTTTCAGAATTGATTTGTTGCACTTCGATTACATGATGCCTAAATAATGTTAACTTTCCATCATAACAATTTCCTGAATATTTAATTGATTAATTTTTTTCATTGAAATAAAGTATGAGATAACATATAAAATAATAATTCCTCCCAAGATAATTGGTAATGTAATTAGTCCCGTTCCAATTGGAACATAGAAATTAAAGAACATTAAAATTCTTTGAGTAATTGTTCATGCCAAACCTCAAGTGATAAAATATCCAAGTAATCAACCAACAACGGCAAAGGCAATAAAAATTCCTAAAGTTAAATTATTAATTTCTCAGCGACTATAACCTTGTACTTTCATTGTTGCAATAATTTTAATAAATTTTTTAATAAAGAGGTCAATTGCAAAATATATTGTAATAACTGAAACCATAATGATAATAACAATAAAAATTAAAGCAACTGATAAAGCAACGATAATAACCCGACTCATAATTTTGGCTTTAATCCCAACATAATCAGCTGTTAAAACAGATGAACTATAAGAAGTCGTAAAATTATTTAATGATAAATCACCATTTGTTGATGATAACGCATAACGATTAATTTGATCAGATGGTTGGAATTCTGTTGTATATTTCCCATTGTATCATTGCATTATATTTAAGTTACCATCAATGTTATTTGTTGGAAATGAACTAATTTGATTAGCATTATTGATACTAATAAAAAGGCGTGGTGTATCATAAGTTGCAACACTTTTAGCAATTTTAACTTTAACTGGTTTTTGGGTTAAAGATGGCGCAGCTTTAATAAAGTTGTTATCAACAGCAGCTTGATATCACGTTGTTGGAATTCCATCAACAAAATCACCACTATATGCTCCACCAAAATTAAAATCATATGGTTTAATAACTCAGTATTCTTTATCATCAATTTGTTCTTTTCGAATAATTTTATTTTTTCCAACTGTTGATTCTTCTAATAAAGTCCGTTGTACACCATTACTCAATGTAATTGTTTTTTTACTTCAAATTGCTTCCATAGCCGAATTCCTTGGAATCCATAATTCAACATTATTTAAATTATGATATTCACTCTTTCGATCAGCAGTAACATAATATTTCGTTTGTGAACTTGTATTATAAGTAAAATAACTTTTATCTAATGAATACAAACTTTGATAATTATTTAGATCTCATCCAGCAGAATTACCATTTAAATTATATTTTCAGTTTTGATATTTTAAATGTGTATTATTGTTAGTAAATTCTGTTCATTCATTCTGACCAGTATTGTATTGTAATGTTGTTACTTTAGGGGTTAATTCAATTTCTTGCCCAACATTAAGATTTAATTGATGTAATGCGGTAACATTAGCAATTGCGTTAATTACTTTGCTATCATTATTTGCTAAAATAGCACGCTCAGTGGATGATAATTTTAGCATTTTTGTATTTGGATTAATTCCATAAACAGGAAATTGATTATCATTATACTTCCCATCAAAACTAGTAAAAACATCATCAGTTACTGGATTATAACTCATTGTTTCAAATCCCAATGCAAAATGATTTGCTCGAACAGGATTTTTATTTCAATCTTCTTTAACTGCAGCTGGGATAATACCATTTGTTGCTTTACTAAAACATGTTCTTCATAATGAAGGATAATCTTCCTGGTCAGTAAATGGTGGATATGGAATTGCTCCAATTCCCAATGCTTTTGGTAATACGGTACATAAAATTTCTGATACTAAAGCTCGAACACTATCACCAGTCGGAGAATTTTTTACTAAGTTATTTAAATAATTAAAAATTCCCAATGATAAATTAGTTCCTGATAAAGTAACAAAATTATAAGATAACATATCTTTTAAGATGCCAGCTACAGTTGCTTCTTGTTTTACCGCTTTTAATGGTTTAATTGTTGCTCCCCCATCAATACTATAGTAATTTGCTAATGGCGTCATACCACCAATTGGATATAAATCTTGTTCAATCGGATCAGCCGTCTTAGGTACATTATCAATTCCATTTCATGCATAAGTTTTATAATAAGAAAATGGATTATTACTTATGACATTACTATATTTAACTTCACTACCATATTTAATGTTTTTATAATAATTTGTATTAAAATTTTTTGCATAGACTGGCGCTAATAATGAGACAGTCAAAGTAAATGTAACTAAGGCAAAAATTCCTAAATAAGTAAATGCTTGTTTTAATGACGTTGATAAAACAACCATACGGAAACGTCCAACAAAGGTTTTAAAATGAAAACTACGGACAGTGTGGGCTAAACTATTATCAACTTTTAACTTACGCATTGGATGAATTAAGCTTAAAACTTCTGTTTTATTAATTGAAAAATAACAAGTAATAAAAGTAATAAATGATAAGAAAATAACGAAGAATCCAATTAAGGAAAACAAAATCATTCAGTTTCAAGTAAAACTTCAATTTATTATAAAAAACATATTAAATAATTTCACTACAAATAATTGGACGGTAATTCCAGCTAATCAACCGGTTGGTACAGCAATTAAAATACTAACCATTAAAATGCTTCAATATGAGAGAGCAATTTCACGTAGATAATAACCAGCAGCTTTTAACATTCCAATTTGTGGTGACTCACGTTTAATCATTTCTTTAATAATAATATATGAAACAGCAAATAGTGTTATGGCAAAAATAATAATGAAGAATAAACCAATATAAATATAAACATTAATTGTTTTCGCTAGTAAATTATAGCGCCGTGTTAATGAACTTGTTGCTTCTTTTGACTCAAAAACACCAATTGAAAGATCATTTCCATGGGCCTTTGAACTTTTGGTTAACATTTGAGTATAAAAATCTAATTGATTGGGATTATTTGCATAATATTTTTTAAAAATTGCTAAATTTGCGGCTGGGTTATTTGTTAAACTTTTTAAAAATACTCGTGAATTATCCTTTAAACTAATTAAACCTTTATTATTATCTTCTGCTAATAAAGACATTCCATAAGACGATAGATAAATAAGAACATCCGTTTTAAAATCAGGAATAAAATCAGTTTCATAAATAGTTGGATAAATATTTAAGGTATCACCACCAGTTGCTCCAATTGTAAATGTTCGTTCACCAATTTGGATGTTATCATGCAAATTTTTATGATGTGCTTTTAGATAATTAGGGCTAACAAAAGCATAATAATTACTAATTGTTGATTCATTCAATGATGGTCCTGCCCACTCATTAACCTTATCAAAAAGATTTAATTGTTTTTCTTTTAATAAATCATGCCATCCAATTACTTTATATTTTAAATTATTAGTAATATCCCAAGTTGTAACTTCTTGTCGCATTGCAACATCAAAATTGCTAACAACTCCTAACATTGTGTAATAAGTTTGAACAAAATTAAGAAAAGAACTTCGTTCACTATAATTACCAAAAAAAGGAACTTTATTGAATAAATTACCAATAACCATTCGTGCTTCATTAATTCCAGTTTGATTTTGTTTATCAATATATTGACATAGTGATTGTGCTAAATATTGAATTCGTGTTTCCTTGTTTCCACTTGCATCAGTTACATTAAAACGAGTAGCAACCCCAAAACTACCTCGAAGTCCTTCTTGAAATAAAGTATTTTGTGAAATATTTGTTACCACTGTTTTATTGTCTTGTTTCCCCAGTGTTAAACTAATATCCGGAATATTAAATTTAGTAAAATCATTATCAACTGTTTTTAAATTTCAATCTCAGCGTTCAATTGCTTGCTGGTTGGCATCTGCTTTACCATTAATAAAATTAGCAATTTTTGCTTTAATTTCTTCAATCGTTGCATTAGTCTGTTTTTTAAAAAAACTAGTATTAATATAGTCAGTAACAATTCCTAAAAAGTTTTTATATATTTGCGTTGTATAAAATAGTTTAAAATATTGGTCAGCTAAAGCATTATAGCCCATTGCTCGTAATTTTGCTATTAATGAGTTTTGATAATTTGGAGCAGTTGTTCGTAATGTTAAATTTAATGTTAAATTAGTAATTGTACCATTAGTTAATTCAAAATTAATATCAGATGGTGATAATGCAGTAAAAACATCTGTTGCTGCTGCACCAATTGTAATTTTTGGATATGTCAATTTATTATCATTGTTTTCTACTAAAACATATTCTGTATCAAAAGCAAAACTCGGAGTAATTGTTTGCATATTTGAATTTTCAAAATCCATCGCTGAATAATGAAATGAATAATCATAATCAAAGCTACCATAGCCCATTTGTCGATTTGCTGATTGTAAACTAGTGACTGTTGTAAATAGACAAGAAGTAATAATTGAACAAATGAAAATTAAAAGGAGCAATGAAATAAATTGCCCTTTTGCTCTAATTATTCCTAAAATTCCTTGCTTCATTAACAATGTTTTTTTCATGTTTAGCCCTTATATTCTCATTTTAATCATTTTCAATTGCATCATAATAACGTTTTCATTGCCCGCTAATATCTTTTGCAAATCATTGAATATTAGAAATTACTCAATATTGATGACTATCATCACCAGGATTAATGTTCATTCAAGTTACTTTATATTTATAGTGCACTTTTTGATAATTATTTCCTAGACCATCATATTTCATAAATCAATCCAAATCCCGATTACCTAATGCATTTAAATAAGCTGCATTTAAATCTTGATAAGTCTTAATTTCTGATTTTGGAATATATCAGTTTTGATGTAAATCTAAATTAGCAACAACATCAGCATCACCTGTACCTTTATATTCAATGTCATAAGATAATTTATTTTCTTCTAATTGACCATTGCTAATATTTCAATTTGCTCCTAATAATAAATTATTTGAATATTCATATAAAGCATTATTAATTGCTAATAAATCTTTCCGTGTTTCTGAATCTGGATCAAAATATAATTTGTTTAATAATGCTCTTACTGGTTGCGTACTATCATTAAATCATGTGAATGCTAAATCCATAAATGAATCTTTTGTTGGTGTAGATGGATCATCACTACCTGTTAATAATTGTGTAATTTTTGTTTGATTTTGTTCTTGGTCAGTTGCTTCTGATCATGGTAACTTACTAACTTCTGTTAATGCATTGGCACTTTGCAAAATTCCTTTTGATAAGGCAACAGCAAAACGATTAATATCATTAACACTTAAAGTTCCTAAACCACCTTCTGATTTTGATAACATCATTTTTGACATTGACTGTAATACTACTTTAAACCCAGGAGTAACTACATTAGCAGCAAGTTTTAAAAAACTACTAATTGAATTATTTGCTTCTTCTTGGCATTCGACATCTGCTTTAGTATATAAATCATCAAGATATTCACCAAAATCAGTAAATAATTCAGCTAACGATTTTGTTGAAGCATCTTTTTTAAACAATAAGTCAACTAATCGTAAGTTTGGTGTTTTACCATTTCACATTGCATCACGATTTTTATATTGACCTTCTGGTTTATTTAAGTCCAATCCCGGTTGCATTGGTCTTACTGCCAATAAATCACTAAAGACTTGTGATTGCGCATCAAAAAAAACATCAATTTTTTGCTTAATTGCTTGTCTTTCGGTACTATCTTTCCGTAAAAGTTGCAACGCCTTTGTCACTCCAAATTTTGCAAAAGTATAATTTGCATTTTCTTTCGTTGGATCATTTGGTAATTTAGGAGAAGCAAAAATCTGATAATAAATAGCTCCTAAAATACTTCCCATAAAAGTTCCATCACTATCTCCTGATAATGCTAAAAATTTATTCAACTGATTAATATATGTTTTTGATTGTGAACGGTCTGTAAACATATCAGCCATTGAAATTAACTGTAAAATTATCGATAATTTATCTTGTTCTTCTGATTTTTGTGCTGTTTTAAATGGTCCTCCCGCCGCAAATTTTTGATTATTAATAATAAAGTTTTGATTTGTGTCAGTATCAAATTTAATATCTTTTGTCGCCATTGGACTATAATCCATATTAAAATTATAAAAATATGTTGTTCGTGGCATCTCAAATATTGCTTTATTACATGCATCAACAATGTTTTGATTAATTCTTTTATCATCACACTTAGTTGGCAAAATTTCCTTTACAATTGAATAATTTGACAATGGTCCTCCATCATATCAATAGTTTAACATATTACTATTTTTTGTTAAATTAGGAATTGATGGTAAAGGGTCTTTATCAGAATAGTCAGAAATTTTTTTCTTAGTTTGTTTTTCCGTATTATATAATTCATTATCCAATAAATTCATATAATCATAATTTGATGATAAAGTTGTTAATGGCATCCCATTGTTTTTATTTAAATATTTGCCACGATAATAATCAATATCAACAATATTACCATCTTTATCTTTATATGAATCAGGTAGGCGCATTAACATTTGTAACATTGAAGGTGTATATGTATTTAAGTTTTCATGTCGATTTGCAATTGTTGCTTTTGTAAATAAAGTTGTTTGTAAAATTTTTGATTTTAATGGGCCATTAGGTAAATTTTCAACTGATGAATCTTTATATTTATCTTCCGCTGATTTTGCTTTAGTTTTACAACTAGCAGTAAGAGCTGGTGTTGCTGCTAAAGTTGCCGCTGCTAAAATATTAAGTAACTTTCTCATTATTATTCCTTCTTTTCTTTTTAATTAATAAATAATTTTAAATCATTGAGTTAGTGAAATAAATTAATTCTTATTTTATTCTTGAAGAATCCTTCTTCAACCATTAATTTCATTTTTTAAGAATTTATTTGGTAAATTTTCTAAAGCATTTTTTTCACTAATATTAAAAAAACGAATATTATTTAACAATAATAAAAGTGCAACAATATCAGTTGAATTATCATCATTAATTTGTCATAAATTTTTCATTGTTTTTTTAACAGTTTTTATTAAAAAAAATAAATCTAATAAACATAAAACTTTAATTATTTTTAAAATAATTTTAAAAAACAATGAACGATCTAAAATTTTTAAATCGGCAGACCCATTTTCAAAATTATTAATTAAAATTAAAAAAGTTAAAATTTGGAAAGCAAAATCATGTAAAAATGTTGTTTTTAAATCAAATAAATAAATAAATGTGATAATAAAAATAATTGAAATATTTTTTATTAACCATAATACTAAAATATGATTATTATTAACATAATAAATTCAGTTTCATAATTGTTTTGTTATTAAAAATGAAAACAACAATGAAAACAAAACTGACATAACTAATTTTAAAATATAGTTTAAAAATTGTTTGTTTATTAAAATAATAATTGTAATAAAAAATTGTAAAACTAAAACAATGCTAAGATAAATACTAGTATCTGTTTTACTTGCATAAATTTGTAAAAGAATAATTTGTAAAATTAAAAGCACAATAAACTCACTAGCAACAAAAGTCGCCATAAAGAAATATCTTGTTGCTAAAGATTTTGTTTCATTCTTTCTAGTGTGAATAGCAAAAAAATATTTTACAATCTTTAAAACAAGGTAGCATAAAACAAAATTAGTAAGAAAAATTATTGCAATACGTTCCAATAACGGATTAAAGAAAAATGAAGTTGAATTTACGATCTTAAAATTTGATCATTCGTGTAATAAATTCATTTTTCTCTCCTCACAAATTTCAATATAATCCGATACTGCTTATTAATTATATTAAAGCAAAAAGATAGAAAAAACAAGATACTAACTCTTGTTTTTTTTAAAAAAAGTTGCTGTTATTTAAACAAAAAGACTATTATTATAAAAATTTAAAATATCTTGATAAATCTCTTTTTTAATTGGTTCATTCAAAATCTCATGACGAGCATTTGGATATAATTTAACTTTAACTTTTTTCCTGCCTTTTTATATAAATCAACAGTTTTCATAACCATCTTCTCATATTTTCGTAAATCCTATAATAAAGTAAACTCTTAAAAAGAGTGTAATATTTTATTAGGAGATGTTCTTTTATTATGGGAAAATGATACACAAAAGAAGAAAAAATAAAAATTATTAAATATTATCATAAAAATGGGTATATGAATACAATAAAAAAATTTACTATTGCAAAGAAAACTTTACGCAGATGAATTAAAATCACAAATGAAAATAATTTAATTACTGGAAAGGGTCCTCAGTCAAAAGGAATTCACAGACTAGGACGACCTAAAACTATTGATTTTAATAGTATGAGTAAAGAGGAACTAATTAAATATATAGAAATGATACAAGATATAAAAAAGTATTTAACCAAATCGAAGAAAATGAAATTTTGAGCGGTTTGGTCCTTGAAGAAAAAATACACGATTAAATATTTAACTCATATTTTAAATATTTCTAAATCAGGATATTTATAAGTGATTTAACAATGGTATGCAAAAATTTAATAAGTGAGATTCAAAATTAGCTAAATTAATTAAAATATCATTTTTGAAATTTAATAAAATTTATGGTTATAAAATGTTAACTTTAATAATTAATAAAATCTATAATTTATCTTTAAAAGCTCATATAGTATATAGATAGTAATCCATATGATAATGTCCATACTGAATCATGATTTGGTACAATGAAAAGTGAATTTTTAAATTAAATTTCAAGAAAAAAAAGAACTACAAAATGAATTATAAGTAATTTACCTAAGTATATTTATTTTTATAATAATTTTAGACCACAATCAAAATTAAAAGGTCTAAGTCCTGTTGAACACAGGAACCTAAACCTTTAGTCATTTTTTATTAGTCTACTTTTCTTGACTAATTCAATAAACACTTTTTTATTTGCCCTGGTTACCAGCACGATGAAGGTCACGGAATGGACCATCAATCGCAATTAACTCATCGTACTTACCATTTTGAATAATTCCTTGCCCTTTTCCTAAGACAAAAATTTGATCAACATTTTTAATTGTACTTAATCTGTGCGCAATTGAAATAGTTGTTTTACCAACCATAATTTTTTCTAATTCAGCTTGAATTTCTTTTTCCACAATATTATCTAAAGCACTTGTTGCTTCATCTAAAATTAAAACTTGTGGATTTTTTAAAATCATTCGGGCAATAACTAGCCGTTGTTTTTGACCACCTGATAGCATAAACCCTCGTTCTCCTAAAATAGTATTATAACCATCTTTTCAACCCATTACTAAATCATGTAAGTTCGCTTTTTTACAAGCTTCAACTACTTCTTCATCTGTTGCATTAAACATTCCATATTTTACATTATAAATAACATCCCCAAATAAAATTTTTGGTTCTTGCTCAACATAACCAACATGTGTTAAATAACTTGCTAAGTTTAATTTTTTTAAATTAGTGTTATTAACAACAACTTCCCCACTAGTTGGATCATAGAAACGTAATAATAATTTTGAAATTGTTGATTTACCACTTCCAGTTTCTCCAACAAAGGCATAACTTTTTCCTTTTTCAAAAGTCACTGTTGTTTTAGGAAAAATAATAACACCTGGTTTTTCAGGATATTCAAAAACAATATCTTTTAAAATAATATCTCCTTTAACTTCTTTTACCTCTGGAACATTACGATTTGGTTCAATTGTTGTATCAACACGAATTAATTGAATAATTCGTTTTGTTGAAGCTGTTGCACGTGCTAATCCTGGAACTAATCCAGTTAATGTTCAAATTGGAAATGCCAAAGTATTAACACCTGTAATAAAGGCTGGTAAAATTTTCATAATACGATTAGTATGTTCTGCGCCTTTATTACCATATAAAATGATACTTGCTAAGACAACAATCACTGTTAAACTTAATGCACATAAAATAATAATTGTTGTCATTCATGCTTGAATACGATTTAAACGACGATTAACACGGTAATATTCTTTGTGAATTTGTTCAAAACGAACACGTTCATATTCTTCTGTTCCGGTTGCTTTAATTAGGGCGATTGATGCAATTCGATCGGTCACATCTCCATTAACATCTGTAATTTTTGCACGAACATTTTCTGTTTCTGATGCTTGTGAACGAAAAGTTACTGCAACAGCAACCATAAATAATGATGTTGAGCCTAAACAAATCAATGCTAATTTTCAATCAATATTTAATAATGAAACTGCACTACCAATAAATATAATTGGGATACTGATTAAGTTAGCTGGGGTTAGCTGTGATTCATCCCCAATAACTTGTGTATCATTAATTAATTTAGTCATTGTTTCTCCAATTTTTTTATCAGAATAATAACCTATGTTTAAATTAACTAAGTTATTTAATACCGCATTACGGACATCGATTTCAATATTCCGCCCTAGCATGCCACCTACTCGTTCACGAATATTTGTTGTAATTACGGCAATTAATAAGTCCACACCAATGATAATTAATCATATATATCATCGTAATCCTGTTGTTACTGAAGTTGGATCATCACCAAATTCATATAAAATTTCACTCATTAATTGGTTAATTAAAAAAGTCATTATGACAATTGAAGTCGAACTTAATACTAACGCTCATAAAATTGTAAACGAACGTAATAAATAACGACGATAATAAATTGCAACTAACTTAAAAAAACCAATTCGAGGTGTCTTGATTCTTTTCATCATTTCTAATGGCGTTTCTTGCTTACGAGCTTGATTTTTTTTATGTAATTCATTATAATCTAAATTCTTTTCAATTTTATTAATATCAATTAATTCTTTAATTTTCCCCATAACCTCACCTCATTTCTTAAAAAATGCGAGCCTAATTATTTGCTCTCTTATCAATGTATTATATCAAAAAAAAATAAAACTTTTTTAAAATTTTAAAAAAGTTTTTTATACATATATTCCATATCGATCAACTAATTGTCTTGTCCGTTGCTCTAGTAACAAAAATAAAGTCGCATTTACAATATACTTAGCCGTAAAAATTCCAAAGAAAATTCCGATAAAAATTAAAGTATGTTGTCATGACTCAAAAATAGATGCCATACCACTATTATCGTGGTCATGATCATGCCCAGCATGCGCAACAGTAATTTGGTTAGATCAATCAATTTGATTACTTGTTATATTCCCTGTCGGAACTAACACATTCAAACTATCGTTTAGAGCATGCGCATGGTCAACACCAGGATGCGTATGACCGATATTTACTAAAATTTTTGCAACAATTAAAAATGAAATTGCTTCAATTAAAGCACATATTGGTACTATAATAACAAATGCCAAGATTTTTTTTCCTCATTTAATATTAGCAATTTTATGATGATGATCATGTGCTTTTTTAACATGATGATATTCATGAATAGTATGGTCTTCGACATTTTCTGGAACCGTAATTTTATGACAAGCATTAAATAAAATATAATAAACAAATCAAGTTACAAACACAACTAAGATATTAGAAATCATAAAGAATGCCATTTCAAGTCAAGTATGATGCCCATCAATTAAATTATGAATTCAGGATAATGCAATTCCTTCTAATAAAGCAAATCCTAATCCAACAATTGCAATTGAATAAATAATTACTAAAGTATCAAAAAATCGTAAACCAAACGTTGCCCCTCAAGGGGTCGGAACACTAAAAACCTCTAGTAAACTTAATCCAACAGCCATAGCTAAAAAAATCGCAGAAGCAGCAATTTTAAACGTAATTGATCTTTGATTATATAATTCCTTATGAAAAACTGATTTTTTAATCCGAGTTCAAATCTTATCCTTTTGTACTGTTAAAAAATCGGTAGTATTTTTTTTCATTATCTTTTTCCTTTCTTATTTATAAAAATTATAATTTATTTTTATAAAAAGTCAAGTTTAAATTATGAGTTTTTATAAAAATAAATTATAACTATCTAAACAAAAATAAAAATAGATTAATATCTATTTTTATTAGTAAAGTTACAACATCATAACCCACGTTCTGTTTTTATTTCTTAAAATAAAATACTAGTTATTTATCTATCAATTATTAAATTGATCCCCTTGTTTTTTCTGCTTCAAAACAAGAAGTTCCCTTACCAAAATTTAGGTTTCTCGCTTGTGGGGTTTACCCGTTCCATTTTTTAAATTTCTTTAAAAACTCGTTTCTGTGGCACTTTTATAGAAAAAACTCCATATTATTTAATAATAACGTAGGATTTTTTTCAGCCGTCATAAGTAACCTTATGCCTAATTTTATGAATTAAATTAGCACAAACACTACAATCATCACAGATTGTGCGAGCGTGGAGTTTCCTCTATTAACAAGAAGTTAATAGCAACTAGTTCTGTTATAACTCATATCTATTATACTATATCTTAGAGATTAATTAAATAAATCTAATCGTTATTTATTTTTCCTTCTAAGTTATGAATCCGTTTTATTAAATCCGCTTTTGAAAATCCTTCTTCTTCTAAACGAGCTTTTTGGGCTTTTGTTTCATCAAGTTGAGCTCTTAAAACATCATTTTTATCTTGCAAATCATTTAATTGTTGACGCAAATACTTAATTTCTTTATTAAAGTCATTCGTAATTCCTTCAAAAACGCGATAATCTGTCGCAACCATATCTAAGAATGTATCAACTTCATTTGGATCATAACCTTGATAATCAACTTGGAATTCCTTATTAATAATATCCGTTGCTCGTAATTTAATTGTTTTCATTTTTTACACCTCTTTTACAAGGAACAAAGTTCATTTTTTGATAATTAATTATTAAAGGAGGAAACAAAATGTATCTACCCAATAATCGTGGCATGTTTCTAGAATCTTTACTTAATTATACTATTCAAAAATATTTTGATAATAATACTAGTCTTTTTTTAAACGGCCAGTAAATATTATTCCACTTGAAAAATACCAGCATTTAATCACAAAAAGTTATTTTAAAGCAAAAACTGGGTGTGATTATTATGGACTTTATCAAGGTCATTATATTGAATTTGAAGCAAATGAAACCAATAAACAAAAATTTAATTTAAACAATATTAAGACACATCAATTACAACAATTAGCATTAGTTCATAATCATCATGGCATTAGTTTTATTATTATTATTTACTTTTATTCCTATAATCGTTATTTTATTTTATCATATCAAAAATTAACAGAATGAATAAAATTAATGCCAACAAAACAAATACCACTTTCATATTTTATTGAAAATGGCCATGAGCTTTTTTTAGTTTTTCCTAATTTCCTTGATTTTGAACCAATTCTTAATCAATTAATCAATTATATTTAGTTAATGATTTTGGTTTATTTTTAAGATAATTATCAATAAACTTCAGCAATTCTTTAAAAGTTAGTTTTGCATTTTGATGATTATTAATAATTAAGGTTAATTGAAAATCAGAAATTTTATTTTCTAAATAAGTATTTAAAGTTGCTTTTTCGTCTTCATTTAAAGGTTGATGTAAAATTTGATTCACTTGTTCAAATAAAATCTTTTTTTCAACATTTAATTCTAAGTTTTCAATTGCAATAATAATCTTATTAAAAATTGGTGATAAATCCATTTCTAAAACATCTTTTTTCATTTTAATATCAATAAAGCCAGCTTGCTTCAAATGATCTAACATCTTTTTTGCTTGGGCTTCACTAAAGTTAGAATGATTTGCAATTTCTAATGGCGTGATAAACCTTTTATCAGAAGAAGAACAGTTCATAATCAACATAATTAATACTAACTGTTCTTCTGACAAATTTATTAATTTATAATGACTTAACAAAAAAGGCCACTTATTAATACTTCCTTTGTTAAATAAACTATTTAACATAACAATTAAATCTTTCGTAATTGTTAATTATTGTTTAAATCAGTTTTTAATTGTTTACCTGCTTTAAATTTAGCTGATTTAGAAGCTGGAATTTTAATTGTTTCTCCTGTTGACGGATTTCTTCCATCTCTTGCTGCTCTTTCGGTTACAGCAAATTTCCCAAATCCTGCAATTGAGACTTCTTTTCCAGCAACTAAAGCTTTTTTAATATGATCAAAAACAAAATTTGTAATTTCTTCTGCATGTGTTTTTGATAACACATCAGTAAATTTTTCGGCAATTTGCGCTGCTAGTTCTTTTTTTGACATAATTACACCTCTTCTAATAAACCTTGTATAAATTTAGGTTTATATTATCTTACCTAATTTTTATAAAAATGTATACCTTTTTTAAACAAAAACATTACTTTCATAAAGTTTTCTGCTTTGATAAATCACTTTTAAAATAATCAATGCTACAATATTTATAGTAGTAATGCAGGATATTAAATTACTACAAAAACTAAAAAACAAGAAGAAATAATTATCAATGATTTTAAAAATAAAATTAGCTTGAAAGCAAATTTATAAACTATTTTTTGGAATTGTTGGCCTTGTTATTTTAGGATGAGCATTTATTAATGGGATTTTAAATCAAAATGATATTATAAACCATTATAATGGCGATTACACCGTATACACATTAGATTTTTTTAAAACTTTTACATGCTTATCAAATCTAGGAATCTTATTCTGATTCTTAATTAGTGGGATTCGCCATCATCAAGAAAATAAAAATAAAATTCAATCATACCCAGTTGCATTAGCAGCAGCTTGTTATATTACAATTACTTTTATTATTTACAATTGTTTATTATTGCCAACACAACCTTTACCAGGCAGTCCAATAGGATGGATTACAGCAGTTATTGACCATATAACAAATCCGATTGCATTTGTTATTTACATCTTATTTTTTATGGAAAATAAACAAGAAATTAACTTAAAACAATTTTTTAGAAAAAACTTTTGAAAATATTTACTTGTCCTATTAGGATATTGCGCATATGCAATGATTAGAGGAGAATTACGTCGTCTTTCTGGTAATCATTTTACTTGACCAGGGAATGAACCAGGAATTATTGAAAATCGATGATATCCTTATTTCTTTTTAAATATCCATACTCCTTTTTTAGGGATTCCAGGATATGTTTGATTCTTCATTGCTTTTTTTGCCATTTTAGGAATCCTAATTAGTAGTATGTATTTATATAATTATTGTAATAAATTAAAACAAAATTTTACCAAACATTTCAAGAAATAACTATTAATAAAAACTATCATAATAAAAATTATTATGATGATGAACTATAAACATAGTTTATAGTTTTTTCTTTGTATTTTATTTTGTAACATTTTTTAAATCGTTAATTGTTTTTTATTTATAATTGATTTTCAGAAACTATAATCTTAAAATAAAATGTTGCTTGAGTTTTAACTCAGCAAAAAAGATCTGGATTTGTTAAAATAACTTTAGCTGTAAATTTTGCTTTAATAGTATTATTAGAATATGTTAAATTTAAAATTAACTTTAAATTTGCTACTTCAGATTCAGCTATAATGTAACCATACTCATAATAAGTTTCTGCTATTTTAGTTTCAAATTGAGTATTATTTATTAATAAAATATTGGTTTTGCCTTTTATTAAAGGTGAATTAATATGATAATATTTAGAACTATTGTGTCCTTCAACTCAGCTTTGACGACGGTTTTTAAACTCTATAATACTAAAATATAATACTAAAATATTTATAATTTGTTTCTATTGGTAATGTTTTTGTTCAAGTAAGTATATTTTCATCATAATTTCATCAATAAAAAGCTGTTACTTTAGTAATTGGTGTTTTTAATTCAAATTCTTCTGTAATATTATTTAATTTTGCAGCAATTGTTAATGGTGCACTAGCAACGATAAAATTAATAATTCCTAAAAATCCTAAAATTTTTTTCATCTTTGGCCTTTTTCCTTTCCTTAAGATTAATTAATATATGGATTTTTCATAGTTAATTCTTGGTTATAATATATCATATTTTAAAGTATAAATTAATAAATGGTTATCTTTCTGTTTAGAACTTACCTAAAACAGACAAAAAAATCATTTGTCAAATTTTTACGAGATAATATTTTTGGTGTTCACAGCATTATTATTTAAACTACTTGTGAAATAACTTTTTATGAAAAGCAAAAATCTGCTGTGTTTTTGTTTACCATATGTTACCATAAATACAAACCTTAAATTATTCAAAATGCATTTTGTAATCGAAGTGCAACAAATCAACTTTGAAAGGAGTTGATTTTTTATTGAAAAGAAACATTATTTTATTTTGCGGTCCTTAGTAGTTAAGTATGGGAAAGATATTGTTATTAATACTGTAAATAAGATAGTAATTAATAATGTAAAAGAAAATGAATAAATTATCCGCGTAATTTATTAGCGGTAATTTATTCAATATAGTTTATTTTGAGCGTAGCAAACACGCGAAGCGTGCCGCAATATTTTTAGAGAAGAGATGTAATATGCTAACTTGATTAACGACAATATTTAGTGTTGTTATTGTATTAGCAATTTTTCTTTATTTTGGTTTATTAATTTACCAAAAAATTCGTCAAATTCGAGGAAAGAAAAAAGATAAAAAAGAAATTGAAAGAAAGGAGAGTAATAAATAATGTTAGGTATGTATTTAACAACAGCGTTTAATTTTTTGACAGCACCTACACCTAAAACTATGACTGAGGGTATGACTGGTATTTGAACGGGTTTGACTAGTGCATTATGAAAAGTTAAAGAAGGTATAACAAATATTTTACCTGAGATAATGGTTTTCTTAGGTGAAGCGTGAATTATATTAATTCCATTTGCTATATTTTGTATTATTAAAATCTTAAACTTTTTCCGTGTTATGGTTAAAGGATTTTAGTATTTATTATCTAAGGCACACTAGTTTTTATGTGAATTGAATAAATAATTTTGTTGTTTATTTTTGCACTATACACTGTCTACAAATTTATTTTTAAATAAATTTAACTACTCATTTGGTTATTTTTAGTAGGATTTAATAGAAATAAGAATATTAATAACAGTTTTGAACCAAAAATTTTTATAATATTTTTTATAAATGAATTTATTAAGTAGAAAAATGAATTTATTATTTCTTCGATATTTTATTTCTCCTTTCTATTTAAAATAATTTATACAGAGAGAAAACCATAATAATATCAACTTAATTATAAATTTATGATTTTATATTTTAATAACTATTGTTAAAAATTAAATAGTATTTTTTCAGTGTGCCAATTTTTATTATTTTATATATTTAACAATGTTTATTAACATTGTTTATTAAACATTAAATAAACAATATATTAGCATTATGTATAACATTGTTAATAATCAGTGTTTATTACAATTAAAAAACATTATATAAACATTATTTATAACATTGTTTATTAAACAAATATTTAGTTAGGAGACTATATTATGGATATGAAATTTAAAACAACTAAGGAATATAAAAAAATAAAGAGAAATTTTATTTTTTTGAATTTGTGTTTTGGTTTTTGTTATTTTTTAATTTTCATTTGTTCTGGTTTTTGCATTGATTTTATAATTTTTTCTTTAAATGTAGGAGATATTATTTATATTTTAATTTCCTTTTTCTGTTTAATAGCTTCTGTTTCCTTTTTATCATTATTGATTATAGGTCATATAATACAAGTTAAGGAATTTAGAGTTACAGTATTAAAGAAACAATTATTACCGTTAGAAATTATTAATAATGGAGTATTAGGAAAAGGCACAATGTTAAGGCCAGTAAGACGAGGAGATGATAAAATTGAGTAATTTTGTTCAGAAAATCAGAATGTAGAAAATTATTTTATTAGTAAGGAATTTATCCCTTTTACAACAGATAAAGCAAGTTTTATTAATTTACCCAATCATAATCGTCATATTGGCTTTTGATTGAGTAATAAGTTTATTTATCCGAGTGAAAAACATTCGGAACAAGTAGCAATCGGTTTGATTTATGATAATTCTTATCCTATTCTTATCCTATTATAAAATATGATGAAAATTTAAAGCGAAATATTTGAAAATATTTAACTGGAACAGAATTAATCAATTTATATAATCAATATAAACAAAATTATTTTACTAAAATGAAAAAAGCGTTATTTTTAAGTGAACCTAAAAAAGTAAAAGCAAATAATAACAATAATAATTTAACAAATTGAAGTGTTGAAAAAGAACAAGAATTAATTAATGATTTGAAAGACTTAAATTAAATGAGTTTATATGATTATTGAGTTCAATTTGTTAGTTATATTATTGGTTCAAATGCCCCTGATTTTTTATATGTTATATCGTTTGTGTTATTTATTGTTTTATTTTTTGGAATTTTTTTTAAACTTATTCAAAAAATGTGGAGTTTTTAAAAATGCAAAATGATTGAATTAAATTAAAAGAGTTTTTTATTCATATATTTTTGTTTATCGATAAAACGAATGTTGAAAGTATTACAATGTGGAATTTAACGCAAAATGAATATTTAACTTTGATGGTTGGTGTTTGAGTTGTGATTTTGTTTTTAACTTGGTTTTTCTTGTGAATGGTTTTTAAAATAGTTAGTTATTTTAAATAATTAAATTTTGTTATTTTTATGGTTTTCTCTCCCCACAAAATTTTAAAATTTTTTTTTGAATATAATATATATTTTCATTACGAATGCAGTAATTATTAATATAAATAATGTTCTAAAAAATATTTCTTTTTGATTTGTGGGGAGAGAAAACCATAATAATACTAGTTTAATTATAAATAACTATTGGAGGTAAAATGAAAAAATTTATATTTTTCTTTAAAAACTATTGTTATATTAGTGGTTCAATGCTTTTGTTTAGTTTAATTGATTTATTACTTTGGATAATTTCTTTGTATTGTGTTGGTTTAGTATTTTGAATATTATTTGCTTTGCAGTGTATTTATTTTGTGTTATGATTGTGAAAAAATATTTTTTATCAGTTAAACGCTTTTCGGTTAGTAAATTTTGTTTGAGATAATCCGTTATCAGTTATTATTGGGAAGTTAGGGACCGGTAAAACATTACTTTTAACTTATTTGTCGCAAACTATGAAATTATTGACAGATGAAATTTATAGTAATTATCCGTTAGAAGATGATAAAGTTAAAGTTTTAACATTTAAAAATTTAGATTTTACCGATAGAACAAAACCGGTTCCCCCAGATGATAGTGTTATTTTATTTGATGAAAGTTATTTGTATATTGACGGAACTAGTCCTCACGATGAGAAAAAAGTTCATAGTGGTAAAATACCGTGAATTGTTTTAGCGAGACATTTTGGACATCGTGCGTTGTTTACTGCTCAGCGTGAGGGTATGATTTGAAATAATATTCGCCAGTTATCAAGTGGGATTATTATTCCAATTTCATTGAAAAAACCCGTTGCTAAAAAAGGTTTAATTTTTTTAATCGTTTCTTTATATTATGCGAATTGGGATTTTCCAAGATATAACGGATTATGAAATTTGAAAAACAAAATCAGTAGAACGAACAGCAGAAGGTAAAAGAGCAAAACATAAGTCGGGTATTGGGTTAGGAATTCGGTTTTTTAAAATAATTATTCCCCTTGAATTCGCTAATAAGCATGATAGTCAATGGTTAAAGTTTGTGCGTGATTTAAAGAATGATGAAATTGTTAATAAAAAAGAATATTATTGGTCAGAAATTACAAAGTTAAGTGTTAAAGAACGATTGGAGTTATTTGATATTGATATTTTGAAAAAGAATTTAAAACCTAAAAAAGAGAAAGGAAATAGTAAAGATGATTAATTTATTAGTTGAAAATAATAATAGTAATTGAGACAAGATTTTTAGTTTTGTTTTTGATATATTTTTGTTTATTTTTGATGTAATTTGAAATACAAAATTACCGATGACAAATACGTCAATTGCTTATTTTTTAATCTTTTTTATGGTTATTAAGTTATCGATTTATGCAATTCACGGCACATCAACACAATATAATAATTTATTTTCAACAGTTAATAATGGTGTTTCACAAGTATATTCGTCAACTGTACGCGGTGTTTCTGATACTAAACAAGGTATGCAAAAACATATTAAAGAGCGTAAACAATTTAAAATTAATCGTAATAAAAAACAATTATCAAGTTTAGTAAAACAAGCAAAAACAAGAGAACAATGATATAGGAGAGTGCATAAGTAATGATTAAATTAGTTTTATTGGTGGCGGCGATTGCGATATTTGGTACTGGTTTTATTACTGTTATTATTAATCAATTTACATCAGCAAAAAATATTATTATGGATTTATATAATTCTGATACTTGGTTGATTTGATTATTTGGTAGTATGGCAGTTTTGTTTAGTCATCCGTTAATGTTAACGATATCAAGTTTATATATTGTTGGGTTTATTGTTTCAAAAACATTGTATAGTTAGGAGTTAAGTTTATGAAAAAATCGTTATCTTTATTTGCCATATTTATTTTAACTTTTTTGGGTTTGGTTATTCCATTTATTACTTTAACGGCGTTTAGACCCTTAAATGAGGAGCATTATACGCTTAAACAAGACAATATTACTGGTAAAGGTATTAATGAAACTGATTTTATTAATACAATGTTTTTACGCAGTAATTTTTTTTGAAAATTGGTCGGAAACAAATTATTTTATTAATCCAACTTTAAAAACATCAAAAAATTTATTGTTTAATGATAAATGGTATTTAGATTTTTTACAAGATAGTTATTCAACCGGAGTTGTTTATGATAAACCTAATGAAATATTTTTGAATTATTATCGACAATGACATAGTTTAAAAAATCGGTATATGGTTGAAAAATTTTATGATGTTAAAAAAGAGAATTTTTTGAATGATTTAACTGATTTTATTTATTCTTTTGCTGTAAAATATAAGATGTTTAATGTATCGAAAGAAATTGTGGAAAATATTGACCGCTATAAAGAAAATCATTATCCAAGAGTTAAATTGAAAGTAGATAATTGAAAATTAATTCTTAATATATCAAATGAAAATTTACAAAAAGAAATTAACATTAAAAATGATAAATGATATATAGTAATAGGAAGAAACAAAAGATCTAATAGCAATATTTCTTTTTGTAAATTTAATTCAAAATTAGATGTTTTAACTATAATTGGTAATATAACAATTGATAATTATAATTATATTACTATGTTGTAAAAGAACAACATTATTAATATCAACGCCATTCTTTAACTTATGACTCATTGCCTTAACATCTTTGACTGGTCCAAATAAAGCAACTGCTAATTCAACGGGATAAATTAACATATCATATAAAGAACCTTTCCCTAAGGTTTCATCAAAAACAGAATTATATTGGTCTAATAAGACTTCTTTCATTCGGCTTGAATACTGATTACAATGAAAACAAGCTAAAAAAGGTTTAATTTTATTCACATTTGTTTGCAAAATTTGATAAGCTGGTAAATGTAAGGGCTTGAAAGCTTCCATTAAAAAAGATTATTAATTTCTGCTATTTGTTTTAATTCAATTAATTCATGTGCAAAAAAAAGTTGCCGGTTTTTCAACTAAAACATGCTTCTGTTGTTGCAAAAAATACTTTGCTTGTTGATAATGTAAACCATTTGGTGAAGCAATATAAATAATATCGATATAATCTAAAATATCTTCAAAATTATCTACAATATGGACTAATAAATTATTTTTTGAAGCAAAAAATTTAGCTTTTTCTAAACTACGTGAATAAAGGGAAGTAATTTTAACTCCTTGTACATCACGACAAGCATCAATAAATTCACTAACAATATTGCCTGTACCAATGGTTCTAATCTTTAACATAAAAGCACCTCACTATGTACCTTTAATTTTTGTTAATTGTTGGTAAATTAGTTATTCATATCAACATTAAAAATAATTTCACTTGCTTGAAAAAAGTTACTTTTACGGCTTATAACTGAAACTATATAACGTTTTTGTTGTGCATCATATGTTCCTTCTAAGCCAAGGCTATTCGAATTAATTTGTTTAAAAGCAGGACCACCTAAAACATTAGTAGCCGCAGCGCCTAATTCATTTTGATTTTTAACGGTTAATTTTGGGGATGTTGATGATAATCATTTTTTTAAAGTTGGTCGAAGATCAACATAAGATTTTGTTTCTAAATTACCACACATTACTGAATTTTTTACTGATTTTGCATTTGGTTTCGCTTCCATTTTCACATAAACTTGATTAAAAGTAAGTTTGTCATTTAAATATTTATCCTCAGTTATTATTAATTACTCTTTTTTTAATTATAAACTAATTACTATTTTTATCATCATCAAAGAAAGGATTTCGGCTCTTTTTTGTTTGTTGCTCATTTGTTAAAACAGCATTATTTTTTTCCTGTTCTTTTGCTCATTGTTCTGAATCTTGTCAATTTTTTTTAACAATAAAAATTCGTTCTTCAACGCGAACAATTGATTCTAATACTGAACAAGCAATTGTCCCAACAAAGACCATAGGAAACCATACATATCAAAAAATACAAATTTGGGCTGGATTTAAAACCTTAGTATTAGCTAAAATTAAAAAAAATAAACTAATTGCAAAAATTAAATATTGACCGATATAAAAAAACTGCATAAAAATAATATGTTTTCTCAATAATTGAAATGGTGTCTTTTTTAACTCATGAATACGAACTAAATGATAAATAATAAAAATAATAATAGCAAAGCCAATTAAAACATAACCAATTTTGTGCCCTGTTACTGCTGCAATGTCTCATTTTTGTAATCCTAAAATTAAAAAAATTAATACTAAAGATGTATATAATATTATATTTGCAACACTAACTAGTGCTTTAATCGATACTACTTTTGTCATCTTTGCATTCTCCTATAATTCCTTTTCATACATAATCATTGCTAAAAGTGCAACTGATGCGGTTTCGGCCCGTAAAATTCGTTGTCCTAATGAAACAGGATAATAATGATATGAAGATAAAACCGCAATTTCATTTGGAGTAAATCCACCTTCAGGGCCAATTACAATTGTAATTGTTTTAAAATCTTGTTGTAAAAACTGTTTTATTGATAATGTTTCTACAACTTTTTCATAACAAACAAGATTAACATCACTTTGATATTTTTGTAAAACTTTTAAATCACTTTCAACATCATTCACCAATGGCACTTGATTACGATAAGATTGTTCCGTTGCTTCCTTACAAATTTTTGTTCAACGTTCAATCTTTTTAAAATTATTTTCACCTTTTAATTGTACCACACAACGACTAAACTGAAAGGGAATGATTTCATTAACTCCTAATTCTGTTGATTTTTGTAATAAGTAGTCTCATTTTGTATTTCGAATTAGTCCTGCAATTAATCGTACTGTAATTGGACTTTCATGATTTTGTTCTAATTTTTTAATTAATTTAAATGCGTACTTTTGTGGTGATTGTACTTCTAATGTTGTTAAATAATGTTCACCATTATAAATACAAATAATTTGGGTTTGATTTCTTAACCGTAAAACTTGTTTAATTTGTTTAACATCATCTTCAGCTAAAATAAAGTAATTCTCTTCTAATTGGTTGGCAACAAAACGATGCATTATTCATCATCTCCTAATATTTCTTCCATTATTTTATCTAATTTTTGATATAGTTCTGGCAGTGATTTGTTAGTAATTATTTTATAATCAGGTTTTATCTGTTTAAAAAAAGTTTCTTGAATTTTTAAAAGCTGTTCTGTTTGGTCTGATGGTTGTTGATCACGAGCATTAATTCGTGCAATAATGTTTTCTTTACTAGCAGTAATAAATATTTTTGCAGTAAAAGAAAGCGCTAATGTGCTTAAACCAATTGCTTCAACTAAAAAATTTTGGTTTGGGTTATTATTAATAATTGTGATAATTTGTTGATTAACTTTTGGCCATAAATAATTATTCAACTTATTATTAGCAACAGGATTAGTAAAAATAATTGTTCGTAAACAATCACGGTTA
Source organism: Spiroplasma citri (assembly GCF_001886855.1). Lineage (NCBI taxonomy): Bacteria > Bacillati > Mycoplasmatota > Mollicutes > Entomoplasmatales > Spiroplasmataceae > Spiroplasma > Spiroplasma citri. Next base: position 1,237,418 of record NZ_CP013197.1, read on the forward strand.
AGAACACCATCAATAATTATCCCAGGAAAAGTTTGCTCTAAAAAACACAAAACAGTTGGATCTTGCATAATTTCTTTTGCAATTTTATCTGCGTTTAAATAAGTGAAATGATATTTATTTTGTAAGTATTCACAGGAACTTGTTTTTCCTGCTCCAATATAACCATAAACACCAATTATCATTTATGTTTGATTCCTTTCTAACAATTGCTTGTTACTAAAATTAATTTAAGTTTAATAAATTTTCTGCAATAATAACATCAAAAATAGCTTGTGCAACAGCCATTGTTTCCATTGATGTATAGTGAATACCATCATATTTACTTTGATCTTCAGGGTGTGGATTTGCTGCTAATTGTAAATTAACAACAGGAATATTTAACTTTGCAAAATATTTTTGATAAGCATCTGGTAATGATGTCAACAACTCACCATCATGTAAAGTTAATACTTTTGGTGGACACACCACTAAAACTTGATAATTAACTTTTTCCTTATTATCTTTATGCAACAATTCCATTTTATTAACCAATTCCCCTAATGAATCAACAATCTTTGTTTCAATTTGATAATCTGGAATTTCTTTTAATTTTGCATAAGCATCATAACCAAAATAATCATTTGTTCCTAAAAAAATCATAAACAAATCAATTGGATGTGCTTTTTGATATAAAACTGATAAATTATCCATTCCATTATCTTGGGGAAAACCAAAATCAATTAATGGTTTAATAATTGTTCGTCCTGGCTGAGCATCAGTTTGAATTTCAATTTCTCTTGTTTGGTAATATTTTGTTAATAAATTTTCTAATTTTACTGGTCAATTATCTGCATCTGCCATTTTGCCAGTTCCCATAGGTAAGTAACCAAAAGTTAGTGAATCTCCTAAAGTTGCAATGTTCTTTTTCATCCATCTCACCCTCTCTGTTATACCACTATTTTATCTTACTTCATTATAATTAAGATTTAATTTTTAAAACTTTCTGGAAAAATAAAATGATTCATGCTAACCCAAATAAACCACGTAATGCATTAGGCAATGTTTGATAAACACGTAAGTATTGTGCTAAAGAATAAAATAAAAATAAAAATGCAATAATAAATGAACAAAAAATTCATAACAAAATAATTACAATAATATTTAGTCATTCATTATCATTATTTTGCAATTGCGTGGTAAATTCAGTTGATGAACGAAAGCGAGTAAAAAAATAAGCTAATGGTCACAATAATAAATATCAAAAATATAAAATTGGAGATAATAACAAAAATAAAATAACTTTTATAAAAATAAGGTCCGTTGATTGTTTCACTGTTTTTTCGCTTCTTTCTTTTTTAATTTTATAATTTTCTATTAAATAATGCAATTCAAATTGAATGTGCAATCAATATATTAACTATTATTATAAAGTTTTTTTAATGCATATGCAACAGGGGGGAAAATAGCAACAGCTAGCAACATTTCTGGTAAATAATTAGTTGCTAAAATAATTCAAGTAAAAGTGTGAAAAAAACGTTGTTGATCTGGGTTAGTATAAATTAAAGGACCAATAAAATACATAAAAACTAAAACAAAAATAGTATTTAAAGTAGCTGCAGTAAAAGCAATGATAATATTATAAATTTTTAAATAATGTCGTTGGTATCAAGTCAATTCTATAATTTGATTAGTATAAATTTTTGCTTCAAGTTTAACAGAAGTTTTTGTTAAAAAATAAGCTAAAATACCAACACAAAGTCCCATTAAAACACGTGGCACAACAGAAAACAATGGATTAAGAAAAATAAAACTAGTTGGACCTGGTGAAATTAGTGTTTGAATTAATGAAGATAAACCAAAAATAAGACCATAAATTAAACCCACTCAAATTAAATTTAAATTAATTGTAATATATAAAGCATACATTCCAATTAAAAAAAAAATATGCATTAAGGTTAAACTAACTGGGCCAACAGTAATATATCCTAATGATGGAACTAACGCAAACAATAAAAAAATTGCAATAATAATACTATTAATTGTAATCATTCTTGTCGTTACTTTTTTCATTTATTCCTCCAATGATAACTAAAATCATTTAATTGTGTATTACTTCTTTATATCTCATTTTCATGTTGCTAATTTTTCCTGATCAGCAATCGCAATATATGGCAAATTGCGTAAACGTTCTTGATAATCTAAACCAAAGCCAATTAAAAAAGCAGGTGGAACATCAAACCCATATCAATCAGCAACTAAATTGATTTTACGACCAGCTTTTTTATCTAATAAAGTAACAACTTTCACACTACGTGCTCCTTTCAGATATAAATAGTCTTTAATCATTTTAATTGTTTTACCACTATCAATAATATCTTCGACTAATAAAATATCTCGATTTGTTATTGGCATTGGTAAATCAAGTAAAATTTGGGGAGTATCTTTACTCTTAACACCACCAAAATAAGATGAAACAACCATATATTCAGTTTCACATTCAACACCAACTAAATGAGCAATAAATTTTGCCATAAAAGGAATACACCCTTTTAATAATCCTAAGCATAAAATTGTATTATCTTTTGCTGGATATTCATTAAGATAATAATGACTAATTTGTTGTCCTAATTCAAAACATTTTTCATCAATTTCTTCGGTAGTAATTAAAATTTCTTTTACAAGGGGATGTATCTTCATTTTTCTGCCTCACTAAATATTAATAATTTATTTTAATAATATAATTATAGTATATTGTAATATAATTAATGTTTAATTAAAAGATACTTAATTTTAAAAAATAATGCGAAAATCTAAAATTAAATATAACTTATTTTATTAACTTTGGTAAATATAATGTTAAAAATTCATGTCATAATTCCCATGCTTTTATTTTCAGAGCATCACTTGCTAAAAACCAATATACAAACCCTTCTGCAACAAAATCACCAAGATTATTAAAAGAGTCGCTACTTAAATGAAATAAATTTAAAATTTGTTCTGGGGTTAAGTCTTGTCCATTTTCAATTTTAATTGTTAAAAAAACTTTAATTTCTTTAATAACATTAACTTGACGACTAAAATTAATATCAACGGTATACCCTAATTCATGAAAAATAACATTAAAAATTTCACCAGAACTTCATCAACCATTTCGTCAAGAGTTAACGTTTACTTTATGACTACAAAGCAAAATGTTTTGTTCAAGAGCAATAGCTTGTTTAAACCCTTCTCGATATGTAAAACCAACAACTGGACCACCATTATTATTAATTCTTAATATTCTAACAAATTCTTTAACAATATCTTTTGATCAAATATTACTAATAAAATTATAAAATTTTACTAATAGTGTTTTTAATTCTGCTTGATAATCTGGGCAAAAAGTACTAATAACTTGTTGTCATCCTTGTCTTGTTTCAGCATATCAAAAATTTATTGAAATTACGGAAAAGTAGATGATGAAAAAAATGGAGAAAACAATGGACAACAATAAAATTATTAATAATAAAATTACTAAAAAAATTGATTTTAATATAAAAAAATAAAAGAAGATAAATTTAGTACAAACGAAATTATCGGAATAGCAAATAAATATGATGTAGTTGATTATCACAATGACATTACTGACTACAAAAGTTTTGAAAATGATTTAAAAATGGTAAAACTGTGCCTGTGTTTTTATCTCATAATCACGAAAAAATTTTGGGTGTTGCAGATTTAGAAAACCGAAAAGACGGATTATGGGCAAAAATTAAAATATATACTAATACTAATTATGGAAAAGAAACTTACGAAATTGCTAAACAAATGCAAAAAGATAATAGACCAATGCAGTTAAGTATAGGATATCGTATTTTAAAATCAGAACCAACAGAAATAAACGGCCAAGTTGTTCGTTATTTAAAACAAATTGAAGTTGACAAAATTTCTTTGGTTCCATTAGGAACAAATCCACAGAGTAAAATACAAGAAATTAAAAATATCAAAGGAGAAAAAAATGGAAAAAGTAAATTTAAAAGAATTAAATGACAAAATTATTGATTCCAACAATGAATTAGAAGAAAAAAAGAACAATTAGAAAATATGGAATTAAAGAAAAATAATTTAGCTAATAAAGAATTACAAGAACAAAAAGAGTTATTAACTGCAATTAAAAAATTAAATGAAGAAATTACAGAAAATCAAAAAATAAGAAATGAATATTTAGAAAAAAATATTAAAAATATTGAAAACGGAAATAGCACAATTTTACAAACATTAAGGGGGCAGAACAAATGGAAATTAAAACTATTTATAATCAAAAAGATATTTTAGATACAAGAGAATATAAAAATGCATGATTAAAAAATATGCAAAGACAACAATTAACGCCACAAGAAACAAAATTTTTACAAGTTGGAACAAATCCAATTGGAAATGAAGATGCGAGTCCGCTTGTATCTACAACAATATGAAAAAATATCTTAAATTAAATTAACTTCTAATTTAATTAATGAAGTAACTATTTTAGAACACCGAGGAAAATTAGATATTGCGTATGAAAATAATTCAACAGCTGCTAAATTTGTCACAGAGGGTGAAGAAATAAAAGGAAAAACAGGATTAGAAAGTATTAAATTTGATGGTCACATTATTGCCACTTTGCTTGAATTTTCAGAAACTACAAAATTTATGACAATTGAAGATTTTGAAGCATTTGTAATTAGAGTGATTACAAACAAAATTAAAGAGGGAATCGAGCAATCAATTGCTACCGGAACTGGAACAGGTCAACCAACTGGAATATTATCAGATACAAAGATTAAAATTGTAAAAATTAAAGAATTAAACTACGATACTATTATTGAAATGATTAAATCATTAAAATTAGGATATTCAAATGGTGCTAAATTTGTAATGAATAACGAAACATTCTGAACTATTCAAAATATTAAAGATAAAAATGATCGCCCTATTTGAAACCACAATATAAGTTCAGATGGAGTCACTAATAAAATCTTAGGTTATGATGTTATTTTAACAGACACATATCCTACATTTTCTACAACAAATAAAACTAATTGCATTTCTTTTGGAAAATTAAATACTTATTATGTAAATTTCCAAGAACCTTAATTAATGTATAAATATTCTAATTATACACAAACAACTATATATCAATTGGAAAAAGAACTCACAGAATTAAAAAAAGAAATTAAAAGATATTAAAAAACTAGAAAAAAATAAAAATGAAAGATAATTTAATTTTATTAAATGATTATGCTTTTCTAATTGATAAAGAAGATGACGAAAATCCATTAAGTCATAAAAAAATAACTAAAAATAAAAAACAATTATTTTGTGATATTAAATCAATTTATGCTAATGATTTTTACACCGCTAGAATGGCGGGAATAAAATTAGAAATAAAATTACTTATAGATAAATATATGTATGATAATGAAAAATTTATTTTAATTGATTATAAATATCAAAATAATTGACAAGAATATGAAATTATTAGAACTTATGAAAGACAAGGTGGATTTTTAGAACTATTTTTAAGTTTAACATAAGGTGTTAAAAATGAAAAAAAGTAATTCAGTAGTTGATATATTTGATTTTGTTGCAGACTCAATCCAACAATATACTTATGATATCCAAGAACAAATAAAAGAAGAAATTAAAAATGTAGGTGAAAAAATATTGGCAGAAATTAAAATTACTTGCCCTATTAGCAATAAACATTTAACAAAAAGAAGACATTTAAAAGATTATTTTGTTTTTAAAATAAAATTAACCAAAGATAAAATAATTGGTGTAATTTATGCCACCAAACAATATCAAATAATTCACTTATTAGAATATGGATATATTAATCATTGAAATAATGAAAAAATTAATCCTCGCCCATTTTTACGAAATGCTTATAATAAGTATATTGATGAATATATTAAAAAAAATAGAAACTATTTTAAAATATTAGTTAATATGATTATTAATAATAAAAGAGAGCAGAATATTAATTTAATTATTGAATTATTAAAAAATTTTATCCAAATAAAAAAATTAAATATACATTTTTTAAATTTAATGAAGATAATTTCAAAAACATTGAAAATAATATAACTTTTTATAGAATTAATGATAATACCTTTTTTCATCAGATAATATTAATAATTTTATAAGACAAACATTCCAAATTTGCTTTAATTTTAAAAATGAAATTAATTTTAATGAAATTGAAAAACTAGAAAATGAATTAATAAATAAAAAAATAAATTATCAATTGGCACAAGAGTTTTATTTATACAAACAAAATTTATATATCGTAATTTATGAAATATTTTTGTTGCTAAAAAGATAAAAGGAGAAAATACAAATGAATAACAACATTATTGAATTTGGACTATAAAATGTTCATTATGCAAAATTAAAATACAATCAAACAACAAACAAAACAGAATATGCAATCCCCACAAAAAATATTAGGAGCAGTAAATTTAAGTTTAAATGTTAGCGAAAACACTAATACCTTTTATGCTGATAATAAACCATACTATATTTCACATTCTTTTCAAGGTTATAGTGGTAGTTTAACAATAGCAAAACCATCTGATGATTTTGAACAAGAAATTTTAGGAATTGAAAAAGATAAAAATGGAAATTATATTGAAAAATCAACTAGTTTAAAGAGTGAGATTGCTTTGGGGTTTGAAATCAAAGGTGATTTAGAAGAAAAAAGAATTTGACTTTTAAGAGTTAATTTAAAACGCCCCAATCAAACTCATAACACTCAAACCGAAAATGTAAACCCAGATACTTATACTTTTGAATTAAACGCCTTACCACGAATTGAAGATAATGTTATTAAAATTAAAACAACAAAAAAGCTAATGAAAATAATTATAATAACTACTTTTCCCAAGTTCCAAAATTAGAAAAAGAAGATAACAACGAAAATGAATAGATATTTAGAAAGTTTAAAATTAAAAGTTAATATAAGCACTTATGCATTAATTATTTATGAGGATTTATTTGGTTCATACGGAGAATTGTTAAATAAATTAGAAAAAGACAAATATGAATTTTCATTTATTTTAAAATTATTATTTTTTTGTGAAAGCAGCTAATGAAAATTAATTTAAAGATTTTAAGGAATTTTGTCAAAAAATTACATTTAAAGAAATTACCGAAAATGTTAATGAAATTAATAACTTAATAATGGAATTTGTAGGTGCTAGTGTTAATGACAAAAATTTACAGGAATACGGCGAATTAACAAAAAAGTAGATTATAAATTTAATAAATTTACTCCTAACTTATTACTATTACTTAGTCACTTAGGGTTTTCAATTATAGATAGCAAATATATTAAATTAAAAACATTAATAGAAATTATAGAAATTTATAACAATCAAAATAAAAGATTAGCAACACAACAAGATATTAATAAATTTTTTTAAAGGAATAGTTAATTATGGCAAAAGAAATAAAAGGACTGAGCATAATACAATACCCATTTTAGCAATCAAAGGAATTTTAACAAAAATAACTGTTGATACCGCCAAATATGCTGGTAAGCTTAAAAAAACATCAAAAGAAATTGGTATCACAGCAGAAAACTTACAAATATTTCGTTATATTGCAAAAAGAACTGGAATTACTAGCGAGGAATTAGAAAAGAGTTTTAAAAAATTACGACAAGGTATTAGTGCTATTTCTTATGGAATCAAATGAAACAACAGAAGCTTTTAATAAATTAGGAATTAATATTAAAAATAATGAGGGATCTTTAAAAGATACAGGAACTATTTTTTAGAATTAAAAAATCATTAGAACAAATAAGTGATGAAACTGAAAAAAATAATTTAATAATGGATATTTTTGGTTCTAAGTTAGGAAAAAACCTTATTCCAATGCTTGCCTTATCAGATGAAGAAATTAAAAAAATGACAAACAACATTAAAGATTTAGGTATTGTTTCAAATGAAAATGTTGACAAAACAACACTATTAAATAAAAAATGAAATGAATTTAAACATGTTATTAATATTACAAAAATGAATTTAGCATCTGCCCTATTACCCGTGTTTGAGTCTTTGGTTTCTTTTTTAGAAGTTAGTTTAATACCAATTATTAAAGGAATAACAAATTTTTTTAATATGTTTAATGATACAACCAAAAAAACTATTTTTATTATTTTAGGAATATCAGCAAGTTTGGGGGCTGTTGTTTACACAATTGGAAAAATAATAAATGTTATTAGTTCATTAAAAACACTTTTATTAGGAATGGCAAAGCACCCAATTCTTTATGGTGTTTTAGTTAGTTTGTCTGCCTTAGCTGGTGGTGGGGTATGATTATATAATAAATTTAATAAACCACCACAAAACATTAACCAAGAAAACCAAACTAATAACTATAATAAAATTGAAAATAAAAATGAATTTAAACCAACAATTATTATTGAGGGAGAAAATGATAAAGAACGAGCTGAAAAAATACTCGAATATATAGGGCAATGAAATAATAGAGTATAGGGAGAAAATATGTATAATTTACCATTTAGAACTTTTAAAATTAGTAATAGTAAAGATAGTTTAATTAATTTATGTGATTTAGATAATATCATTATTTTATCATTTAATGGATTAAATATTAATTTTGATAATAATTATTTAAACATCGATAATAAATTTTATTTTAAATAATAGTAAGCATTCTTTAAAACAAATAAATTTTAAATTATTATTTATAGGCCCAAATCCCTATGGTAAATTTAATGATTTTATTAATAAATTAAATATTAATTTAGATAATAAATCTTCCCTCTTTTTATTATTTTATAGTTTTTGAATAAATGAAAAAACAAAATTGGAATATTATTGTGAGGTAATTATTAAAAGTATCATTAAAACAGAATTGAATAATAATAATAATAATAATTTAGAGGTTGATTTTATTTTAGAACAATTAACTAACTGAAAAAAAGAAGAAGATAAATTATTTGAAATTAAACCAAATAAAACAAGCGGAAAAAGATACAATGAACATAATAACAAATATTATTTTAAGTTAAATCGCATTAAATATACCAATCAATATAATGAAAAAATTAAAATTAGTAATAATAGTTATTTAGCATCAGATACTCTAATAACAATCAATGGCCCCACAAAAGACCCATATTTAAAATTAGAAAATATTAATGGTAAAGTAATAAGTGAACTTAAAATTAATGCTGAAATAAATGAAAATGAAAAAATAATAATAGATAGTAGATTAAAAACCCAAAGCATTATAAAAGTTGATTTAAAAACCGAAAAATCATACAACATATATCAATATCAAGATTTTAAATATACTAATTTTATTCAAATTCCACCAGGAAACTATCATATTTTATATTCTTCTAACCTTTCAAAAGACAAACAAGTTGGAAATATTAATATTAAAAAATTTGAAGAATATATTTTAATTTAGAAAAAAGGAGAAATTAAATGGGTGTAGGAAGTTCAACAAAAAGCCACTGAAATGACGAAATAATTGCAATTAGAGAAGATAAAAAAGAAATTATTAATAAATTAAAAAACAATACTTTAAATGTAGAAATTGTAAAACAAATCCAAGAATTAAAAAAAGAAATATCAGAATTAACAAAAGAAATTAATGGCTAAAAAATTAATTTTGATGAAGTTGTAAAATCATATCCTCAACATGCCCAACAATTATTACAAATGCCTGATTATAAATTAATGACTGATTATCTTGATGAATTATCTAATATTGTGCTTGAAATTAATAAAGCACAACAAGAAGCAGAAGAAAAAGCAAGGCAAAAAGCAAGAGATGAATTATTAAAATTAGAAATTAAAAAAGATAAAAATATTTATCAAGGTAATAGAACTAAATTAATTATATTTGGGGTTGATTTTGAAAAAGGATCTTTATTTTATAAAGATAATTGTATTGTTGAAAATTATAAGATATTTTTAGATATTTATACCCCGCAACTATCAACTTTTAATGCTTATAATTATTATAATCTTAATGTTGAAATTGAAGACATTGTTTGTATTTTGAATAACGAAAATCAATTATATATTGGAATTATTACTCATATTGAAAAAACAAAGATGAAAATTTATATACCTTTACTACTAAAAATATTGAATCTATTTTTGATTTTAAAATTTACAACATATATAAAAATAAAAGTTGATATATTTTTTTACTTTAATAAAAATTATTTATAACAACATTCCCTTTATTAAACTTAATAAAAAAATTAATGATGAAAATAATAATAATCCTAAATTTTTTGAAGAAAATGAAGAAAAAGAATTTAATTGTTATCAATTTATTAACAAAATATTTAAAATAACAAATATATTTTTAAAATTTAATATTGATTTAAAAAATTTTATTTTAAATTGTGACATTTGCAAAGATGGACAAGAAGATATCAAATTAAATAATTATAAAGTAAAAGATAATATTAAATGTATTACAAATATAGAAATTGAAGAATTAATCCAAAAAAGTATCAACAGAATTGATTTTTACCAAAAAAATAACTCAAACAAATATAAAAGAGCAATTTTATTAAAAAATAATGAAATCTCTTTTGATGAAAAAAACAATAATTTACAAAATAATTTAATTAAAAATAAAATTTATGAATTAGAAGAAAAAGACTTTACCTTAGAAAATATTATAACTATTAGCAATCAAGAATTTAAGCTAAGTGAATACTCACACCTCATAAAATTTGATATCACAAAAGATAACAATATTTTAAATTTAAACAATTTACAACTAAGAGATAAATTTACCCTATTATATTTAACAATAAAGAATATAACAGTATTTTATCTGGGATAATTTTAGAAAGCAATAAAAACACAATTACCCTAATATTCGGCCAAGTAAGATTATGGAAGCAAGTTTTAACACTTATTAACTAATATGCCCCTTAAAACGCATAATAAAGGTATTTACAAGAAATTATATTTTTTATAATTAATGAGGAAAAATAGAAAAAATATAGGTAAATATTAAAATGATTTACTATAAATGAGGTTTTATAAATAAAAATGGTAAAAAAATGACTAAAAAAGATTATGAATTATTGGAATCTAAATTTGATGAATGAGAACAAGATATTTATAATCATAAAGAATTAATGGAAGCTTTAAAAGAATTAGCAAATAAATAATAAAAATAATAAAAAAAGAGATATTAAATCTCTTTTTTTATTTATAGTATCGCACAGACTATTGACTGGCAAGGTTTCTTTTCTTTATTTAAACTTGCAAGTAGAACCTAGAATAACTCACAACATCACTTGCTATTTAATTATAGAATGTTTTTAGGTTTTTATTATATAATTTAATTAATAAAGAAAGTGTGATTAATATGAAAGAAACTATGTTATCAAAATATTTAAATGTATCTCCAATAGAAGCAAATAAAATAGAAATGGCAATATTATATTTATTAATTAATTGCAGAAAAAAATTTATTTTTAAAACATATATATAAATTTATTGCAGTTTTAGAAATAGAAGCAACCAAAAAATATGCAAACCATTTTTTTGAAATGGATTTTGTAGCATGAGAAATGTGCCCTGTTCCTATTAGTTTTTTTAATTATGTAGAAAAATATAAAGGAAAATTTTTACATTTTAAATATTTAACAGAAGAAAAAACAAAAATTAAATTTTATTTAGAAGATAAAAAAAATAATAGTAAAGAATTTAGTTGAGATTATTTTTCAAAAGAAGAAACAAAAATATTAAAATATATAACTACTATTTTTATTGAATATTTAGGCTTTCAAAAAACAAATGATGTTATTGAATATACTCATTATTCAAAATCTTGGCTAGATGCTTGAAAAAAGCGGTCAAAGAAAAAAACATATGATTTAGATTTTTCGTTAGATATAAACACCGATGAATTAGATGAATCAGAAAAAGATGAAATAATTAAATTATACAAGGAATTTAAATATGGTAATTAATAATAAAAATTGTTCATATGTTATTGATAATTATGATACCACGGTATTTATTAGCGGAAATCCTAAAAAATCTTATTTGTTTCCTTTATTTATTACAGAAGAAAAACAAATATTTTTTATTATAATGACAAGTATATTTCCTAAAAGTGACGAAAAAAATTATATTGAAATTTTAAATTGAAATGAATTAGAAAAAATTAAAAAATAAAACAAAAAAAACACTGATTTAATTGTAATTTTAATTCTTATATATTTGACAAATAATTTTAATGACGGTATCATCACGATAATAAATAATGATTATTACTTATTAATTAATATAAATAATATAAGTTTAATATATGGAGTTAAATTTTTTTGGATTAATTAATTCTTATGTAGAGTATTCAGAGATACCAAGTAATAAGAATTAATGTATTTTTATTGAATAATTATTATAAATTTATAAAAACTAATTTTACTCCTTTTAAAGCAAACAAAAACACATCTCCAATAAGTAAAAATTATTATATTAATTTTAAAAGACAATTTATATTGTCTTTTTTTATTTGACAAATAATTTTAATGACGGTATCATCACAGCAACAATAAATGATGGGGTTAATTATTATTGTTAAGTATTGTTAAGGCTGGTTATTTTTTTATGTTAGATAATAATGGAAATAATAAGGTGGTTAAATTATGGCAATAGTTTTAAAAACATTCCCTAATTGTAATGTGGAAGCATGTGATGATGGAATTATCCAAGATTTTTTTTGCTAGTTTTTTTGTTAAAGATAAAAATATTATTTTTTAAACGAAGAAAAAAAGTTAATAAAAGACACCTTGGAAATAAAGTTGTTTTTAATCAAACATATATATTAATTTATGGGCGAATTATTGAAATTGAAGAAGATACAAAATATGAATTACAAGCAACCAGTGGAAATTTAATTAAAAAAATTATTTTTAATATTAATTTAAGAACAAAAAAGAATGAAATTAAAATACTAACAAACAAATTATTAAATGAAAGTAATTTATCATGAGAAGATATTAAAAATGAAGAATGAAGCTATGATATTGAATTATTTACTTATCAATTACAAAATAACACAATTTACAATATAAAAGAAAATCAAAAATATTGAGAAGACTTAAAACCACACACAAAACTAAACAACGATCTAAACAATAATTTTAACAACATTGAAGAAACAATGAATAAAATAATAATTACTAATAACGCATTACATAGTGAATGAGATAAAACATCTAACAAATTAGAAAAAAATATTTATAAAAGAGAAGTAAAAAATGGCATTTATATTTATAACATTTGACAATACAGAAGATTATTTAACAGACCGCGACCAAGCAATATACTATGATTTTTTATTAAGAAACCAAACAATTCCCTACTATGCTAATAAAGAATTAAGCAATAAAAACGCTATAAACTTATTAGGTAATAGCGATAATTATAACGAAGAAATATTAAAACTATGTGATAACAATTCAACTGGTTTTTTATTTTACGGATTTGGCCAACAAGAAAACTTAGAAGCAGAATTCAAATATGAAGACAAAGGAATTCAAGCAAAAATAAAAACAAAAAAAGAAACAAAGAAATACCATTTTTTTATTTAATCATTTGCGGAAAAATGATTAAAGTAGAAAACAACACCACAAATGATATCAACGACTTAATTCCCTATACAAAAAACCAAGCAGAAACAACAACAATATTTTTAACAATTAAAATAGATATGTCAAAAGCACCATTAGTATATCCAATCCCTGATATAGACAACCCAGATGAAAACTACAAATATATTAATAAAAAATTTATTGAAAGTTTAGGAGAAAACAAAAGCGAAAAAATTGAAAAATTAACAGATTTATTAGAACAATGCCACATTAACACTAAAATTGACGAAGTTGAACCAAGCGGAATTGACAATAAATTCTATTTTGAAAAAACCAAAGAAGAAGAAAACAAACCATGAAAAAATATTAAAAGTGCTATGACTTGAAACGATAATTCAAAAACAATAGTAACAGCCATAATCGATAACATTAATCAAGTAAATGATTTTAAATACCGAGCAATTTATCAAAATAAATGTGATAGCGAATATTTTGTATGAACAGACAAAGGAAGATTAATCCAAGATAACTTAAACACAAGACATAAAGACGGAATTTATGAATTCCCTATTCTTAGTTTTAATTTACCCCTAAAAGGCGAAAAAATAAAATCCTTTAATTGAGAATATACCACACGAGTTCCCATTCGTTATCAATCAATCAAAGACCCCAACAATTTTATTAATTTTTGCGAATATGCCCGAAAAAAAAGAAGAATTCAATAAAAAATGAACCAAAGAAATGGAAAAAACTATTTTAGAAATTATTGTTTTGGTTATATCACTTTTTACTGGTGGAACAACCGGCATAACAGCAGCTATTTTGAGTAAAAAACAACAAAAAATTAGAGATGAAAATAAAGAATTAAAAGAAAAAATAAACGATATTAAAATTGAAATTAATAATATTAATACGAAGTTAGATGTTATTACAATTATAAATAATAAATTGGCTAATAACAACAAAATAAATATCAGACAAAAAAACAAGGATGGTAATAAAAATGAAAAAGAAAAAGACTAAGTTATTTTTTCTACGATTAGCATATTGAATAGTTCACGGTTTAACATTGGGATTGCCAATTTTATTCACTGAAATTAATAAACTAATGCTAAAATTAAAAGAAAAAATTAATAATGAATGTATTTTGTTAGATGAAAATAAAGAAGACAATATCAACAAAATAATTAAAAAAGATGATGAAAAAGAAAATTAAATAAATTAAAAAAAGCAATTTTTACTAAATTGCTTTTTTTATTCACCATTAACTTTTACATTACCATCATTATTAACAACTAAAACAGGTAAATTTTCTTCTCCGCCATTTCAACGATAAACTGCTTTAAAATATTTATTATTAATATTTGATATTCATTTCTTTAAAATATTATATCCAACTTGTAAGTGTCTGCCATAATCCATATTATAAAGTATACTAAGTTCACCATTTTTTATTTTTTTAATAACTTTAAACTTATTATCTTTAAAATCATTTTTAAATTTAGCAATTTCTCAAACATCATTTTCATTGCCACGACAAACAACATAATATCATTTATTATCAACTTGATTAAAAGGTTTTTCTTGTGAGCAAATTCATTCTAAGTTTTCTTTTATTTCTTGGCAATTTGTTCATATTTGGTTTTCTTTTTTTAGTTGTTGTAATTCATTTTCGTTATATTGTGGTATATTATTACAAGCAACTAGATTTTTTGTGCTTGTTCCTAGTAATGTAATTGCTCCTAAAAAACTTAATCATTTTTTCATTTTTATTATCCTTCCTTCTTTCTTAAACTTTTGGAATTGCTGCTGGTAAAACAACATCAAATTCTTTTTCGCCATGTGCTCTATTTTTTCCACTAATTATTATTGTAATTTTTTTGGATATTGTTAAATCAATTTCTCGCGGCTGAAGGTGATTAAAATAATCTTTAAAAGCAATTATAAAATCATTTTCTGTTAATGACTCATCAATTGTTTTAATTGATTCTAAAACTTTAGATTTTAAGGACAAAAATAATTCATATTCTTTTACTGCGTTTGGTTTATTAGCATTAATTATAATGGGAGGATTAATAGAATTAATAAATAAAATATTTTTATCAATCTTTCATTTTAGTTTTTGATTTTCATCTTTTAGTTTTTGATTTTCATCTTTTAGTTTTTGATTTTCATCTTTTAAGTTTGGTTCTGTATTATTAACTACTGGTTTTCCACAAGATATTAAATTTGTTGTTCCAGTTGTTATTAAACCTACTAAACTTAAAATACTTAATAATCTTTTCATAAAAATCATTTCCTTTCTTAATATTTTTTATATAAAAATTATATAATGAATGATGCAAATTTAATGATTATTTATTAAAAATAATATTTATTTTGATAATATATTAGTAGTATAAAGCAATTTTAATTTTAAGAAAGGAAGTTAATTATATATATGGCACCACAAGCAATTTTTGAACCCGAATCAGAACATTTTATGGATGAATTTAATTATACAAAAGATGATGATAATGAAGAAGACGAAAAAAGTGGTTTTTTTAAAGATATTAATTGAAACCACAACCATATTAGAACTTTTTGAAGAAATCAAAAAAATTAAACAAGATATTTGAATACAAATTCTTACTGTTTATCTTGATAAAAATGATAATGTTTCAGGTATTGAATTTAAAATAACTCCTGTGGGAAGTTTTTATCATGACTATATATTTGTTAGTTTTGATGAAAAAGGAAAAATAACTAATGATTTAAAAGAAAATATAGAAACATATAATGAACAAGACAAAGAAGATGATTTTTATTTAGATTTTAAAGTCGTTAAAAACTTTTATCAAACATTAATGAATTTACAAAATAAACAAAAAAATAATAATTAAGCAAGATTAAAAATCTTGTTTTTTTATTTTAAATTAAGATATAATACTTTTTTATCAAAAAAGTATCAAAATTGTATTAAATAATATTAAAAAAATAAATATTTGAAAAACAAGTTAAAAATAACTTGCTTTTTTTAAGTGTTTATTTTAATGTGTGTGATGATTTATTTTTAAATCAGGAAAGGAAACAACTTTAAAATGGATATTAATAATATTATTAATGGGGAAAACTTTTTTAATAAAACATATGAAGATTTGAATAGATATGTTGTTGGAGAAATTGCATATAGGTTAGAAAAGTGAGATGATCTTATTTTTCAAAATTATCAAAAATATGATAAATTTAAACATTATCGAGTAAAAGAAATAAGAACAAAAACATTAATTACTTTAAAAGGTAAAATAACATTTCGCAGACTACGATATTATAAAATTAATCCAATAACAGGGAAAGAAGAATATATTTTTATTTTAGATGAAGTTTTAGGAATTAAAAAATGACAAAGACTGGGGAATGACGTCAAAGAAAGAATTTTATTGTTATTAAGTGATGATAAAAAATACCGCGATATTTTAGATGCCTTAGAACAAACAAAAATTAGTTTAATGACAATTTCAAATACAATAAAAAACGCAACAACAAACTACAAATATTATATTGATAATACCACTATTAAAATAAAAGTTCCGCATACTTTATATATTCAAATTGATGGAACTTTTCTTAAAATAGAATACGATAGAAAAAAGGTTAAAAAACACACCTTATTATCTACTGTTCATACTGGTTATGATCAAGAAAAATCAACCGAAAAAAGACATGTAATTGCAAATAAGTTAGGTGTTTACGAAATAGATAATATTCCAATTTATATTTCTAAAAAAAACAAAATTAACCCGTTTTGTTGTTAAATTAATACTTTTGATAATAAGTAATTATAATATTCAAGATTATAGTGAAATTATGATTTTAGGTGATGGAGCAAATTGAATTAAAGGGGTTAAAAAAGATATTGCAAATCGTTTTCCTAATAACAAAGTTCATTATACAATAGACAAATTTAATTTAGTAAAAAGATTTAAGGATTTATTACCCCACCGAAGAATAATTAAAGAAAATGAAGAAACTTCTAAACAAGTTGTTGATTATTTTTATAATGGAAAATATTATGAATTATTACAATGTTTAAAAGAAAGTAAGTCATTTATTCCTATTTCTAAAAAGTTTTTAAGAGAAACAATTAACTTAATTAAAAATAACGAAGAGGGCATTAAAAATCAAACATTATGAAATAATATCGGTTGTCATATGGAGGGCGATGTTTCCCATTATGGTAAGGGGATATTTTCTAAAAAAGGAATTTATAGCGAAAAAAATGTTAAAAATAAATTGAATACTAGTATGCTAAAATTAAGAAATAATATTAAGGATTTTAAACAATCAGAAAAACCGCCAGAAAATAATATTATTTTATATAATAATTTTAATAAAAATGAACAACAAAACTTACATCTTTATTAATTTTATTTTTAAGTTAAATAATTTTAATAAAAATTAATTTTTTGTTGTGATTAAATTTAAAAAAATATAAAAATTTGTTGACAATAAAATTAAACATGGTATCTTTAAATTAAGTAGGTAGATTATTTATTCCATGATTTCTTAAAATATATTAAATACCCTTAAATAATTTATACAATCTAATTTCAAAACATTGTTATATATGTTGTCATAATATTTTATTTCTATCATTAAAGATTTTTGATTTTTAATTCAATTAATGCTGTAGTTCGAGGAATTGGATGATATATAACTGTATCAAGGTGTTGGATTTTGTAATGACCTTTGATAACGATTAAAAATACAATTTTCGAACATTCAACTATAGTTCAAATATTTGTTTGATTTACCATAATAATTTGACAGTATTGAATTAAATATATCTTGGTCTATCTTAAAAGCAAGTTTACTATTATAATCAATTGTTACTTTCGCAAATTCTTCCAATTGTTGATCAAATTGTGTTTTTAATATCGTGAAATAACTTTTTTCTTTCAAGTCTATGTAAGAGAAATTATTTTTAAATAGTAAATTTTAAATCATAAAATTTTTTGGAATAAACCATTCTATTTTGTTTAAAACATAATAACCATCTTCAACTTTAATATTTTCAAAATCAATCATTTTCTCTTTATAAAATGAAAGAAAATTTTGTCACGTTAATTGCTGTGGGTCATAACCCTCACCGACCCACTCTAAAACAGAATTATACTTATAAAAATATGAATATTTGTGCAAGGCAGAAGCATTATCTCTTATCATTGGTAAAGTGAAACTAATATGATGCTGAAACAAAATATTCCTGCCCTTTAATTCTTTGCTAATTATTGATCAAACAATATCCTTGTTTATACTAGATTGCTCAGATATAATTCGATAGTTTTTGACTTTAAAAATAGTATCAAGAAAATTAACAAAATAATTTTCAACTTTATCCTGAATATTATTTAGAACTTCAGAATCATTTGTTGTAGTTATTGAAACTTGAATGTTATCCAGCACTGATAATCCTTTAAAGCGCACTTCATAAGGAGTATTAACCTGGACTGTAATTCCTAATACTGCATGGGGAGTATCTTCTAATAGTTTTGCTATCTTATCAAAATTAATATTATGTAAATCAAATGAAATGTCATTTTCTCCTAATAATAATGGCATAATAATGGCATTGTATCAACATAATAATTTGAATATCGATCTCGTAAATGTTGATTCAAATTATTAAACTCTGCTTTAAAACCAACAAGCAACTGATTTAAAAAACCATATTCACTAATTGCTGTGCTCGTTAAAGTTAAGAAGCCATCATTTTTTGTTTTTACCTCTGCGACTAGTTCTTCAAATGATGATATTTGCTCTGGATAATCCTTAATAATATCAATCATTGTCTTTGTTTGCCATCATGGTAATAAAGTTTCCTTTGTTTCCTTTTTTATTTGATTTAAAATTTCAAGATCTTGATTGCGATCTAACTCATCGTTATCATCAAGCTCATGTTTTGCTCGCACTGTACAACTAACAACACCTAAACTACTACCAAAACCTAAAACAAAAACACTAAAAAGTGTTAATAACCGTTTCATCTAATTGCTCACCTTCCTTTTGTGTGATACTCATAATTATACTTAAAAAAGTACCCTTGTATCTTTGAGCAAATCAAGTTGCACTTGCATTTACAGTTTACATTTATAATAAAAAAAATAACCTTAAGAGGTTATTTTTTTTAAATCCGAAACATGTTTTTTTAAATTATAAAATGTTTTAATTCCATCATATTCAGCTACTTTTCCCAGTTCATCTTCAATTGCTAATAAACGGTTATATTTTGCAATTCTATCACTTCGTGACATACTTCCTGTTTTAATTTGACCAGTATTTAAAGCGACTGCTAAATCAGCAATTGTTGAATCTTCGGTTTCTCCTGAACGATGTGAAACAACTGCCGTTCAACCTGCTTTTTGTGCTAATTGAATTGTATCAATTGTTTCAGTTACTGTTCCAATTTGGTTTAATTTAATTAAAACAGAATTTGCGGCATTACGAGCAATTCCTTCTGCTGTAATTTTTGGATTTGTAACAAATAAGTCATCACCAACAATTTGAATTTTATGCCCCATTGTTTTTACTTGCAATTCAAAACCAGCTCAATCACCTTCTGCTAAACCATCTTCAATTGAAATAATTGGGTATTTATCAACTAACTTGTCTAAATATTTAATTAATTCTTCTGTTGTCATTGCATATTCTTTACCTGTAACTTTTTCAATTTTCTTAAAGTGATATTTTTTATCATCAAAATATAATTCTGATGAAGCACAATCCATTGCAATCATAACACCATCTTTGCCTGGTTTATATCCTGCTACTTCAATTGCTTCAACAATTAAATCTAATGCAACTTCGGCTGGTGTTTTTGCTTGAAATGAAGTTAAAGTTTGATCTTTATATGCTCAATTAAAATGCGGAGCAAAACCACCTTCATCACCAACAGCTGTAATATCACCTTTATCGTGTAAGATTTTCTTTAAAGTATGGAAAATTTCTGATGACCATCTTAAAGATTCTTTAAAAGTTTCAGCTCCAACTGGCATAATCATAAATTCTTGGAAATCAATTGCACTATCAGCATGCTCTCCTCCATTAATAATATTTAACATTGGAACTGGCAGTTTTTTCCCATTAACACCACCCAAATATTTATATAATGGCATTTCTAATTCAGAAGCTGCTGCTTTGGCAGCAGCCATTGACACTCCTAACATTGCATTAGCACCTAAATTCTTTTTAAAATCAGTTCCGTCTAACGCAATCATGGCATGATCAATTTCAACTTGGTTTGTTACTTCCATTCCAACAAGTTGTTCTGCAATTTTTGTATTAACATTCCCAACTGCTTTTAAAACACCTTTCCCTTGGTAACGTCCTTTATCACCATCTCTTAATTCTAATGCTTCACGACTTCCAGTTGAAGCTCCTGATGGTACCATTGCTGAACCATATCCGCCAAATTCTGTTCAAACTTCAACTTGAACAGTTGGATTTCCTCGTGAATCAATTACTTCACGAGCATTAATTTTCTCAATTCTCGACATAATTTTGTACTCTCCTTCTAAGTATATAATGTTATTATATTATTTGTTCAAAAAATAGTAAACAAAATTGGTTGAAAATTCATGAAAAAATAATACTTTTATTGTTTTTCTTTTGGAAAAACTAAAATATTTGCTATGATATTACTAAATACATTATCAAATTTGAATAAGAAAGGAAAACATATGGAACAAAAAAAAACAACAATTGTTTCAGGCATTACTGCCACAGGGCAATTAACATTAGGGAATTATATTGGAGCGATAAAAAATTTTATTGAATTACAAGAAGATAATAATTTAATTATTTTTGTGGCAAACTTACATGCAATTACAATTCCAATTAGTAAAGAAGAATTACGAAATAACATTAAAAATATGATTGCATTATATTATGCAAGTGGTTTAGACCCACAAAAAGCAATTATTTTTGTTCAATCAGATGTCTTAGAAGTTACCTTATTGGCACATATTTTATTGTGTAACACAACTATTGGGGAATTATCACGAATGACACAATTTAAAGACAAATCAAGCAAAATGAAAGCAGAAAATGGAACCGAATTTATTCCAACTGGATTATTAACTTATCCGACTTTAATGGCCGCAGATATTTTATTATATGATGCTGATTTAGTTCCAGTTGGAAAGGACCAAAAACAACACATTGAATTAACACGAAATATTGCCGAACGAATGAATAATCGTTATCAACAAAATTTATTTAAAATTCCAACCGACTTCATTCCACCAATTGGTGGCAAAATTATGGATTTACAAAATCCAACCAAAAAAATGAGTAAGTCTTCAAACGACCCCAAGTCCTTTATTAGTTTATTAGATTCACCTGAATTAATTCAAAAAAAAATCCGTAGTGCAGTAACTGATTCAGAAGGAAAAATTGCTTATAATCCTGACCAAAAACCAGGGGTGAGTAATCTTTTAACAATCTATGCTGTTTTAAAAAAAATAACAATTGAAGCAGCTGTTAAGGAATTTGTTCAACAAGATTATGGGCAATTAAAAGAACAAGTTGCCAATGCAATTATTGAAACTTTAGAGCCAATTCAAAAAAAATACCACAAATTAATGCAAGACCAAACAATTGATGAATTAATTAATTTGGGAGCAACAAAAGCACGAGCAATTGCTAATAAAAAAATAACAAAAGTTAAAAATGTTGTTGGATTAAATTATCAAAAGAAGTAGAATTTAAATAAAAATAGACACATAAAGTATAAAACTTATGTGTCTATTTTTTTGTCATATTTAATTTTGAATTTAATATTTTAATTCATTTAATTCTCAAATATAATTACCATTTTGGTCAGTTACTTTAAAATTAAATTTTCCACTTTGATTAGCTTTACTAGTATCTAACTGATCAAAATGAAAAGCAATTTTATTTTTTAAATAAAAATATAACTTATCAATATTTTCAATTGTTTTAATATTGCTAATTTTAAAATTATTTGAATCACTATAAACATTTGTTAACCATAATTTAATAATTTCTTCTGTTGTCATATTTTGTTTAAAAGTAAAAGTTGGATGATTCTGAATATAATTAATTAAGTATTCTTGCAAGTCTTTGTTAAGTTCATAACTTCAAAAAACATTAGAATTTAAATTAAAAACAAATAATGCTGTCATATCTTCATCATCTAACATAAAATCACCTAGTTCAGTATTAGCAATAATACGTTCCTTATGTGTTGATTTTGGAATAACAACAATATTTTGTTGAATTGCTCATTTTAAACAGATTTGGGCAGGATTTTTCTGGTGTTTTTCTGCAATTTTAAGAACAGTTGAATTTGTCATACATTGTCCTTGCATTAAAGTTGCTCATGATTCAATAATAATGTTGTTTTCTTGACAAAACTTAATAACATCGGTGTTATTTAAACCCGGATGAAGTTCAACTTGATTAACCATTGGTTTTATTTCACTAATTGCCATTAACTCTTGTAAATGAGAAACTTCAAAGTTGCTAAACCCAATTGCTCGAATTTTTTTTGCTCCATAAGCTGTTTCTAACGCACGGAAACATTCATTTCGATCTGCAGTTGGTCAATGAAACTAAACATAAATCTAAATAATCAGTATCTAACCGTTTTAGTATGTTATCGATTTCTTGTAATGCCGCATCATACTTATGATTAGCATTTCAAATTTTACTTGTTAAAAAGATTTCTTTTCGTGGAACACCACTATCTTTGATTGCCTTGCCAATTAATTCTTCATTTCCATAGATTTGAGCGGTATCAATATGACGATAACCATTTTGTAATGCTGTAATAATAGCTTGATAAACTTCATGCTCATCAGTCATTTTATATGTTCCTAAACCAATTAATGGGATTTCAACACCATTGAAAAGTTTTAATTTTGTTGTCAGTGCTTTCATTTTTATACTTCCTTTCCTTTTGTTGGCCTTTGTATAATTATAACTTTAATTAAAATCAATAACAAGAAAAACAAACCTAAAGTGCTTTTAATGGTTAATTCAAAATTTATTAAAAATATCTTATTTTTAAGATATTTTTCTTTCATAGTTATTTGTTTTAATCTACTGGTTGTTCTAATTGTTGTTCATTTAAAATTTTTTGATATTGAATATGAATCTTATTATGTGTGGTATTTAATTGTTCAATACTAGTGTTAAATTTTACAAAATTTTTTGTAAACTCTTGTCAACGTTCAACCCAACGCTCAAATTCGCCTTTTATTTTTAATAAATTAGTTTTAATAGCCTCAATATTTTGGTTAAAAGCAACTTCCCGCATATGTTTTTCTAAAACAAATAAAATTGCTGATAATGTTGTTGGTGAAGTAACTCATACACGTTTTTTAAATGCAAAAGTAATAATATCGTCTGGAAATTGGCCATAAATAAATGCAAATAAATCTTCGGAAGGAACAAACATAATTGCACTTGAAATTTCATTTTCAAGATTAATATATTTAGCAACTTCATTAATTCGGTCTTTTAAATCTTGTTTAAAAAGATTTAAATATTTATTTTTAATTGTTGTATCACTTACTTCTAAGTATTTGTTATAGTTTGATAATGGAAATTTTGCATCAATAGCAATATTTTCTTTTGCTCCCCCAGTTTTAACTAATGCATCAACAACAGTTCCTGTTGGCAATTTATATTGGCGCTCTCATCCTTGATGTCTTTCTCCATACATATCACTTAAAACTTTTTCTAATAAATATTCACCTAAATTACCGCGTTTCTTATTATTTAAGAAGATATCATTTAAAGTCTTAACTTTTGTTTCAACTTCTTTTAATGTTGTCGTTGATTCTTTTAAAACTTTTAAATTTGATAAAACATCAGTAAAAGACTTTGAAATAATTTCACCTTGATGGTTTAAATTATTTTTTAAATCTGTATCTTGCTTTGACAAGTTATTTTTAAAATTATTTAATCCTTCGTTTAAAATCGCTAAGTTTCGATTAAATTCAGCATCATTTTTAACTGAATTTGTTTGAAATTCACTAATTAAAGTTAATAATTCCCTTTTTTGTTCAGAAAGTTGATTTTGCAATCCTAACCCTTGTTTCTCTAATAATTCTTTTGATGCTTGAATGTCTTTCTGTAATAATGCTGAATCATTATTTACAAGTGGTTTTTTATGTGTTTTTACTAAATAAATTATTAGAAAACTAACTAAAATAACTAAGATAATTCCTAGTAAAACATATGAAATTGTTGTCATTGTATTCCCCCTAAATATTTTAATGTTCTATTTTATTCCGCAATAATTTTAATTATAGCCTGTTCAAACAAAAAAATAAACTCATTAATCTTATGAGTTTATTTTTTTTATTCAAATGTAACATCTAATTTATAAGCTGGGATTTTTGTCATTATATAAGCTAACTTATCAGAAACAGCTAGAATTTTTGACCCAGGTTTAGCTTCAACAATTGCTCCTTTGCCATCTTCATTAAAAGTTACTCAAAGTTCATTATATCAAAGTTCATTATACTGATCAGCAAATTCTTTTCCTAACAACTTAGTAACAAGATCATAACGAAGTTTGTTTTCAGTTTCTTTTGTATAAGTTTCATTTAATTTAACCAGGATTAGATTTTGCGTTGGTTTAATATTATCTTGCGTTAAAAACTTCCGTGGTGGTGTTGTATTAACTTTAAAGTTGGCAGTTAGTGTTGAACGATTAATAACATGCTCAACCTCAGTTGTAATTTTTAAAGTACCTTCCCCATTTTCTTGATTAATTGATAAGTCAATGCCACCGTTTAATGCTCCCATCATCGCTTTTAAAATTGCATCTTTATATAAACTTGCAAACCGATTACGATCTCCAACAAACTCCATAATGGCTGCTGTCATATTCATAGTTGTACCTTCAGGATTTTTCTTATAATCTGCTCAGACTGAAGCATCAATATAAATATCACCAATATTTTCCAATGGAAATGCCTGCGAAAATGTAATTGGTTCATTAATAATTTCAACTGCTGAACCAGTAAAATTACCACCTGGTTTTGGTTCAATTACTCATTGACTAATTTCTTGATCAAAGTTTACTTCAACATCTGAAAAAGTAAAATTTGTTCCATTTAAACTATTAATAGCAGTTAATACTTCATCTACGGTTAATTTTTTCCCAGAACCATTATCATATGGCAATGAAGTAACAGTAATCATTTTATTAATATCATTTGTTGTTCATTTTAAATCAACTTTTTTTGTTAAAAATGGGGGATTTGGAGCACCTGGCATAAAACGAATAGTTGCTGTTTTCATTCCTGGTGCTAAATCAACGTCTAAGTTATCAACATCATAACCTGCTTTTTTTAAATTTGCCTTAATACTACCAACAGTTGGTACTCCTGTCGTATCAATTTCACCCCCAGTTTGAGGACTACGACATGCAACTGCCGTACCAATAATTGGGGTTGATACTGAAATTGATGCTAAAATCATCATTAATTTTTTCATTATTTTCTTCTCCTTTATTTTTTTCAATAATTTTTATTACATAGTTAATATTAATTAATTTTAAAAAGATTACTTTATTAAAATTTTAGCAATAATAAATTTTCTTTCTTGTGGCGGTGTTGTTTCCTTTCTGAAAAGTATTAACCGATATGTTTTAATAATATTTGCAATAATAAATGAAATAATAATTAGTTTTTTTAATAAAAAAATAACTAAAATATTAATTCGATACCGCATAAAAAGATACGGTTCTAAAATATTTAAAAATAACGTTAAATTAAGAAGCGGATTAAAATAAATTAAATCATTAATCTTATACCAATAAATTAAATAAATTCGCAATGTAACTAAAGCAACAAAAAAGGTAATAATAAATAATCCATAAAAGAAATAAAACGAAATTAAAATTACTTGATAAAGTTGAAAATAAAATTGTGAAAAACAACTAAGTAATCCTGTTATCGCAATATTTCAATAAATAGTATATGATAATCAAAAAATATTTGTTAATCATAATAAAATTACAGTAACATTAACTTTTAAAATACTATATCATTGCAAGATAATGTGTTTATAATGCTTAAAATCACTTAAAATTTTGATTAAAACAGCTAAGAAAAATAAAAAAACTCCCGTTATTAAAACAATATAAGTTAAATTTAATGAGATACTAACAAATGCCCAATTTGTATAATGTGAAACAAAATAAGGTAAAAATAACGAGATTCCGAAATATAAAATAAACAAAATAAAATATATATTAAAAAATACTTGAAAATACTTTTTGAAATCTGTTCTCATTTTAATCACCCACATATATTTGCTTTTTATTTTGATTGTATCTCTCGCTATATTTAATTAAAAACCCTATTGTGAAGCAATAATTAAAGCAATTATAATTATCATCTTAATTATTAATAACATGTTCTGAATAATTATACCGTGAAAAGTTTTAAAATTAAAATTTTATTTTTTAACATATATAACATATAATTAAAAAGAAAATAGTCTATATTTTTTACTAACCTCTTACTTAATTAACAACGATGAAAGAAAAAATGAGGAAACTATATGCACCAAAAAAATAACATCTTTTTTATTAAAAAAAAATGAAATATTTATTTTTTTGCAATTCCGTTATTCGTAATTTCTCTTATTAGTTTAGGAGTTCTAATTGCAACAGGATGATATCAAATTGATTACCAAATTGCTGCTGAACTTGCAAAACCTTTATCAAATGAATTTGTTAAATATTGAGTACGTTTTTATGATCAATTAGGAAATACTGAAATAGTCATTGTAATTATCATTTATTTAGCAATTTTGTTAGAAACATGGTTTTTACTTAAAATAAAACAAAAAAAGCAAAAATTTGTAAAAAATTATTGGCTTACTCTAGGTTATTATTTTCTAGCCATAGGAGCATGGCTTATTGGTAATATTGTTAATTTATCTTTAATTCCAAGTCTTGACGAGGGATTTGGTCCTGGAATTGACTATATTTTATTTGATAATTATAAGTATAAGTTAACAAGTGCTATTTTAGTTTTTCTTTATCAATCAATCTTATTAGGAATTGGCCTTTATTATGTTCGCTATCGGTTAGTTAAAACCAACCGTTTGTTAACAGAACAAACATGGTTAAAAGCAACTAAAGGATTAAGTTTTTTAATTAGTACATATATTATTATTGTGATTTTAAAAGGAGCAACACATCAAATTTATTATTATAATGCTATTTTTGGTGATTTAATTAATGCTCATCCTGAATTCTTAGATGCCTATCTTAAATCAGGTTTTCATTTTGGATATAACTTAAATAATGGTTATCTTAATAATATTCCCTGAGAATGGCAATATCCTTGGTGAAAACCACCAATTGGTTTATTTAGTAATGTTAATATGCCAACATTTAAAAACCCATGAGAGTATGCTTTTCCAAGTGGTCATATTAATGCTACATATTGTACTGGTTCAATTATTCTTTTATTTTTAAAAAACAAACAAAACACTAAAATTAATTGAAAAATAAAACTTTGTTTTATTATTTGATTAATTCATGTTTTAACAATGAATTTTGCTCTTGTAATTGAACGCTTTCACTGAATTTCTGACACTGCATTTACCTTTATTTTTTCAAGTGCCATGATTTTAGTTGTTCATTTTAGTGTTAATAAAATTTTTGCAAAACTCTTAATTTAAAGATATTTTAATATGAAAAGGTTTAGGTGTTATCAAACACCTAAACCTTTTTTATCGTGAATAATTAAATTTTAAGTAGTAATAAAATTATCTTATGAATTAATTAAATGATAAGTATCTTCACAAATCATTACTTCTTCATTTGTTCGCATCGCATAAATAAGAACATCTGATTTTGATGTTGAAATTAGATTTTCTGTGTCATATGAACTTTGATTTGCTGAAGGAGATAATTCTAAGTTCAATAAAGTAACTTCATTAACGACTAATTGGCGCATTTCATCAGAATTTTCACCAATCCCAGCGGTAAAAACAATTGCATCTGGTTTTGTTTTTAAATCATTAGCATAACTAACAATATATTTTGCAATTCTTTTTGCACTCATTAGCAACGCTAATTTACTACGTTGATTATCCTTGCTACTTTTAAAAACATCACGTAAATCAGATGATACTCCCGAAATTCCTAATAAACCAGATTCTTTATTTAAAGTATTAGTTATTTCATCTAATGTTGTTCCAATTTGATTTGCAATAAATTGGTGAATTGAGGGGTCAATATCACCACTTCGCGTTCCCATAATTAATCCTTCTAATGGCGTTAAGCCCATTGAAGTATTAAAACTTTTTCCATTTTTAACTGCACAAATTGAAGCACCATTACCTAAATGACAAATAATTGCATTAAGTTCAGTTGCTGATTTTTGTAAAACTTCAGCTAATCGTTTTGTAATATAACGATAAGAAATGCCATGAAAACCATAACGGCGAACTTGATAATTACTATATCATTCATAAGGAACTGAATATAAATAATTTTCCTCAGGAATTGTTGTATGGAATGAAGTATCAAATACTGCAACATTTGGTACATCAACAATCTTACGAAAAGCTTCAATTGCCGCAATTGAAGGCGGATTATGCAGCGGAGCTAATGTTACCATTCGTTTAATTTCGGCAAATACTTCATCGTTAATAAATATTGATTGTGTAAACTTTTCACCACCATGCACAATTCGATGGCCAATTCCTTGAATATCAGCAAAATCTTGAATAATATGATGTTCTTTTAATTTAGCGATTAAAACCTTTGCTGCTGATTTATGATCTGGAAAATCTTCTTTTGTTTGAAACTTCTGACCATTAAATTTAAGGGTAAAAATTCCATCAATGTTAATTCGTTCAGCGAGTCCTTTACAAATTACTTCATAATTTTTTGCTGAATTAACTTTATATAATTGAAATTTTATCGAGCTACTACCAGCATTTATTACTAAAATCATTTTTCTTTTTTTTCCTTTCTAATCATTTGATTTATGTATACATAAATACGCTGTTACTAAAACAGTATTGTAAATATCATTAATAGTGGCACCACGTGATAAATCATTAACTGGCCGGTCTAATCCAATCAAAATTGGACCAATTGCTTCAAATCCTCCCAATCGTTGTGCAATTTTATATCCGATGTTTCCCGCATCTAAATTTGGAAAAACAAAAATATCAACAGGAGCTTTTAAAGGTGATGATGGTGCTTTTTTATTACGAATAGTATCATCTCATGCGGCATCAAATTGAAATTCACCGTCAACATAACAATTTTTTAAATTCTTTGCTCGTACAAGGTCATAAGCAGTACGAACTTTATCAACAGAAGCCCCACGTCCTGAACCTTTTGTTGAAAATGATAATAAAGCCATGTTTGGATTTTGAAAGGCAAAAACTTGACTAGCCTCATATCCTAAATAAGCAATATCTGCTAATTCCTCAGCTGTTGGATCAATATTTAAAGCACAATCAGTAAAAATATAGCGCTCAGTATTACGAACCATTAAAAAAAATGATGAAACTAATTTTACGTTTGGTTTTGTTTTAATAATTCGTAACGCTGGACCAATGATATCTTTTGTATCATAAGTAATCCCACCAACCATTCCATCAGCTAATCCTTTTTTAACTCATAAAATTGCCAAATAATTGCATTCACGAACTAACTGTTTAGCTTCTGATAATGAAACTTTTCCTTTACGTAATTCAACTAAATATTCTGCTAATTCTATTTCATTTTGTTCTTCTGCAACAAGGACTTCACTTTGTAATTCGTCAATTGTTGAAGGAACTTCTGCTCGTGTTGCAAAAACAAGAATTGGCGTAATATTTGTGCCAATTAATTGTTTAGCTACTGTTTGAATCCGTTCATAATTTCCTTCTGGAAAAATAATTTTTATTTTTTGAGAAAAGGTATTAATTTTTTCAAGTATGTTTTCTAATATGTTCATTTTTTATTCCTTTCTGCTATTAATCATTACCAAATAATTATATTGCTTAATTATATTACTTTTTTTGAATTTTTTAGAAAAAGTAATAAATTAATTATAATTAATTAAAAATTTTCCTATTTTAATTGTTGAAGTTTTGTCACATCAAGTTCAGTGTTTCATGTTCCATCATAGTGAACAGCACTGCCAAGATGAATTGCATCACAATAATGACTAACTTACTGATAATTAGTCAAATTAATGCCACTACCACCTTGGATTTGAACGCCATAATTTCGAAGGTTTTGTAAAGTTACTAAATTTTCCATAATTGGAGTTATCCCACCTTGTGTTAAAATTGTGCTAACTCCTAGCTGTGCTAATTGTTGAATAACAGTAACTTTATCTTCAATTAAATCAAAAGTCCGGTGAAAAGTAACTGCTAGTGGATATGCTAAGGTAATTAATTCTTGCATCCGTAATAAATCAATTTGGTGATTAGGTGTTAAAATGCCAACAACAATTCCTTCTGCCTTTGTTGTTTTAATATAAGCAATATCTTTTTTAAGTTGGAAATATTCATCAGCAGGACAATAAAAATCAGTGTCACGATGACGAACCATTACCCGAATGGAAACTTTAATTTGTTCAATACATTCCCTAATAACTGCATAGGGTGGTGTAAACCCTCTCTGTGATAAGTTAGTACATAATTCAATTTGGTCAATATTCCCAGCTTGTTCAATACTTTGGCATTCTTGATAGTTTCTTGCAATAACTTCAATAAACATTTATTCTTGCTCCCCACTAATAAACTTAATACGGTTAATAATCCCATTAATTTTATTATTATATGTTCCTAACTTAATATTTAATAATAATACATTATTAACTTTTAATAAATTAGCATAATCCTTATAGATACCTGCAAAAGCAGTAATACTAATTTCGCCACTTTCATCATAACAATCTAAAAATGCCATTTTATTATTGTTTTTATCAGTAATTATTTTTAATCGCTTCACTAGAATTAAAACATTTGTTGATCCTAAACTTAAACGTAAATTACTAATTAATGTTGTTTTATCTTGATATCCTGCTTTTTCACGAATATATTTTAACGGATGATTTGATAAATAAAACCCTAAAAATTCATATTCTTTTTCTAAACAAATAACTTCATCGTTTGGTTCAATTACTAATTCTGGTTTTTCAGCTAATGAAAAATCAACAACTAAATTTTCATTCTCTTCTTGAGTTTTAATTAACTCAATGTAAGTAAGAATCCGTTGATAATTATTAAACAAAGTAATCCGGTTCATCTTAAAAACATCTAATGCTCCGGAAAAACATAATGCTTCATAAGTTTTTCGATTTAAACCTTTTTTATACAGGCGAATAAACAAATCGTATAAATCCGTAAGCATTCCATTAGTTTGATACTCTTGGGCAATTTTATTAAAAAAAGCGAAACCAATTTGTTTAATAATTAATAATGGAACACAAATTTGATTATCAATAGTATGATATTGTCGATATGGAGCATTAATATTTGGTGGGACAATTGTTAAATGATTCTTTTTTGCTAAAGCAATATAATCATTTGTTTTATGTTCATCACCAATAACATGTGTTAATAAACTAGCTAAAAACTGGGAAGAATAATTTGCTTTTAAATAGGCCATTTGATAACCCAATAATGAATATGCAACCGCATGGCTCCGATTAAACCCATAGGCAGCAAATTTATAAATTAATTCTCAAATTTCTTGTGCTATTTTCTCAACATAATGGTTTTTAACTGCTTCTTCAATAAATTCAGTTTTCATTTGGCTCATAATTGATGCATCTTTTTTCCCCATTGCACGACGAAGCACATCAGCTTTAGCTAATGAAAAATTAGCAACTTTTTGAGCAATTAACATAACTTGCTCTTGATAAACAATAATGCCATAAGTTGGTGCTAAAATTTCAGCTAACCGTTCATCAATATAAGTAACTTTTGCTAATTTTTTTTTCCGTTTAATAAACAAGGGAATGTTATCTTGGGGACCAGGGCGATATAACGAAGAAGTTGCAACAATATCCTCTAATTGGTCCGGAACCATATCAACTAAAACTTTCGTCATCCCTGGTGATTCTAATTGAAAAATCCCTTTTGTATCTCCTTGAGCTAATAATTGATAAGTTTTTCGATCATTTAATGGTAAAGTGTTAACATCTAATTTTACTTTTGTTTCTTGGTAAATATTATCAATCACATCATGTAAAATTGTTAAATTTCGTAATCCTAATAAATCCATTTTTAAAATTCCCAATTCTTCTAAATAATTCATTGAATATTGCGTTTGATAAATTCCATTATAGCCTTCTTTAACTGGGATAATTGTTTGTAACCGTTGTTGCGTTAAAACAACACCAGCCGCATGGGTTCCTGTTTGGCGTGGTAAACCAATAATTTTTTTTAAATGTAAAAATACTTGGGGGTATTTTTTTTGATAAATTTCAAAAAGAGGATTTGAATTAATTGCTTCTTCATAATGATAATTATATTCTAATGGAACTGCTTTGCTCATCTTGTCTGCTTCTTCAATTGCAATATCAAAAATTCGGCAAATATCTCGAATTGCCATTTTCATTCCAATCGTTTGAAAAGTGATAATATGTGCAACATGTTCACTCCCATATTTTTCAAATAAATATTCAACAACCATTTCTCGTTTATCATCTTCAAAATCAATATCAATATCTGGTAAACTTTTTCGCTCTGGATTTAAAAAGCGTTCAAACAGTAAATTATAGGTAATTGGATCAATTGTCGTAATATCTAATAAGTAACTAACTAAACTACCGGCAGCACTGCCTCGACCAGGCCCAACAAAAATATTTTGTTGTTTTGCATAACGAACATAATCTCATACAATTAAAAAATAATCATTAAAACCCATTTTATTAATCACTGTTAATTCATAATTTAACCGCTCAAGATATGTTGTTTTAGAACTACTAATTCTTTTTTGTTTTAAAGCTGTTTGACAAATTTCTTGTAAAAACTGTTGTGCTGTTTGACCTTCTGGGGTTGGATAACGTAATAAATTATCAAAAATAGTCCCTTTGTGTAAAGGAAAAACATTAATTCCAGTAATAAATGTTTTAATATTGTCAAAATATTGTTGATAATAGGAGGGTGGTGATACTCAACCATATAAATCTTTCATTTTACTTTCTTTAAATAAAGTTTGTGTTTTAATTGTATCAACAACTTTATAAGCAATAAAATCTTCACTTGTAAAATATTGTACTTTATTATTTCAAATAATTTGTTCACTTGCAAGTAATGTTTGCAGTGACTCTAACAATGATAGATTGCCATTATTAATACCTAGATATAAATCTGTTTCAACTTTTAAAAGGCTCTTTAGCGTTTGATATAATTCAGGCTGATAATCATCTGTTGTATAATTAATAATAATCTTAACATCTGTTGTTAAAAACTTGCTAATTTCATCTAATGTTACATTTTTTTTATTTTCAGTATTAATCATTACTAAAGATGAAATTTCAACTAAATTAAAATAACCCTTTTGATTACGGGCAAATAAATTCATATTATAAGGAATATCATTAAATCAAATAATAACATTTAAGCCAATAATTGGTTTAATTTTATTTTTTTGACAAAGTTGGTGAAATTCATAAACCCCAAACATATTATTATCACAAATTGCCAATGATAATAAACCCGTTGTCATAGCATAAGTAAAATATTTATCAAAAGTAATTAAAGATGATAATAAACTATAACTTGTTCGAACATTTAAATGGGGAATTGTCATTGTTACTACCTCACTCTCCTTTCATTTTAACGAAAAAGAAAATAAAAACCACACTTGTGACCTAATTTTATAATTTAATTGCAATAATAATAATAATAATAATAATAATTAAAAGTGCTAAGATCCCAAAAACTAAATAACGTCATAAACGGGCTTTTTTCTTTGGAACCATTTCTTTTAATAATTCTTTTTCTAAATCAATTGCATTTTCATTATAAAAAGAATTTTGTTCTTTGTTCATATTTATTACTTTAATATCTTCATCTTTAACATCACGAATAATTGAAAATTCTTCATCAATTAAAATTGTTTCTTCTAATAAATTTGTTCGTGATTGTTCTGCTTTTTGTAATTCAGATTCATTAACTAATTGTTTTGTTACTTCTTTCTTTTTTTGAAAAAAACTAGTTTTCTTCTTCATAAATCACGTCCTTACCAACGACATATGTTTTTATATTTTTTTTAATTATAACATCAATAATTTCTGCTCACATTAAATTTTTTTCTTGAAATTCTGCTTGTTTTATCCGCGGTTTTGTAACCGGATTCTTTGGAACAAATAAACTACAACAATCTTCAAATGGTAAAATTGATGTCTGATAAGTATCAATTTGTTTTGCAATATCAATGATTTCATTTTTATCAAAACATAATACTGGTCGCAAAATTGGCAATGTAGAAACAGCATTGATCGTATTAATACTTTCAATTGTTTGCGAAGCAACTTGCCCCAATGATTCTCCAGTAATAATTGCCTGACATTTTAATTCTTTGGCTAATAAATTAGCGATCCGATAAAACATTCGTCGCATAATAATAATTCGATAACTAGCATCAGGAATATGCATTAATTCATGTTGTAACATTGAAAAATTAACCACATACAAGCGCTGCTGATTTTGACCAGCATAATAATTTAATTTTTGAACTAAAGTTTTAACCTTTTGTAATGCTTCTTCAGTCGTATGTGGTGGTGGTGCAAAATGTAAATATTCAACATTCATTCCCCGTTTCATTGTTAAAAAAGACGCAACTGGTGAATCAATTCCCCCCGATAGCATTACTAATCCTTGACCAGATATTCCAACTGGTAAACCACCAATTGTTTTAATTTTATTAACAAAAAGATATGTAAATGTTCGTCGTACTTCAACATCAATTTGTAAAACTGGTTGATGAACATCAACCTTAACCTTTGTTTGTTGTAATACTTTTGGTGCTAATTGTTGTTTAATTTCTGTCGATGTAAGTGGAAAAGTCTTATCATTTCGGCGTACTTCTAATTTAAAAGTTGCTGGTTGATAATAATTTACAATATTAATTGCACAATTAGCAATTTCTGATAAATCACAACTAACCTTTTTGGCTAATGATAAAGATGATGAACCAAAAACATTTTTAACAATGTTAACAATTTCTATACTAACTGTTGCATCTAATAATTCAATAAATAAACGATCAAATTCTTTTTTAAGTTGATATTGATTTTCATAGGCTACTAATTTTGTTTTAATATTATTAACTAAAACTCTTGTAAAATTATTACGGTTTTTTCCTTTTGTTGTTAATTCCCCATAACGAATTAATATTACATCAAAATTCATTTTATACTCCATTTCCTATATTTTTCCTTGTTCTTCATTAATAATTTTTAACGCTAAAAATAATGAGCCATCATAATCGCCATCGCGATAAGCAATCTGAGCATTACGTAATTGGTCATCAACATCATCATTTGTTAAAATAAATTTTTGTGCATAAACTAATGTTTCTTGTGATAATAAATCTAATAAAATATTATTTTTAATT
The DNA here is from genome assembly GCF_001886855.1 of Spiroplasma citri. Lineage (NCBI taxonomy): Bacteria > Bacillati > Mycoplasmatota > Mollicutes > Entomoplasmatales > Spiroplasmataceae > Spiroplasma > Spiroplasma citri. The sequence goes on from NZ_CP013197.1 coordinate 1,273,651, forward strand.
TTCTCAAACAATTTTAAAACTTCTGTTTTTAACCGATTTAGTTTACCTGTTACTTCATCAACTTCACTAGGATTATTAACATCAAATGATATTCGTTTAATTTTTTCTAATGATTGGCGATAATCACTAATTGCTTTTTCATATTTTGTTAATAATTTTTTATATTGTAATTGATTTAAGCGAACTTCAGCTTGTAATAAAACAACTTCTAATAAATGAATTGTTTTACGAATTTCAGTTTCTGCAAAATTACGTTTTTCAATAATCTTAACAACATTTTCTAATGCTTCTTGAGTAACAACAGCATTTTCTAATAAACGCACTAATTCTTGATTAAAATTAACATAGTCACGACCATTACGATTAATTTCTAATGCTAAGCGGTTAGTATCATGCGTTAAATCCTTTGTTTTTCCCATTGCTTCACGATAAATACCTTCTTCATGCGCCGTTAATGTTGATGAACTACGCAATGCTTCAATTTGTCGAGAAATCGCATTAAAACTTCGTTCAATTTTATTAATATAATCCATCACAACTTGATAATACTTTTTAAAACATGAAATAATTGCTTTTTGGTGCTCAATACTTTGATCAAAATCACTAATTTGATTAATAATCTCAATTGTTTTATTAGTTGCTTTTTTATATTGCAAGTTATCAATATATTTAGAAATTAAAATTTTAGTTTCATCAATATTTTGAGTTAATTCATCAAAACTATACTTTAATAAATCACGGCTACTTTCATCTTTATTAAAAAGAACATATTTATCTTTTAATAAAGAAAGCTTGTTTGGAACTACTTTCGTTAATAAAATTTTAATTTGTGGAATGTTATCTAAAATCTCAACAAAAATAGTTAACGAAGTAGTAATATTTGATAAAATTTGTTCTGTTTTAACAAAATCACCCGCTGTTAAATAATCCTCAAATTCATCAAACATACTTTCAATATTTCGTTCAAAATCACTAATCTTTTTAGAATCTAAGGATACATTCATTTGTAATTTTACGGCATCTTCTAATAATGAATTAAACATTTTCTTATGTGCTAAAATATAATCTCGTTGCAATAATTCAATTCGTAATTGACTGTTAATTTCATCTAATAATCGACGAGCTTCTTCTTCCAATAAAGTTAATTCTTTTAACAACGGAATAATTTTTTGTACTGATACTTTTGGCATTTTCTTTGATGCTGTTTTATTAATTTGATATAACTTACGAAATACTTCTAAACAACTTATTAATTTTTTTTCATAAATAATTTCATACTTTGTTCGTCATATAATCAAGTCTTTTGCATAGCAATTATTATAACGAGCAATTTCAGAAATCCGAAAAATTTTATGTTTTAATGGTAATCGTTTTAAAATATCAAATTTTTTTAAAACTTTAATTTCAATTGTTTTTAAATAACGCTTTTGTCCTCAGAACACTAGTGTTATTATTAGTAGTAATAGGCAAGTAAAAAATAAAATCAATAACGTTAATTTAACTGGATTATTAATAATATTCCCCATTTTGCCTAGCCTCCAATCATTACTATATATCAATTGAATTATAGCACTTGCAAAAGATATTACATTAAAAATTAGAAAAAAATATTGAATTATCCTTGATTTTATTATAAAATGTTTCTTAGACAACACAGAGAAGCAGCAGAATTGCATAGTAATGTTCTTAGTTTTTTATTAATTAGGATTTAATATTAAAGTAACCCTAGCTGTTAGGGCGAAGCAAAAAACTTCCTTTATTAGAGCAATTCAATGAATCTTTTTGTATGTCATAATGATATATAGGAGGTTTTTTAATGGCACGTTATCGTGGGAGTATATTTAAAAAAGCAAGAAGATATGGTTTTAGTATCTTAGAAAACGACAAAGAGTTTTCAAAAGGGAAAAAAAGAACAACACCACCTGGTCAACATGGACAACGTCGTTCAAAATTATCAAACTATGGATTACAATTACATGAAAAACAAAAAGTTTGTTATATGTATGGTTTAACAGAACGTCAATTCCGTAACACTTACAGTAAATCAAAAAAAATGAAAGGAATTGCCGGAACAAACTTCTTAATTATGTTAGAATCACGTTTAGATAACATTGTGCATCGTATGGGGCTATCACAAACAAGAGCAGGAGCTCGCCAATTGGTGAATCATGCTCATATTCTTGTTAATGGAAAAAAAGTTGATATTCCATCATACAATTGTAAACCTGGCGATGTAATTAGTGTAAAAGAAAGTTCACAAAAGAATGTTAAGATTTTAGAAAGTTTAGATAGTCAAGTTAGTACATTAGAATTTGTTAAATTTGATAAAACTAAAATGACAGGAACATATGTTCGTTTCCCTCTTCGTGAAGAACTAAATAGTAATATTAATGAAGCATTAATTGTTGAATGATACAACCGTTTAGTTTAAAAAAAATCTCAAAAGAGATGTTTTTTTATTTGTTAAAGTTTTACATATTATCTTGTTACTCCTAGTTTTTTCAATCTTTTATAAATTTGTTTATTTTTATCATTGCTTCACAAATCATATTTAGTATTAAAAGATTTTAGTAAAGCATAATCAAAATTAAGGTTTACTAGTTGTTTGATGCATTTAAAATAATCATTTTTAAGTGGCAAAATAATTTCTGTCACTTTTTGTTTTCAAGACTGTTTATAAACAATTCCACTATAAATATCATTTAATTCAGGAACAATATAATTATAGATTCCACCCACCCCACAGGTTTCACCAGAATTTTGGGCTGGATTTGGATATTCAACAATTTTAATATGTAAGACTAAATGTTCTAATAAATTACAATAGACTAAATGATCAGCTTTTTGATAATCAAATGGATTTTTCTTTGCATATGCTGGAGTTGACAACATAATTGCTTTATCTTCATCAATATGATGAATATATAAGCCTTCGTTTCCCCGCGTAATTCCACTTGTTTTTTTTGATACAATCATGATCAGAAAAGTAATCTTTTGCAACTGGACCATATTTTCTTAATAAATAATTAACGCATTCAGCATATTACTGTGATAATAATTGTTCAATTTCAGTCATTGAGCATACCCGCAATCTTAAAATTAAGAGCGTGTTTTAATTATTATTCAGTTAGTAAATAGTACTTAAATTATATCAAAAAAAGTTTTTATAAAAATCACTTTTAAAAATTATATAACCTAATATGGAGGATATTAATCACCCTAAAACAAATAACAAAATTTATAATTTTATAACATAATATTATCTTTTTTTATTTAATACACATACTTAAAATATCTGGCTGTATAAATTATTTAAGGGTATTTAATATATTTTAAGAAATTATGGAATAAATAATACACATAATTAACTTAAAGATAGCATGTTTAATTTTATTGTCAAAAAATAAAATTAATAAAGACGTAATTTTTGTTGTTCAGTTTTATTAAAATTATTATATAAAATAATATTATTTTCTGGTGGTTTTTCTGATTGTTTAAAATCCTTAATATTATTTCTTAATTTTATCGTATTATTAATATAATATTTGTCGTTTGTTGTTGCGTTTTTATAGTATTTGAAATTGTAATTAAACTAATTTTTGCTTGTTCTAAGGCATCTAAAATATCGCGTTATTTTTTATCATCACTTAAAAACAATAAAATTCTTTCTTTGACATCATTCCCCAGTCTTTGTCATTTTTTAATTCCTAAAAATTTATCTAAAATAAAAATATATTTTTCTTTCCCTGTTATTGGATTAATTTTATAATATCGTCGTCTGCGAAATGTTATTTTACTTTTTAAAGTAATTAATGTTTTTGTTCTTATTTCTTTTAATCGATAATGTTTAAATTTATCATATTTTTGATAATTTTGAAAAATAAGATCATCTCACTTTTCTAACCTATATGCAATTTCTCCAACAACATATCTATTCAAATCTTCATATGTTTTATTAAAAAAGTTTTCACCATTAATAATATTATTAATATCCATTTTAAAGTTGTTTCCTTTTCTGATTTAAAAATAAATCATCACACACATTAAAATAAACACCTAAAAAAAGCAAGTTATTTTTAACTTGTTTTTCCAATATTTAATTTTTTTAATATTATTTAATACAATTTTGATACTTTTTTGATAAAAAAAAATATTATATCTTAATTTAAAATAAAAAAACAATATTTTTTAATCTTGTTTGATTTTATATATATTTTTTTAATATTATCAAATACAATTTTGGTATTTAAACCTTTAAAATTAAAACTTATTTTATTTTCTTCTTTAATTTCTTTAATGGTGTTTGATGTAGCAAAAATATTTACAATAATATTGAAAAAATATTCTTTATTGTCTTTTAATTCTTTATAAATTTTATTAATTTTATTTTTACTTAAAAAATCAAAATTAATTTCTTTTTTTAATTTATCTTCTTCTCACAATGTGTTTATAAATTTAGCAGCTATATCAACAAATTCTTCATATTCTTTTTTTGATTCTTCTTTAAGAATTAATTTTTCTAGCATTTCTAAAAGAGCTAGCCCCTTAACTGATAATATATAACTTTGTTTATAAAGCTATATTTACTAATTAATCGATTAAATATATATAATGGTTTTTCTGTTGGGTGTCCCGTTAATTTTTTTCCGATTGAATAATTAAAAATTGTTTTTTACTTTAATAATCATTTTTATAATTCGGAATTCGATGTTTTTTAGAATAAATTATCATACAATATTCTTTATCTTGATAAATATGATTATTAGTTGGCATTGGATTTGTTTTGTTTCAAAGGATAAAATCATAAAGCATATCTTTTTTACGAACTCAATCTAAATAATCAATTTGTTGTCTATTCATTCAAATTAACATAAATTTAGTTTTTGAAATTCGATAAAACTCATCTAAATAAGTATTTATATCAAATGAATTATGCAAATTATTATCATAAATAGCATTAATATATTTATTTATGCTTTTGGTTATATTGCTTTTTTCATTTATTTGTTCGTTTTCTCTTTTTGATAAATTATATAAATAGAGCGGATATCAGTTAATATTAAATCAACACTATCGTTTTCTAATGTCTTTATAAATTCCAAAGCATCTCCATTCATTAATTTTCCTAAATTTGTTTTAAACATTTTTTAACCCTTTGCCTTTCACTTCACTTTAAAGGTGATCGCAGGCACTATACTATTGTGTTTTAAAATATACAGTGAGCTTTATATGTTATATCTATTTAATATATAATCTTAAAACTTTGTATATTATTTAAAACTTTTTTGGGAATATTTTAATTTAAACTTTTTAAGTCTTTAATTAATTGTTCTTCTTTTTCAACACTTAAATTTGCTAAATTATTTTTATTTGTTTTTAATTTTTTAGGTTCACTTGAAAATAAAGTTTCTTTCATATTAGTAGAGTAATTTTGTTTATATTGATTATATAAATTAATTAATTTCGTTCCAGTTAAACGCTTTCAAATATTACGCTTTAAATTTTCATCATATTTTACAATAAAATAAGAATTATCATAAATCAAGCGGATTGCTACTTGATTAGAATTTTTTTCACTCGGATAAATAAACTTATTACTCAATCAAAACCCAATATGACAATTATGATTAGGTAAATTTATAAAACTTGCTTTTTCTGTTACAAAAGGTATAAATTCCTTACTAATAAAACAATTTTCTATATTCTTATTTTTCTTAACAAAATTACTCAATTTTATCAAAATCTTTCCTTTTTTTTACTTTCTTCTATTGTTCTTTTAAATTTTTTAATTTGTGATATATGCTTTTTAACTTCATAAAATAAAATAATAAAAATAAATGTAAAAAAAGAAATAAAATATCGTATATTACTCTTTTATTTGAAATAAAACCGAAAATAATTAAAATAAAACTAATTAAAGATAAAAAATAGACAAAAGAATATAATAAATTATTAATAATAAACTGTTTTTTATTTTGTTTTTTCATTAGTTAAAATCTCCTAACTAAATATTTGTTTAATAAACATTGTTATATTTAATGTTTATCTATTGTTTATTTAATGTTTAATAAACATTGTTATTAACATTATTAAAAATATAAAATAGTAAAAATTGGC